>SHVZ01000017.1 GCA_009694025.1 Alphaproteobacteria bacterium | reverse complement strand
GGATGCAGCGGGTGTGGAACTCGCAGCCGGCGGGCCGTCGCCTGAGGCTCGGGATCTCGCCCTTGAGCTCCAGCTCGGTGCGCCGCTTGTCGGGGTCCGGCTGCGGCACCGCGGCGACCAGCGCCTGGGTATAGGGATGCGCCGGCCGGGCGAAGACCGTCCGGGTCGGCCCCTGCTCGACCAGCCGGCCGAGATACATGATCGCGAGGCGATCGCTGACGTGGCGGATGACCGGCAGGTTGTGGGTGACGATCAGGTAGCTCAAGCCGAACTCCTGCTGGAGTTCGTTCATCAGGTTCAGGATCTCGCCCTGGACCGAGACGTCGAGGCCGGCGGTGGGCTCGTCCGCCATGATCAGCTTCGGCTTGAGCGCGAGCGTGCGGGCGACGCCGACGCGGCGCGCCTGACCGCCCGAGAGCTGGTGCGCGTAGGCGCTGAGAAAGCCTTCATGCAGGCCGACGATCGCGAGCAGGCGGCGCGCCTCCTTGTCGATGTCGACGTCGCGGATGCGGTGGATGTGGAAGGGCTCGGCCAGGAGACCTCCCACGGTCTTCCGCGGGCTCAACGAGGCGACCGGGTCCTGGAACATCATGCCGAGCTGTCGGCGGACGGAGCGATACTCGGACTCCTTGAGGCCCACCAGCTCGCGGCCGTCGAGGGCAATGCTGCCGGAGTGGATCGGGACCAGTCCGAGCACGGCGCGGGCGAGCGTCGTCTTGCCGGAGCCGCTTTCGCCGACCAGGCCCAGGGTCTCGCCGGCGCGGACGCTAAGGGAGACGTCGAGAACGGCGTCGATATAAGGATCGGCGATGCCGTCGATGAGCGCGCGGACCGCGCCCACGGTCCGGAACCTGACGCGCAGCCCCTCGATGGCGAGCAGATCAGTCATCGGCGTGGAGGAAGCAACGGACCGAATGGCCGTCGGCGACCCGGTAAGTCCCCGGCGCCTCCGCCCGGCAGCGCTCGAAGGCTTCCGGGCAGCGGGCGGCGAAGATGCAGCCGCCGGGGAGATGGGCGAGATCGGGAACCGTGCCGCCGATGGTCGGCAGCGTCCGCTCCTCGGACTCGATGCGGGCGGGATCGCAGGTGAGCAGGAGCTGCGTGTAGGGGTGGGACGGCGAATGGAACAGGCGGCGGATCTCCGCATGCTCGACCACCTCGCCGGCATACATCACCACGACCTCGTCGCAGATCTCGGCGATCAGGCCGAGGTTGTGGGAGACGAAGAGGATGGCGCCGTCGAACTCGGAGCGGAGCTGCTTGATCAGGTGGATGATCTGGGCCTCCAGCGTCACGTCGAGCGCGGTGGTCGGCTCGTCGGCGATCAGGAGGGCGGGGTTCATCAGGAGCGCCATGGCGATGGCGATGCGCTGGCGCATGCCGCCGGAAAAGCGGTGCGGGTAGTCCTCGATCCGCTGCTCGGGATCGGCGATGCCGACCTTGGCAAGCCAGGCGATGGCCTTCTTCAGCTTGTCGCCCCGGCTGGCGTCATCGCGGTGCTGGATGTCGATCATCTGGGTGGCGATCGAGATGACCGGGTTGAGCGAGGTCATCGGGTCCTGGAAGACCATGGCGAGCCGGCGGCCGCGGATGTCGCGCCACGCCGGCTCCGGCAGGTCGCGGAGCTGACGCCCCTCGAAGGCGATCGAGCCCGACGTGACCTGGGCGTTGCCGGCGAGCAACCCCATGACGGCGGAAACCAGGGTCGACTTGCCGCAACCGCTCTCGCCGACGATGCCGACGATGCGTCCGGGCCGGACCGTGAGATCGATCCGGCGAAGCGCCTTGACCTTGCCGCGCGGGGTCGCGAACTCGACGCTGAGGTCGCGAATGTCGAGGAGAGGCTCCACAGGCTTCTAAGGCCGGTTGAGCTTGGGGTCGAAGGCGTCGCGGAGCGCCTCGCCGAGGAAGGTGAATCCCAGCGTCGTCAGGATCAGCGGCAGGCCGCCGGCGATGACCAGCCAGGGCGTGTCGCGGATATACTGGTAGCCCTCCTGGAGGATCGAGCCCCAGGTCGGGGTCGGCGGCCTGACGCCGAGGCCGAGGAAGCTCAAGCCGGCCTCGATGGTGATCACCACCGGGATCTCCATGCTGGCGAGGATCAAGAGCGGGCCGATGACATTAGGCAGGATGTGGGAGAACAGCACGCGGATCGGACCGGCGCCGAGCGCGCGCTCGGCGAGGACGAACTCGGTCTCCTTGAGCGAGAGCGTCTGGATGCGGACGATCCGGCCATAGACCGGGATCGAGGCGACGACGATGACGGTGATGATCGTCCCCAGGCTCGGCCCCAGCAGCGTCACCATGGCGAGCGCGAACATGATCGTCGGGAAGGAGCGGACGGAGTCGAACAGGAGGACGAGCGCGTTATCGAGCCATCTGGGTCCGTAGCCGGCGAGCATGCCGAGCACGAGGCCGCCGAAGAGCGACAGCGACACCGCGGTCAGCGAGACCCAGAGCGCGATGCGTCCGCCGTAGATCACCCGGCTGAAGACGTCGCGGCCGAGCTGGTCGGTGCCGAGCCAGTGATCGGGGCTCGGATCCTGCATCCGCTGTCGCGGCGCCAACTCGAAGGGGTCGTGGGTGGCAAGCCAGTCCGCACTCAGCGCGCTGATGACCAGCAGCACGACGATCGTGAGGCCCAGCGTCCCCAGCGGGTCCGCGAGCAGTCGACGGACCACGATGAGCCAGGCCCGCTCGGCGGGGAGCGGGGTCGCGAGAGCCGCATCCGCCGTGGTCATCGCACCTCACCCCCACCCACCGCGACGACGCTTTGCGTCGCGCGAACCTCCCCCGTCAAGGGGGAGGGGGCACGAAAGACATTTTCCCTCCCGCCTTGCGGGGGAAGGTTAGGGAGGGGTGTGTGCCCAGCGACGTTGCACACCCCCCTGAACGTCATGCCGGCTTGAATTTGTTCCAGAACTGCCGTTGTGCGTCCGGCGAGAGGGCCGGCACCACCGTATCGCGGTGGATGGCGGCGTTGACGCCATGGGTCAGGAACACATAGGAGCCGGACTGTTCCATCAGGTCCTGCATGCGCTGGTAGCCCTGATCGCGCTTCTTCTCGTCCAGCTCGCTGGTCAGGCTGCCGTGCAGCTTGTCGAACTCGGGGTTCTTGAAGCGCTCCCAGTTCCATTCGCCGACCTGCTCGGAGACGAACCAGGCGGTCGCCCACGAGGGATCCGGCTGCATCGAGAAGCGGACGATGTGGAGCCCCATCTTGTTCCAGCCGCCGGCCTTGTCGCCGGCGAGCGCCTTCTGGGCGCCGCTGTCGAAGGGCCTGACCTCGGCCTGGATGCCGACCTTGGCGAGGCTCGCCGCCGCCACCTGCGCGGCGTTGACGAACTCGGCCGAGTTGCGGACGCCGATGTCGGTCTTGAAGCCGTTGGGGAAGCCGGCATCGGCCAGCAGCTTCTTCGCCCTGGCGAGGTCCGGCTTCTCGACCAGGTTCTTCGGCCGGTGACCGAGAAGGCCGGGCGCGATGATGCCGGTCGCCCGGGTGGCGACGCCGAAGAAGGCGCCTTCGAGCACCATGTCGACGTCGATCGCGTGCTGGACGGCCTGGCGCACGCGGATGTCCTTGAAGGGCCCATCCTCGCTCTGCATGCCGAGCCACCAGTACGCCAGCGACGGCTTGACGATCAGCTTGGATTTGGGCGGCAGCTTCTTCTGCAGCCGCGCAACCGATGCGATCGGCAGATGGGTGAAGTCGATCTCGCCGGCCTCGAAGGCGATCTCGGCGGCGTTGGCGTCGAGGATGACGATGTAGTGGATCTCGTCATAGGCCGGCTTCTCGCCCTGCCACAGCGGGTTCCGCTCGAGCACGATGATCCGGCGCGGCTCCATGGTCTTGATGCGATAAGGGCCGCAGACCGCCAGCACGTCCGTGGTGATCTTCTGGATGCCTTTCGCCTCCATCGCCTTCTTCGAGATGACAAGGCCGGAGCCGGCAGGCAGGGTCGACAGCCAGAGCGGCATGAACGGCTCTTTGAGGTGGATCACGCCGGAATGCGTGCCGGTGACATCGACCCTGGCGAGCTTCTCCCAGTCGGTCCGGTAGGCCATCTTGTTGTCGGGATTGGCGATGCGCTCGTAGGAGAACTTGACGTCCTCGGCCGTGACCTCGCCGAAGCCGCCGCTCCAGGGGACGCCCTTCCGCAACTCGAAGCGGATGCGGGTCGGCGACTCCTGGACGATGTCGCTGGCGAGCTGCTTCTCCCAGCCCCACTCCTCGCCCGGCTTGACCGAGATCAGGCCCTGCCAGACGGCGCGCATGATGTCGTCGTCGACCGTGCCCAGGCGCCAGCCCGGATCGAGCGTTTCGATCGCCTGGGCGCAGCGGCTCTTGAGGATCTTCAGACCGCCCTGGGCCACCACCTCGGTGCCGGGGGTCGTCGCGACCAGCGCCGCGCCGGCCGCCGTCGTGAGGAAATTTCTGCGCGAGAGTCCGTTGAAAGCCATGTCATCCCTCCTGTTCGCGATGCGTTCGAGATCGCTTCGGTGCCGCCTCTAGGACGAGGCCGGGACGCCATCCGGCGGGCGCCGGGTGGGCGGCGTGGCGACTTACGATGATCTTGGCACGACTGCGCGCGCACGACAAAGGCCGCGGGGCGGCGGGGGCAGAATCTAGAACCGCTACTTGGCGCCGAACGCCTGCCAAAGGAGAATGACCGCCGCCGCCACCGTAACGAGCGCCGTGACGGCCGCGCCGAAGACGCGGGCTGGATGCGCCGGATTGGACATGTTCAGGCCGAACGGGTGCACGATCCGCGCCACCACGAGCGACGCGCCCATGGCATGGATCCATGTTGCCGGCGTGCCATTGATCTCGCCCACGGCCATGAGGATGAGGATCAGCGGCACGTTCTCGACGAAGTTCATGTGCCGGCGATTGGCGATGACGATCTCCTGGTCGCCACCGTCGCCAATGGCGATCTTCTTCTTGCCGCGCAGAGCGCCGACGGAGCCGCCAAGGTAGATCGCCAGGAGCGCGAGCAGGGCGGCGTAGAGGCCAGTTGTGATCGCCATATGTCCATCCTTTGGCAAAGGGATGCGAACAGATCGTGCGCGACAGGCGTCACCGACCACCGCCGATCACGCCTCCCGCCTATCTGGAGTGTGCACCCAGGCCGCCGGCCAAGGCAAGCCGGCTACGTCGCCGCTCGGCCGGCGGGTGGCGGAACCGTCGCTTTGACGCTGGAGCGCGCCGCGTGGCGTTGGAAATAGGCGTCGAGCGCGGGCAGCTTCGCCATTGCAGCGCCGGATTCGGGCATCGTGTCGAGGTAGTGCAGGATGGGAATGAGGAAGGCGTCGGCGAGCGTGAAGGTTTCGCCGACGAGATGCCCGCTCCCGGTCGCGCGATCGAGCTCGCCGAGGCGGCGCATGACCTCGGGAACAACGGCGTCGATACGCGCACGGTCGGGCTTTCCATCCGGCGTGCCGGGAAACACGTAGGCCAGCAGGTATTTGCGCACCAGCACCGGGTCATAGCCGGTGTTGATCAGCGAAATCCATTGCTCGACCTTGGCGCGGGCAAGCGCGTCCGCCGGCTTCAGGCTGGGGCCCGGGAAAGCGCCGTCGAGATACTCGACGATCGCTTTGGCTTCGCACAGTGCCACATCGCCGTGGCGCATCACCGGAATGCGGCCGAAGGGGTGGATCGCATCGACCTCGGGCGTGTGCGGGCCGGCCGGTCGCAAGTCGTAGTCGACGCCTTTTTCGTGCGCCACGATGCGCACGACGCGCACATAGGTCGATTGCGGCGCGCCGATGATCTCAACCTTGCTCATGGGTTTCTCTCCTTCACCCGCGCCCGGTGTAGCCGCCGAAGCGCTGCTCGAACACCGCCACCCAGCCCTTGTCGTAGTTCTCGCGCATGCTCGTGCCTTCCGAGCCCATGCGCTCCCAGTTCTCATGGGTGAGAGTCACGCGGCAAGGGGATTGCGACAGGGGCTCGAACCGTACCGACACGTCGGTACCTTGCTCGGCGGGGCGCCCCAGTCGCCACTGCATGGCGAAATGCGCGCCCGGCACGTAGGCGGTCACCTGCCCCAATCGAGCTCTCGTCCGTCGTTGAGCGTCTCGCACACCCGCCCGCCGACTCGCGGCTCGACGTTGAACCCAACCGTCTTCTCGCCCGCGGTGCTTTTGGCGCGAGTGTGCGTTTCGAGCGGCCACCATTTGCCGATCCCCGCGGTGAATAAGCGAAACGCGTCGGCGGCAGAGCGGGCCACCTCGATGCTCTTCACGACCGGTGCTATCTCAACCACGCTCATCGCTTTTCTCCGCATAGTCCTTGAACCGTTCAAGCGCCTCGTCCCAGAAGCCATCGAGCCAATCGCGCAGCTCGCGCAACCCCTCGGCATGAATGCGATAGATGCGCGCGGTTCCCTGCGCCTTGTCGCGCACGAGGCCCGCCTGCTTCAGTGCTTTCAAATGCTGCGACACCGCCGGCCGGCTCACCGGCAGCCCCTCCGCAATCTCGCGCACCGATCGCGGTCCAGACCTGAGGCGTTCGAAAATCGCGCGCCGCGTCGGGTCGGCAAGGGCGGTCAGTGCCGTATTGTAAGTCATCACTTACGGTAAGTGATGGCTTTCATGATGTCAAGCGAAGAGCGCGGACGCTGGTCCCGAGCGGCCGGCGACGGGCCCGATTGCCATCGTTTGGGGCCTCGCTTTTAACAAATGCAGTGCAGTGTTTGTTGATGGCACGAGATGCACTATCCGTTGCCGGAAGATCGCTCGCCCAGTCCCGCGAAGGACGTCTCGCAGTGCTCAAGATCCTCGTCGCAACGATGACCGGCACCGCGGAGATGGTGGCCGAGGCCGTCCGCGATCGCTTCGGCGCCCTCGGCGGCAAGAAGATCGGGCGCCTGCTCGTTGATCTCGGCGCGACGATGCTCGGCGAGCCGCTCTGCCACGACGCCTCGGCCGGGACGATGCCGGAGGACGTCGCGGTGGACTGGTTTCAAGCCTGGGTCGAGGCGCATGATGTGCTGGCCGAGGCGGCGAAGGACGCCTCCGGGGCCGCTCTACGTCGCACGCATGCGCCGGCGTGAGGACGCAGGATCTCACATCGACGACCGGAATCGGAGCGTAAGACCGCATGGCGTTCGTCACTGTTCACGGCGTGCGACTGGAATTTCAGATGATCGAGTCCGCCGCCGGCCGGCCGGACACGCTGGTGTTCCTGCACGAGGGGCTGGGGTCGCTGGCGCTGTGGCGCGACTTTCCAGCGAAGGTCGCGGCAACGACCGGCTGGCGCACCTTCGTTTACTCGCGCCGGGGCTACGGTTGGTCGGACCCGGTCGTCGGGCCGCGCTCCGTCCGCTACATGCACGACGAGGCGGAGGCCGTGCTGCCCGACCTGCTCGACCGGTTTGGGATCGACAGTCCGGTGTTGATCGGCCATTCCGATGGCGGCTCGATCGCGCTGATCCATGCCGGCGGCACCCGCCGTCCGGTGCGGGGGATCGTCACGATGGCGGCGCACGTCTTCGTCGAGGACGTGACTATCCGCAGTATCGCCGAAGCGAAGGTGACCTTCGAGACGACCAAACTCGGCGAGCGGCTGGGGCGCTACCATCGGGATGCCGCGGCCGCCTTTTGGGACTGGAACGACATCTGGCTCCATCCGGATTTCCGCTCCTGGAACATCGAGGCCTGTCTGCCGGCAATCGCTTGCCCGGTTTTGGCGATGCAGGGCGTCGAAGACGAGTACGGCACCGGCGCCCAGGTCGAGGCGATCGTCGCCGGCGTCGGCAGCTCGGCTAGGACGTTGATGCTGCCGGCGTGCCGTCATTCGCCGCACCGCGATCAGGAGGCGGCGACGACCGCAGCAATCGCAGGGTTCGTCGCCGAATTGGAAAGGAGCGAAGGATGACCGATGGCGCCGTCTTCCGCTGCACCTTTACTGTCCGCTTCGGCGATTGCGATCCGGCGGCGATCGTCTTCTATCCGCGCTATGTCGAGATGCTGAACAACGCAGTCGAGGAATGGTTCGAGAAGGGGCTTGGGCTGCCCTGGGGGAAGATGCACCGGACCGAGCACCGCGGCATGCCGATCGTCGACCTGCATGTCCGCTTCCTCAAGCCGAGCCGCCTCGGCGAGCATCTGGAGTTCGCGCTCGCCCTCTCCAGCCTCGGGCGTAGCGCCATCGCGCTCGAGATCGTGGCGGAGGGCGGGGGCGAGCGCCGCCTCGAGGCCCGGCTCAAGCTGGTCCACAGCGATCTCCGGGGGCCGAAGGCGGTGCCGATCCCGCCTGACCTGCGCGAGCGGATGAAGCCGTTCCTTGTGCATATAGAGCGATGACGCGATCGTAGGCTCGATTGTCGTTCGTTTTCGCCTGGGAAGGACTACCGATGTTCGTGTTCGACCGACACCCAAGCCGCTATCGCCACTGGAAGCTGGCCTTCGACGGGCCGATCGCCACCCTGTCGATGGACGTCGATGAGAACGGTGGGTTGGTCGAGGGCTATGCCCTCAAGCTCAATTCCTACGACCTCGGCGTCGACATGGAGCTCAACGACGCGCTCCAGCGTATCCGTTTTGAGCACCCGGAGGTGCGGGCGGTCGTCGTCACCTCGGCCAAGGAGCGGATGTTCTCGGCCGGCGCCAACATCTACATGCTGGGCGCCTCCTCCCATGCGTGGAAAGTGAACTTCTGCAAATTCACCAACGAGACCCGGAACGGCATGGAGGATTCCTCCCGCCACTCCGGCCTCAAGTTCCTCGCCGCCGTCAACGGCACCTGCGCCGGCGGCGGCTACGAGATCGCGCTCGCCTGCGATGAGATCCTGATGGTCGACGACCGTTCGTCCACGGTGAGCCTGCCGGAGGTGCCGTTGCTCGGGGTGCTGCCGGGAACCGGCGGTCTCTGTCGCCTGGTCGACAAGCGCAAGGTACGGCGCGATCTCGCCGACGTCTTTTGCACCAACCCAGACGGCGTCCGCGCCGAGCGCGCCAGGGCGTGGGGGCTGGTGGATGCCATCGCACCGCCCAGCGACTTCGCCGCCCGCGTGCAGGCGCGCGCGCTCGAACTCGCCGAGCTGTCGGACCGTCCGCAGGGGGCCAAGGGGATCGAGCTGCCGCCGCTCGACCGGCGGATCGAGAGCGACAGCCGCATCGACTACGACTGGGTCGGTATCGAGATCGATCGTGTGCGCCGGATGGCGACGCTCACCCTCCGGGCGCCGGCGACGGCGCCGGAGTCCGACATCGCCGCGATCGAGAAGGCCGGTGCCGCCTGGTGGCCGCTCGCCATGGCCCGCGATCTCGACGACGCCATCCTGATGCTGCGCCTCAATGCGCTCGACATCGGTCTCTGGGTGCTGAAGACCCGGGGCGAGGCGGCCCACCTGTTGGCGGCCGATCGGGCGCTCGCCGCCAACGCGTCGAACTGGTTCGTGCGCGAGACCATCGGCATGCTCCGGCGCACCTTCGCCCGGCTCGACGTCTCCTCGCGCAGCCTCTATGCGGTGGTCGACGAGGGGTCGTGCTTTGCCGGAACGCTCGCCGAGCTGCTGCTCGCCGCCGACCGCGGCTACATGATCGACCGCACCGCGTCAGGGGATACGGGGCCGACGATCCGGCTCTCCCCGGCCAATTTCGACCTCTACCCGACCGTCGCCGGACGGAGCCGGCTGGCGGCGCGATTCAACAGCGAGGCCGTCGCCGATGCATTGCGTGCGCGGATCGGCGAGAGCCTGGACGCCCCTTCGGCGCTCGCCGCCGGCCTGGTGACGGTGACCCCGGACGATCTCGACTGGGAGGAGGAAATCCGGCTTGCCCTCGACGATCGTGCCGGCCTCTCGCCGGACGCGCTGACGGGCATGGAAGCGAGCCTTCGGTTCTCCGGTCCGGAGACCCTGGAGACCAAGATCTTCGGCCGCCTTTCGGCCTGGCAGAACTGGATCTTCAACCGCCCGAACGCGGTCGGCGAGCGGGGCGCGCTCACGCTCTTCGGGTCCGGAAGCAAGGCCCGGTTCGATTGGCAGAGGGTCTGAGCCATGTCGGCGCTGAACTATCAGGAGCTGATCCCGAACAACGTCGACCTCGGCGGCAACCGCCAGCTCCAGCGCGCCCTCGAGCACTGGCAGCCGCGCTTCCTCGCCTGGTGGAAGGAACTCGGCCCCGAGTGCTACCAGGCCTCCGACGTCTATCTCCGCACCGCGACCTCCGTCGACGCCAAGGGCTGGACGACCTACGGCTACGTCAAGATGCCGGAGTACCGCTGGGGCATCTTCCTCGCCGACCGGGAGCCGGAGCGGAAGATCGGCTTCGGCGACCTCTACGGCCAGCCGGCGTGGCAGCAGGTGCCGGCGGATTTCCGTTCGGCGCTCCGCCGGCTGATCGTGACCCAGGGCGACACCGAGCCGGCATCGGTCGAGCAGCAACGCCTGCTCGGGCTGACCTGTCCCTCGCTCTACGACCTCCGCAACCTGTTCCAGGTGAACGTCGAGGAGGGACGCCATCTGTGGGCGATGGTCTACCTGCTCCACGCCCATTTCGGCCGCGACGGCCGCGAGGAGGCGGAGGAGCTGCTGGCCCGTCACTCCGGCGATGCCGACAAGCCGCGCATCCTCGGCACCTTCAACGAGCCGGTCTCGGACTGGCTCTCCTTCTTCATGTTCACCTACTTCACCGACCGCGACGGCAAGTTCCAGCTCAAGAGCCTGGCCGAGAGCGCCTTCGATCCGCTGGCGCGGAGCTGCCGCTTCATGCTGACCGAAGAGGCCTACCACATGCACGTCGGCGAGAACGGCATCGGCCGGATCGTCAGGCGGACGCTCGAGGTGATGAAGGAGCTCGGAACCGAGGACCCGGAGAGCGTGCGCCGCTCGGGCGCCATCGACCTCGCCACGATCCAGCGCTACGTGAACTTCTGGTTCTCGTCGTCCCTCGATCTCTTCGGCTCCGAGCAGTCCTCCAATGCCGCAACCTCCTTCGCCAACGGCATCAAGGGGCGACCCGACGAGGCGCGGTTCGAGGATCATCTGGCGCTCGACCGGACCTTCGACATCGAGATGCCCGACGGTGCCGGCGGCGTCCGCGTCGACGCGGTACCGCTGCGCAACGCGATGAACGAGGTGACGCGGCGGGCCTATGTCGTCGACTGCGAGACCGGCTTCATCCGCTGGAACCGACTCATCGAGAAGGCCGGATTCCAGACCCGATTGTCGCTGCCGTCGCCCAGGTTCCGCCGCTCGATCGGCGCCTGGGGCGGGCAGTCGGCGACGCCCGGCGGCGCCGTCGTGCCGCGCGAGACCTGGGAGGCGCGCAAGGGCGAGTGGCTGCCGACCGAGGCTGACGGCGCCTTCATCCGCTCGCTGATGCGCCAGGTGGTCGAGCCCGGCAAGGTCGCCGGCTGGATCGCGCCGCCGGAGCGCGGGATCAACCATCTCCCGGTCGACTACGCGTACGTGAAGGTCCACTGAGGACGTCCGCGTGCCGCGCCGAAGCCGCGGCGCGCTCGCGGGTGCCCTCTTGGCCTTGGAAGCCTACCGCTGATATGCTGATCCCTGTCGGCTGCCGGACGGTGGCATCCGACGCGCAGTGGGGTGGCTGCGTCATGGCAACGTCCATTGTTCAAAGGAGATCGACATGACGCTTCGGATCAACTCGGTCGCCCCGGATTTCTCGGCGGCGACGACCCAGGGCACCATCAAGTTCCACGACTGGATCGGCAGCGGCTGGGCGATCCTGTTCTCCCATCCGAAGGACTTCACCCCGGTCTGCACCACCGAGCTGGGATACATGGCGAAGCTCAAGCCGGAGTTCGACAAGCGCAACACCAAGATCGTCGGCCTCAGCGTCGACCCCGTCGACAACCACGCGCGGTGGTCGAAGGACATCGAGGAGACGCAAGGTTACGCCGTCACCTACCCGATGATCGGCGATCCCGAGCTCAAGGTGGCCACGGCCTACGACATGCTGCCGGAGGGGGCGGGCACGACTTCCGAGGGGCGGACGGCTGCCGACAACGCCACCGTGCGCTCGGTCTTCATCATCGGGCCCGACAAGAAGATCAAGGCGATGCTCACATATCCGATGAGCTCCGGGCGCAACTTCGACGAGGTGCTGCGGCTTCTCGATTCCTGCCAATTGACGGCGAAGCACCAGGTCGCGACGCCGGTCAACTGGAAGGCGGGCGAGGACGTCATCATCGTCCCGTCGGTCACGGACGAGCAGGCCAAGCAGAAGTATCCGGGCGGCTGGCGCTCACCGAAACCGTATCTCAGGATCGTGCCCCAGCCCAAGGGATGAGGCGAACCCGGCGCCGTCGTCGCGGCGGCGCCGGATCGCGCTCGACCTTTCCGGCGGGTGAGGTCCGCTACAGCTCGATGACGATGTTGCCGGCGGTATCGAGGCTCGCGCGCGCGCCCGGCGGGACGACGCAGGTCGCGTCGTACTCCTCGACGATCAGCGGCCCGGCTCTCGTCCCGGCGAGATCGGAGCGGCGGAGCACGGGCGTTTCCAGCCAGCCGGTCTCCGGGCCGAAATAGGCGGGGCGGGGCGGCGGCGGGCTCGGCTCGATCCGGCTGGAGCGCACCTGCTCGGGCACGCCGACCCCGTCGCGGAGACCCATTCCGATCACCTGCATCGCCACCAGCTCGACCGGCTCTTCCGGGCCGGCGCGGTGGCCGTAGGTCTTCTCGTGCTCGCGCCCGAAGGCCTCTTCGAGATGGACGACCATCGCCGCGTCGATCGGCCCGTCGGGCATCGGCACGGTCAGCTCGTAGCTCTGGCCCTGGTAGTGGAGAGAGGCCGAACGCCGGAGCCGTGCCTTAGGGCCAGCGAAGCCCTCGATCTTCAGCTGCTCCCGGGCCTGGCGCGCCAGAGCCGTCCAGGCCGCCTCGATCTCCGCGAGGTCGGCCTTGCGGAGGAGTCGGCGGAATGTGCGCGCATAGTGATGTTCGACATCGGCGTAGAGGAGGCCGAACGAGGAGAACAGGCCGGCCGAGGGCGGCACCACGATCCGCGACATACTCAGCGCCCTGGCCATGCCGCAGGCGAACAGCGGGCCGTTGCCGCCGAAGGCGAAGAGCGCGAACTCGCGCGGATCGCGGCCGCGTTCGGTCGAGACCGACTTGATCGCCCGGATCATATTGGACGCGGCGATCTGGTGCGCGCCATAGGCCGCCAGCTCGACCGCCATGCCGAGCGGCTTGGCGACCTTCTCGGCGAAGCTCGTCTTTGCCTTGCCGGCGTTCAGCTTGAGCGCGCCACCGACCAGGTGGAGGGGGTTGATGTAGCCTAAGATCACGTTGGCGTCGGTGACCGTCGGCGTCTCGCCGCCCTTGTCGTAGCAGACCGGCCCGGGTGCTGCGCCGGCGCTTTCCGGGCCGATCTGCAGCGATCCGCCGGCATCGATCCAGACAAGCGAGCCGCCGCCGGCGCCGACCTCGGCCAGGTCGATCGCCGGAACCTTGAGCGTGTAGCCGGCGCCGGTGAGCAGCCGCGAGCCGATCATGATGCCGGCGCCGACCGAGTACTCCGCCGCCCGCGTCACCTCGCCGTCCTCGACCATCGAGGCCTTGGCCGTGGTGCCGCCCATGTCGAAGGTGAGGATCTTCTTGAGGCCCTTGGCCCGGGCCAGCGCCTGCGCCCCGATGACGCCGCCGGCCGGGCCGGACTCGATGATGTTCATCGGACGCTCGGCGGCGGCGGTGTCGGTGGTGAGGCCGCCATTCGATTGCATCAGGAGGAGGCGCGCCGGGATGCCGGCCTCGTCGAGGCCGCGGCGAAGGGCGCGCAAATAGCCGGAGACGATCGGCATGACGTAGGCGTTCACCACCACCGTCGAGGTCCGCTCGTACTCCTTGATCTCCGGCAGCACCTCGTAGGAGACCGACAGCGGCAGCGCCGGCGCCCGCTTCCGGACGATGTCGGCGATCATCAGCTCATGAACGGGGTTGGTGAAGGAGTTGATGAGGCAGACGGCGATCGCCTCGACCTTCTCGGCGAGCAGGCCTGAGACCGCCCGCTCGGCGTCGGCGGCGGAGAGCGCCCGCTCGACCGTGCCATGGGCGTCGATCCGCTCATCGACGACCTGCCTAAGGTAGCGCTCGACCAGCGGGGGAGGCTTGGTCCACGCGATGTCGTAGAGCCGTGGCATCCGCAGCGTCCGGATCTCGAGGATGTCTCGGAAGCCCTTGGTGGTGATCAGCCCGGTCCGCGCTCCCTTGTGCTCGAGGATCGCGTTCGAGGCGACGGTGGTGCCGTGGCGGATCTCCTCGAGCACGCTGCCGTCGAGTCCGGTCTCCTGGAAAAGCTGCGTCAGGCCCTCGACGATCGCGTCGGCATAGTTGCCGACGCTGGAGGAGATCTTGGCCGTGTGGATGGTGCCGTCCTGGCCGAGCAGGACGATGTCGGTGAAGGTGCCGCCGATGTCGACGCCGACGCGATAGGTGATCACGCGCGGCGCCTCGCCGGTGGCGGCGCCCTGAACACCGGGTCCTCCCGCTGGACCTTCGGCACCTCCGGCCAGGACCGCGCTTGGCGGAGCGCCGCGCGCCGGGCTTCGGTCGCCGGGCCGTTCACCGTCCAGCGCGCGGTGTCGATCACCACGCCGTAATCCGCCTCGGCCTTCGCCGGCGACAGAAGCTCGTTGCGCACGTCCTTGAGGACGGCCGCCGGCGCGCGCTCGAGCGGATCTCCCCAGCCGCCGGCGCCGGCCAGCACGTGGCGGAAGACGTCGCCCCGCTTCACCGTCATCGTCAGCTTGCCGGGCAGGACTCGGTTCTCGCCGTCGGGATTGAGGTAATTCTCCGACGGCCGGCCCGGGCTGCCGCCATAGAGGCCGAAGGGACGGTGGTCGCGGCGGTCGGAGCGAACCTGGAGCGTACCTTCCTCCTCGATGAACCGGTAGTCGCGGCGGAACGGCACGCCACCGCGATACTTGCCGGCGCCGGCCTTGTCGGCGACGAACTCGTAGGCGAGGAGCTGGATGGGGTGCTCGGCCTCCGTCACCTCGATCGAGTGGGATGCCATGTTGGCGAACATGTGCGAGTTGCCGTCGAGCCCGTCGGCCCAGGGGCGGGCGCCCCAGGCGCCGCAGGTGAAGTCGACGTAGATGAAGGGCGAGCGGTCGGCGTGGTAGCCGCCGATCGAGATCCCGGTGTTGCCGCCGTCGCCGGCGGCCTTGACCTTGTCCGGAAGCATCATCGCGAGCGCCCCGAACATGCAGTCGGTCATGCGGAAGCCGGTCAGCCCGCGGGCGGCGCAGGCGGCCGGCAGCACGCCGTTGCCGACGGTGCCGGGCGGGCAGATGACGTCGATCGCGCGGAACACGCCCTCATTGTTCGGGATGCCCTGCGGCAGCACGGAGCGCACGCCGCAATAGGAGGCAGCCTTGGTGAAGGAGAGGGTGTTGTTGATGGCGCCCTTGACCTGCGGATGGGTCCCGGTCCAGTCCACCACCATCTGGCTGCCGGTCTTCCGGATGGTGACGAACAGCCGGATCGGCTTGCCGTAGTCGATGCCGTCGTCGTCGATCCAGTCCTCGAAGCTCCATTCGCCATCCGGCAACTTCGCCAGCGCTGCCCGGGTCAGGCGCTCGGCGTAGTCGATGGTCTCCTTCATATAGAGCTTGGTTCCATCCGGTCCGTATCTGGCAACGAGCTCGGCGAACTGCTTTTCGGCGATGTGGCAAGCGGCGAGCTGGGCGCGGAGGTCGCCGAATACCTTGACCGGCAGGCGGACGTTCCTCTCGATGAACGTCATGATCGTCTTGTTGAGCTTGCCGGCCTCGTAGAGCTTCAAGGGCGCGATACGCAGGCCCTCGGCATAGATCTCCGTCGAATCCGAGGCGTTCGATCCGGCGACCCTGCCGCCGACGTCGGTGTGATGGCAGACGGTGGCGGCGAAGGCGAGGCGCTCGCCCTGGTGGTAGAGCGGCTTGAAAACGAAGATGTCCGGCAGATGCATGCCGCCGTCGAACGGGTCGTTCATGATGAAGACATCGCCCTCGGCCATGTCCTCGCCGTAGTGGCGCATGATCGAGGCGAGCGCGGTCGGAACCGATCCGAGATGGCCGGGAAGGGTGAGGCCCTGAGCCACCAGCTTGCCGTCGCCGTCGGCGAGGCCGGTCGAATAGTCCATGTTGTCCTTGAGCACGCCCGAATAGGTGGTGCGGAACACCGTCAGCGCCATCTCGTCGGCGATCGAGAAGACGGAGTTCTTGAACAGCTCGAAGGCGATCGGATCGCGGATCTCGGCCATAGGGTCCTTCCGGCGATGGCGGTGGCCAGCTTGGCGGCGAGTCGGGCCGTCGGCAAGCGCCGGCAGCGGACTGCGAAAGGCTGCTAGACGACGATGGGAGCGACAGCGCCGTCCATCGAGACGATCACGCCGGTGACGTAGCTGGCCCGGGGCGAGGCGAGGAAGAGGACCAGGCTGGCGATCTCCTCCGGCTCGGCCATGCGGCCGAGCGGGATGCGCTGGATCGCCCGCTTGAGCGCCTCCTCCTCGCTGATGCCGTTCAAGCGGGCATCCGACTTCAATCCCTCCGCCACCCGCTCGGTGTTGGTCAGGCCGGGGTTGACGCCGACGACCCGGACGCCTTTGGGAGCATAGGCGGTGGCGAGGCCGGCGGTCGCCAGCATCAGTGCGGCATTGGCGGCACCGCCCGGCAGGTGCGTCGGCGTCGCGACCTTGCCGCCATTGCCGATGACGTTGACGATCACGCCCGAGCCGCGCTCGGCCATGCGCTTGACCACCGGGTCGAAGACGTTGACGTAGGAGAAGTACTTGGCGTCCATCGCCGCCTTCCAGGCGGCGGGCGTCAGCTCGTCTGGCGGCGTGCGCTTCGCCGCGCCGGCAGAGTTGACCAGCACGTCGATCGGGCCGATCTCGCGCTCCATCGCGTCGACCATGCGGAGCGCCTGACCGGCGTCGGTCAGGTCGGCGGCGACGCCGACCGCTCCCGTGAGCCTGGCCAGCGCCCGGTCGATGTTGGCCTGGGAGCGCGACGCGATGCCGACCCGGGCGCCTTCGGCCAGGAACGCCTCAGCGCAGGCGAGCCCGATACCCTTGGAGCCGCCGGTGACCACGACCGCCTTGCCCTCGAGATCGAGATTCATCCGCCGTCGCTCCGTCTGTGGCGGCGGCAGCCTATCATGATCCTAAGTAGGTGCCGCCGTTGAGGTGGATGGACTGGCCGGTGACGTAGCGGCCCTGTGGCCCGACCAGCCAGCGGACGGCCGAGGCGATCTCGTCCGGCCGGCCGCGGCGGCCGACCAGCGGCTGATGAGTCGCGTGATGGCTCGGCTGGCGGCCGCCGGCGCGCGTCGTGTCGATCATGCCGGGCACGACGCAGTTGGCCGTAATTCCGTCCGGCGCCAGGTCGTGGGCGAGCGCCCGGGTGAAGCCGATCAGGCCGAGCTTGGCGGTCAGCACATGGGCGCGGTCGGAGGCGCCGGTATGCGCGCTCAATCCCCCGATGTTGACGATGGCGCCGCTGCCGCTCGCCGTCAGTGCGGCGTGCGCGGCCTTGGTGCAGTGAAAGGCGCCGTCCAGGCAGACGCCGAGGACGGCCCGCCAGCGGGCATAGTCGAGCTCGGCGAATGGCACTTCGGCACGAACGGCGGCGTTGTTGACGAGGATGTCGAGCCGGCCGAAGCGGGCGGTCGCCGCCGCCGTCATGCGCTGAACCGCGTCGGCATCGGTGACGTCGGCGAGGTAGGCGATGGCCTTGCCGCCAGCCGCGGCAATCTCGGCGACGACCGCATCGGCTTCCGCCTGATTTGACCGGGCGTTGACGACGACGGCGGCGCCTGCCGCCGCCAGGTCGAGCGCGATGGCGCGGCCGATGTTGCGTCCGGCGCCGGTGACCAGCGCCACGCGTCCGTCGAGTTCCGGCATGACTACCCCCTGAACGGCGTGAGGTTGACCCGCTCCGCCGTGAAGGCCTGCCGGGCGAAAGCGAGGAACGCCTGGCTCCGGTCGTCCGGCCAGCCTCCGTAGCGGGCGTTGGAGAGAAACTTGGCATCGATCTCCGACCGGGTCAGGGGTTCGGAGGCGCCGCCGCGGAAATGGGGCTGCCTCGCCTCGACGACGCGGCCGTCGGCGAGCGTCGCCCGGATATGGCCGGTGAACCGTTTGGGATAGGGATCGTCCGGGTCGATGCGGTAGCGCACCTTCGCCGCGACCGCGCTGAGGCGCGGATCTTTTGCGCGCTCGTCGCTGAAGGCGTCCAGGCCCGCATCGCCGAGGACGAGGCCGGCGGCGATGCAGTAGGGGATGCTGAACTTGCCGGCGTAGCCGTTGGGCACGCGCTGCTTGTCGGCGAGCGGCTCCCACAGGCGATGGACATAGCCCTCGGCGGTGTCGCAGAGGAGATCGGTGATCGCGGCCGGATCGACGCCCGTGGCCGCGAGCTGGCGGGCGCAGTCGATATAGGGATGGGTCATGGTGCCGCAGGCGTAGGGCTTGAAGGCGATGGTCTCGGCGACCCAGGTCTTCCCGAAGCCGTCGAGCAGCGCCGCCCAGTCGCCCTCCCGCCCATGGGCGAACCCCTGGAACAGGCCGTGCTTGCCTTCGAGCACGGTGCGCGGCCCGACGAAGCCGGATTTCGCCAGCATCGCCGCCCGGTAGCCGCTCTGGGCGGCCCAGCCCGGATGCAGGCGCTTGGTCCAGGTCCCCTCGGCCAGATACTCGATGATGCCCGACGCCATGCTGCCGGCGATGCCGAGAGCCGAGGCGAGCCGCTCCGGCGACAGACGTAGAGCCGCACCGACGCCGGCGGCGGCGCCCATCGCCCCGAACACGGCGGTCGGGTGGAAGCCGGCTTTGTGCACGGCCTTGGGGACGACCAGGCTGAGTCGGCAGGTCACTTCCAAGCCCACCGCGATGCCGCGGAGCGCATCGGCGCCGGAAAGGCCATGGCGCTCGGCTGCGGCCAGCACGGCCGGCAGGATGACGGCGCCGGCATGCACGGGACCGCCTTCGAAGGTGTCGTCGAAGTCCTCGCCATGGGCGGCGGTGCCGTTGACGATCGCCGCGCCCGCGGGATCGAAGCCGCCGTCGTGGCCGATCGCGGTGCAGGGGCCTCCGGGATCGAGCGCAGCCATCACGGAAGCGACGTAGTCGAGCCGGCGCGCCGCGACGCAAAGTCCGGCGAAATCGACGAGCAGCGTCTCGCAGAGCGCCCTGAGGCCGGCGGGAAGCGTTTCTGCCGATACCGCCTCGATGGCGGTGGCGAGACGCTCGGCGTGGGCTGGATCCGGCATCAGGCGTCCTTCGATCGTGGCTTGAGGTATTCGCGCCAGACCGAGTAGGCGGTCAGCGCGACGGCGGCCACGAGAAGGCCGAGGGAAACCGGGTCCTGAAGGAAGATCGAATGGTCGCCGCGCGCGAGCACAAGGCTTCGCCGGTAGTTGGACTCGACCATGAAGCCGAGCACCGCGCCCAGCACCAGCGGCAGCACCGGCATGCCGACCCAGCGCATGCCGTAGCCGACGACACCCATGCCCAGCACGACCCAGAGGTCGGTGAGCGAGGTGTCGGTGGCGTAGACACCGGAGACGACGATCGCGAGGATGAAGGCGATCAGGTAGGGCTTCGGCCGGTTCACCAGCCAGATGCAGGGCGTGAGGATGACCAGGCCGACGAGCACCATCAGGACGTTGGCGGCGAACAGTCCGCCGTAGAGCCCGTAGACGACCTCGGGCGCCTTCTGGAACAGCATCGGCCCCGGGATCAGGCCGTGGATGAGGAAGCCGCCGAGCAGCACTGCGGCCGAGTTGGATCCCGGAATGCCCAGGCTCAGCATGGGGATCAGCGCCGTCGCGGTGACGACGTTGTTGGCGCACTCGGGCGCGGCGACGCCTTCGACCGACCCCTTGCCGAACTCCTCGGGCTTGGAGGACCAGCGCCGCGCCTCGTTGTAGGAGATGAAAGCGGCGATGCTGCCGCCGCCGCCGGGCGTCAGGCCCTCGAAGGTGCCGATGACGCAGCCGATCACCTGCGACTTCCACAGGCGGCGCCACATCGAAAGGCTTGGCAGCTTGAGCCGGGTATCGCGGCGGTTGGCCTTGTCCCAGGCCGGGGCCGAGATCTGCGAGAGCATCTCCGTCACCGCGAAGAGCCCGACCATCACCAGGATCGGGCGGATTCCGGACAGAAGATCGGGGCTGCCGAAGGTGAAGCGCGAGACGCCGGAGACCGGATCGGTGCCGACCGTGGCGATCATCAGGCCGAGGATTCCTGCGATCAGCCCCTTCAGCAGCGAGCGGCCCGAGAGGCTGGCGATCACCGAGAGGCCGAGGATGCCGAGCGCGCAATAGGCGGGCGGAGTGAATGCGAGAGCGACGGCGGCCATCGGCTCGGTCGCGAGAACCAGCATCGCGAGGCCGAACATGCCGCCGACGAAACCGGCCATCAGCGAGATGCCGAGGGCTTCGCCGGCGCGGCCCTGGCGGGCCAGCTCGTATCCGTCGATCGTCGTGGCGGCGGCGGCATTGGTGCCGGGCGTCTTGATGAGAATGGCGGGAATCGAGCCGCCGTACTCGGCGCCGACATAGACCGAGGCCAGCATGGTGAGCGCGGCGGTCGGGTCCATGCCGTAGGTGAGCGGCAGCAGCAGGGCCATGGCGACCGAGGGGGACAGACCGGGCATGGCGCCGCCCAGGATTCCCCAGATGACGCCGGCCAACGCCGCCAGCAGGGTCCACCCGCCGGGCAGGGCGCCGACCACGGACAAGATCGTATCCATGCTCAGCTCCCGGGAACCCAGGCGCCGAGCGGCATCAGGATGCCGAGCCCCTTGGCGAAGAACAGCCAGAACCCGAGGCCGCCGAGGCTGGCGATCAGCGCGAGGCTCGGCTTGACCTGGGCCCCGCCATAGACGGCGCTGCCACCGATCAGGAGCGCGAGCGCCAGCGGATAGCCGAGGACGGGGAGAAGCAAGGCATAGGCGGCAAGTCCGCCGAAGAGGCCGGCGGCACGGACATGCGCACGCAGTTGCTCGTCGGTTTCCGGCGTCCTCGGTTCGGCAGGCGCGGCCTTGATCCGGGTGGCGACGATGAGGAGCGCACCGAGGACGGCGAGCGCCACCGCCAGCATCTTGGGAACGCCGTCGGCGCCGACGGCATCGGCAAGAAGGCTCACCGAGATCCGGTCGGCGGCGGCCCAATAGGCCGCCGCCGCCGCGATCATGCCGAGACCGAGAACGTCGTCGCGGCTCGGCCTCACCTGATCACCCCAAGCTCCTTCAGCGAGATCGCAACATCCTCGGCGAACCTGGCGGTGAAGCGTCTGGCGTCCTCGCGGCCCATCGCCACCGGCTCCAGGGCTTCTTTCGCATAGACCGCCTTGTAGGCCGGGCTGGCGAGCGCCTGCTTGATCGCGTCTTCCCAGATCTTTGCCACGTCGTCGGGCACACCCCTCGGCCCGGCGAGGCCGCGGAACTTGCTGACGATGAGGTCGACGCCCTGCTCCTTGGCAGTCGGCAGGTCGGGGAATTCAGCGAGACGCTTCTCTCCGAGGACGGCGAGCAGGCGCACCTTCTTGGCCTCGAGCTGGCCGCGAAGCTCCTGGATCTCGCCGACGCCGATGTCGAGCGTCCCGTTCAGCACGTTGATCATCAGGTCTCCGCCGCCTTCGTGGCTGACGATAGCGGCCCCGGCGCCGATCATGCGATTCAGTTTCTCGAAGGCGATGCGCTCGAGCGAGGCCGGGTTGGCCGCTCCCCACTTCGCCTTCCCGACGTTCTTCCTGGCGTCGGCGACCACATCGGCGAAGGTCTTATGCGGCGACTCGGCGCGCGTGTAGATGATCGTCGGGTCGAGGAAGACGATCATCATCGGGTCGAGCTTGTCGTAGCCGGCCTCGGGCTTGCTCAACAGCGTCGTCTGGATGTAAGTCGGCGTCGTCGCGTAGAAAATGCTGCCGTTCGCCGGTGCCTTGGCGACCTCCGCCATCGCCTTGGCGCCGCTGCCGCCGGTGATGTTGGCGACGGCGAGGTTGATCCCGAGGATCGGCTGGAGGTGCTTTACCAGCTCGCGCAGGAACACGTCGCTGCCGCCGCCGGGGCTCGAATGCGTCGCGAGCGTGACGGTCGACACCGGGTACTTCGCCTGTGCCATCGATGGCGCCGGGAGCAGCGCCAGCCCTACGGCCAATGCCGTTGCAGCCAGTCTCATCATGATCGTCTCCTCCTTTTGCAGGGTTAGCCCCCTCTGAGCCGGACGCCGGAACCGACGCCGGAAATCCAGTTGGCGAAGCCGACCACGGCGAAGGTGATCAGCAGCATGACCGTGCCGAGCACGGCGATGGCGCCAAGATCGCCGCTCTCGTTCAGGTCGTAGATCACGACCGAGAGAACCTTGGTGTTGGCGGTGAACAGCATGATCGCCGCCGACAGCTCGCGAACCACGCCGATGAAGATGAAGCACCAGGCGGCGACGACACCGCTCTTGAGCAGCGGCGCGGTGATCCGGGCGAGTGTCTTGAGCCGGCCGGCGCCGAGGATGCGGCTCGCCTCCTCCAGCTCCGGATGGACGGCGCGGAAGGAGGAGCGGAGCTGCTGGAAGGCGATCGGCAGCTCGATGGTGAGGAAGGCAAGCAGCAGGATCCAGAGGGTGCCGTAGAGCGCCAGCGGCGGCCGCGTGTAGCTGAGGAAGAGGCCGACGCCGAGCACGATGCCGGGGATCGCCACCGGCGCGGTCGCCAGAAACTCGAGGATACGCGATCCGGCGATGGCCCGTCTTGCCGTGAGATACGCGATGACGAGGGCGAGGACGGTCCCGAGCGTCGCCGTGCCGAGGGCGAGGACGAGCGTGTTCCAGAACGCCTTCCGGGTCTGGGAGAACTCGACGAAAACGAAATTGACGTGCTTCCAGGTGAGGTTCTCGATCACGAACGGCGCGCCGGGGAAGCTCGATACCGCCGCCTTGAGCAGCGCGGCATAGGGCAGCATCAGCGGCAGCGACAGCACGCCCAGCACCAGCGCCAACGCCGGGACCTTGAGCCGGCCGAGGGCCAGACGGCGCGGCTCGCCCGACTTGCCGCCGACGACGGTGTATCCGCGGCGTCCGAGCAGACGCGCCTGCGCCGTCAGCAACAGGACGGTGACGGCGAGAAGCGGCAGCGCGGCGGCAGCGGCAAGCTGGGGGCGAGGCGGATACTGGAAGAACGAGAAGATCTTGGTGGTGACCGTGTGGAATCCGGCCGGCAGCGCCAGGATCGCCGGCGAGCCGAACAGCGTCATCGCCTGCAGGAAGGCGATGAGGGCGCCGGCGAGGATCGCCGGCGTCACCAGCGGCACGGTCACGGTGACGGCCGTCCGCCAGCGGCCGGCGCCGAGGATGCCGGCGGCATCTTCGAGGTCGGCCGGAATTCGGTCGAGCGCGTTGGCCACCAGCACGAACACGTAGGGCGCGGTGTAGCAGGAGATGACGAACGCGAGGCCGGGCAGCGTGTAGATGTCGAACAGCGGGTCGGCCGACCCGCTGAGATCTCGCCACCACCGGTTCAGGATGCCGCTATTCGGCGCGGCCAGGATCTCCCAGGCGATGGCGCCGAGGAAGGGCGGGGTGACGAAGCTCGCGGTCATCAGCACGCGGATCGTCCGGCGCGCCGGCAGATCGGTCCGCGCCACCAGCCAGGCGATCGGCGAGGCGACCGCGGCCGCGGCGACGGCGACGCTGACGCAGAGGATCAGCGTCGTGACCAGCGGCTCGGTGAAGGCGGGGTCGGAGGCGAGGGTGGTGAAGTTGACGAGCGTCGGCGCTCCGGCGCGGTCGGTGACCGCGTAGTAGGCGAGCCAGCCCATCGGCAGCCCGATCAGCAGCGCAAGGAATGCCGCCGTCGCCGCCAGAACCGGCAGCGACAGGTCGATTCCGCCGATGCGGCCGGCGCGCCGGCCGGCGTTCTCGGTGGCGAGGGTCTCTGTGGTCATCGAAGGGGTAGGCGGGCGGCGCCTCGATCGCGCCACCCGCCTAGGTCCTTTTCAGATCAGGTCTTGAAGTTGCGCGTGTAGCGCGCCTTGATCTCCTCGACCTGCTTGTCGACCTCGACCGGGTCGTCCTTCATCAGCTTGATCTCCGACAGGGGCTTCCGCCCGGCCGGCTCCTTGACCATCGGGTGAGCGGATCGCAGCGCACCGATGTCGACCATTTGCTGCTGAGCCTCGGCGGTGAACGACCAGATTTGGAAGAGCCGGGCGGCGTTGGGATTGGGGGCGTTCTTCATGACGCCCGACGGCCCGACCACCAGCGGCGTGCCTTCGGTCGGATAGACGATCTCGATCGGCGCTCCGCTCGCCTTGAGCAGCAATGCGTTGTACTCCGTGCCGTCGGACATGATCGGACGCTCGCCCGACACCACCTTGTTCGGCGGATCGGTCGCCGACTGCACCTGCATCACCCGCTGCAGGGCCAGCTTCTCGAGATAGGGCCAGCCGATGTCACGGGCGATCTGGAACGTCGCCGTCAGGATGGTGCCGCTGTAGCCTGGATGGGCCTTGACGATCTTGCCGGCCCATTTCGGGTCGAGCAGATCGGCGAAGCTCTTTGGCGCCTCCTCTGGCTTCACCAACTTGGTGTTGTAGGCGATCGGGCTGAGCGTGATCCGCCATGCGGCGAAGAGACCGTCGGGATCGCGGTAGGCCGGCGCATAGTGCTTGGCGACGTCGTCGGGGAGCACGGGAGCCAGCCAGCCTTCGCGTTTCCAGTGGACGAAATGGGCGGCGTCGGAGCTGTTGACGACGTCCACGTTGTAGATCTTGCTCGAATACTCCTGGCCGATGCGCTGGAACACGCGCTCCGCGCCCGAGCGCTCGACCTGGACGGAGACGCCGGGGTACTTGGCCTCGAAGGCCTTGGCGATCTGCTCGGCGACCTTCACGTCGACGGCGGTGTAGTAGACGATCTTGCCTTCCTTCTTCGCCGCGGCCACCATCTCGGGCGTGATCGTCATGGGTGTCGGTTGGGCGATCGCCGCGCCGGCGATCATGGCGAGTACCAGAGCCGCTCCACTCGGAAGCAGGATGTCGCGCGATCTCATCGTTTCCTCCTGTCGTTCATTGTTGTCGCTTCTTGCTTTTGGCTGCCGTCGCGACGGCAGCGTCATGATGGCAACGGCCGGCAGCGTTCCGGCGGCAGATCTATCCATACGCGGGCATTCGCCTGGACCGCCAGATCCGGCGGCGCCGTGGCGCGGATGACAGTACCGTCGGCGAGCTCCAACGCCAAATCGCGCAGCGACCCCAGGAAGGTCTGCCTTATGACGCGCGCGGCGAGGCGATTGTCGCCGTCAGGTCCGCCCGTGGCGTGTACGCGCACCTCATGGAAACGGATCGAGAGCGCCGCCTCGTCGCCCGGAACGAAGGCGGACTCGGCGCACCGTAGCACGCCAGGGCCGACGTTCAGCCGCGTCGCGTCGATGGCGTGTCCTTTGAGGATGTTGGCGCCGCCGAGGAAGCCGGCGACGAAGGCCGAGCGGGGGCGGTTATAGACCTCCTCGGGCGCGCCCGACTGCTCGATGCGTCCGTGGTTCATCACCACGATCAGATCGGCGGTGGTCATCGCCTCGACCTGATCGTGGGTGACGTAGACCGTGGTGTAGCGAAACGCGTCGTGCAGACGCCGGATCTCGAAGCGCATCTCGTCGCGAAGCGCCGCATCGAGGTTGGACAGCGGCTCATCGAGGAGCAAGATCTCCGGTTCGACGATGAGGGCGCGGGCGAGGGCGGCACGCTGCTGCTGGCCGCCCGACAGCTCGCCCGGATAACGGTCGGCGAAGGTGCCGAGCTTGACCGCTGCCAGCATCTCGGAGACCCGCCTGCCGATCTCGGCCACGGGCAGCCGCCGGAGGGTCAGGCCGTAGGCGACGTTGTCGGCGACTGTCATGTGCGGCCAGAGGGCGTAGCTCTGGAAGATCATCGACATTCCGCGCTGCTCGGGCGGCGTGGCAAAGCCAGGGGCTGACAGCACCTTGTCGTCGACCCGGATGTCGCCCGTGCTCGGCTCGACGAAACCGGCGATCAGGCGAAGCGTGGTCGTCTTGCCGCAACCGGACGGGCCGAGCAGGCAGACGAGATTGCCGGGTGGGACCGCGAGGTCGATGCGGTCGACGACGGCGGTGCCGTCGTAGTGCTTGCTCAATCCCCGGAGTTCGAGCTGGGCCATCGCGGATTCCAGTCAGGCCGCCGACCGCGGCGTCGCGGTATCGACGGCGGCAAGCATACGGTCGCGGCCGGAGCGAACGTGGTCGCGCATGGCGGCGGCGGCGGTGTCGGCATCCCGGCTCGCCAGCGCGTCGACGATCGACCGGTGCTCGTCGTTGGAGACGAGAAGTCCGCCGCCGCGCAACAGGCCGCGCCGGCGAAGGAGGTGCATTTCGTTGATCAGTCGCCGGTAGACGACGAGTAGCTTCCGGTTTCCCGTCATCTCGACGATGCGATCGTGAAAGCGCAGGTTGAGCGGAAAGTACGTAGCGAAGGCGTCAGGCGCCAGCCATGCCTCCAGCTCGTCGACATGGCGCCTGAGCTCGTCGATCTCGGCCGCGGTGATGCGCGGCGCCAGCAGCCGGCCGGCCAGCTCGTCGAGGCCGGCGCGGACCGCGTACATCTCCTCGGCCTCGTCATCGCCGATCTCGCGGACGAAAACGCCGCGGTTCTTCTCCAGCCGGACGAGGCCGGCCTCCTCAAGGGCGCGGAAGGCCTCGCGGACGCTGGAGCGACCGACGCCGAGGCGGTCTGAGATGGCGAATTCCTTGACCTGGGCGCCGGCGTCGAGCTCGCCCGAGAGGATCATCCGGACGATCTCCTCCTGCACCAGGCTGCTGAGGGATGTAGTCCTGAGGAAGCCGATTGCCGTCTGCGCGGTATCGCTGCCGTTCGCCCGGAAGTCGGTCATCGCCTCCCTCCCTCAAGTGCCGGTGAAGACCGGCTTCCGTTTCTCAAGGAAGGCCTTTCGACCCTCGACATAGTCGTTACTGGCAAAGCAGGCCTTCACCATCGCCGCGCACTTTTCGAGGTCGCTGACGTCCGGGTCGTGCTGAACCTCGGTCAGGCACTGCTTGATGGTGGCGATGGTGAGCGGTGCGTTGTCCGCGATGGTGCCGGCGAGATCCATCACGGCCGGTTCGAGCTCGCCGTCGGCGACGACGCGGTTGACCACGCCCCAGGCCAGCGCCTCGGTGGCGTCGAACTGGCGGGCGGAGAAGAAGATTTCCTTGGTCACCGGCGTGCCGACGGTCTGGACGTAGCGGCGGAGGCCCGGATAACCATAGCCAAGGCCGAGCTTGGCGGCGGGGAGGGCGAAGCGCGATCCGTCGGTGCAGATCCGCACATCGCAGCAGATCGCGAGGTTGAGGCCGCCGCCGATGCAGTGGCCGCGGATCATGGCGATGGTAGGCTTCGGCATCTCATAGATGCGGCTGTAGATCTTTTCGACTAGGGCGTTGTAGTGCTGTACCGCCTCTTCGGACTGGCGCTCGTCGGCGAACTTCGAGATGTCGGCGCCGGAGACGAAAGCCTTGCCGCCGGCCCCGGTCAGGACGACGACACGGATCTCCGGATCGGCGAGGAAGCCGTCGAGGATGCCTTCGGTCGCGCTCCACATCTCCAACGAGACCGCATTGTGCCTCTCCGGATTGTTGAAGGTCATGATCCCGACCCTGCCTTCTTTCCGCGACAGCATCTTGTCGGTCTTGTGGGTATCCATCCGTCGTCTTTCAGATCGTTCCGGCGGCGCGGAGCCCGGCGATCTCCGCCGGGCGGAGGCCGAGTTCCGCCAGGATCTCATCGGTGTGCGCGCCGCGCCCGGGTGGCGGCGAGGCGAGGCGGCTCGGCGTCCTCGACAGGCTGACCGGCTGGCCGACCAGGGTCAGCGGCGCACCGTCGGTGCCGTCGACGTTCGTGGCGATCCCCAGGTGCCGGACCTGGGGATCGGCGAAGACCTGATCGATCGCGTTGATCGGCCCGCAGGGCACGCCGGCGGCGTTCAGCTTCTCGACCCAGTTCGCCGTCGTGTCGTTGCGGAAGACGCGGGCGATCTCGGCATTGAGCTCGCCGCGGTTCTTCGAGCGGAGCGCGCCGGTGGCGTAGTCGGGGTTCGACAGCAGGCTCATCTGGCCGGTGGTCTTGGCGAAGCGCTCCCAGATCGCCTGCCCGCTGGCCGCGAGGTTGACGTGGCCGTCGGACGTCTCGAACACCCCCGTCGGAATGCTGGTGGGATGATCGTTCCCGGCCTGCTTGGCGACTTCACCGTTCACCAAGAAGCGCGCCGCCTGGAAGTCCAGCATGAAGATCTGCGCCTGGAGGAGGGAGGTCTGAACCCACTGACCCTCGCCGGAGCGGGTGCGCTCGAGCAGCGCGACCAGGATGCCGAGAGCGCAGAAGAGCCCGGCGGTGAGATCGGCGAGCGGAATGCCGGCGCGAACCGGCCCCTGGCCGGGCAGGCCGGTGACCGACATCAGACCGCCCATGCCCTGGGCGATCTGGTCGAAGCCCGGCCGGGTGCCGTAGGGGCCGTCCTGGCCGAAGCCGGAGATGCTGGCATAGACAATGCGCGGGTTGACCGGCTTCAGGTCGTCGTAGGCGATGCCGAGCCGCGTCTTCACGTCAGGGCGGAAGTTCTCGACCACGACGTCGGCCTTGGCGACCAGTCGTTTCAGCAGGGCGACGCCTTCCGGAGATTTCAGGTTGATGGTTAGCGACCGCTTGTTGCGGTGCAGATTCATGAAATCAGGCCCGTCGCGGGGGCCACCCATCGCTTCGCCCTCTTCGAGCGCTTCCGGCATTTCGATCTTGATGACGTCGGCGCCCCAGTCGGCGAGCTGGCGGACCGCCGTCGGCCCGGATCGAACCCGGGTGAGATCCAAGACCGTGAAGCCGGCGAGCGCGGCCGATGCGGCAGGACGGCCTGAGGTCGGCACGCTGGTCCCCCTTGAGGTGCGCCGATCAGTATTGTTGCCGACGCTTGGTGGGACGCTAGGGTGCTGATTGACGATTGTCAACAATACGGCCGGTCGCGGGATGCCGGCGTATATAGGTTGCGCATGGATAGCGCATCCGGCGAATTTGCCATTCTCTCCAAGCCCCTTGGACTATTCTAGGAGCGGGTGGGTACACGTTGGCGGCTTCCGGGGGAGACGCGCAAGGTGCATGAGTCGTTTCTGACCTACAAGGGCTTTCTGTTTCTGAAGGTCGCCGGCTTGGCTGGGCTGCTGGCTTTGGCGCTCTACATCGGTCATGCGCCGATGGATGCGCCGAACGGCGGGACTTGGCTCGGCTACGGCCTTGGAACGGTAAGTGCTCTCCTCATCCTCTGGCTCGCTTGGTTCGGTGTCCGCAAGCGACGGTATGGCGGGGTCCAGCCGTTGAAAGGCTGGCTGTCGGCCCATGTCTACCTGGGCTCGGCGCTGCTGGTGCTGGGGACTCTCCACACCGGGTTCCAGTTCGGCTGGAACGTCCACAGCCTGGCCTACGCGCTGATGCTGCTGGTCATCGCCAGCGGCATCTTCGGAACCATCGCCTATAGCCGGCTGCCGCGCCTGGTTGCTGCGAACCGAGGCCGTCAAACCCTGGAGGCGATGATCGCCGAGATCTCGTCCCTCGACCGCGGCGCGCGCCAGGCGGCGATGGCCCTCGACGACAAGGTCAACGCCACGGTCGTCGCCGCAAGCGAGCGGCTACAGCTCGGCGGTTCGTTGATACGCATCCTTTCCGGTCGCGAGCCCGCATGCAGGACCGCTGCCTGCCTCGCGCATCTCGAGGAGCTTGCGGCCAAGGGGACGCTTGGGCCGGAAGAGGGGGCGACGCTCAGCACATTGGTCCGCCTCCTCTACCGCAAGGGGGAACTGCTGCACCGGGCCCGCCTCGATCTCCGCTATCAGGCGCTGCTCGACATCTGGCTGCACGTCCACATCCCGGCCACGGTGCTGTTGATCGTCGCCCTGATCGCCCACGTCGTTTCCGTCTTCTTCTTCTGGTGATCGGGCGCAATGAAGGTCCGCATCAACCAGATCATTCGCAAGCGCAGTCGCCTCGCCGACGTAAGCGAGCGCGATGTCGACGTCTTGGCGATCAAGATCGGCCGGAGCGGGGCGTCCGATATTCATCTCGCCGATCCTCGGGTCCGCCTCGATCATGCGGTCGTCGATGGGGACGAGGGCCGCTTCGAGATCCGTGCGGTGGGCGATGCCATCGTTCTGGTCGACGGCCGGCCGTCGGCCGTAGCGGCGCTTCGACCTGGGGCCAAAATTTCGGTCGGGCCCTATGAGTTTCGCATCGGCGAGCCGCCGCCTGGGCTCGACCTCGCAATCGCCGTCGAGCTGGTCCAGCCCTTCGATGCCGAGAGCGCCACGGCCATGACCGACGACATGCGGATGGTCGCCCGGCATCTCCCTAGCCGCCGTGTCGTCGCCTGGACGCTGGCGCTAGCGATCTTCGTTGCCTTCCTCGCCGTTCCCGTTATTGCCGCGTTCTCGCCGGGAGTGCACGAGGCGACCAAGGCGTTCCGACCCTTCGCCGCTTGGAACAGCGGTCGAATCTCCAATGTCCACAGTCCGATCGCCGAGACCTGCTCGTCCTGCCATCTGCGCCCATTCGTCCAGGTCGAGAACGCCCAGTGCCTCGCCTGCCACACTTCGACGCGTCAGCACGCCGATCCCGAGATTGTCGATCTCGGCGGTTTCCGCTGCGAATCCTGCCACAAGGAGCACAACGGCCCCCGTCTGGCGACCCGTGCCGATGACGGGTTCTGCGTCGGCTGCCATGGCAACCTCGCCAAGGTCGCCCCGACGACGACGCTGGTGGATGTCGCTGGCTTCGCGACGGCGCACCCGCAATTCCGGCCAACGCTGGTGATCGATCCGATCGGACCCGTCGTGCGCCGGGTACCGCTGGACCCTCGACCGACCGAGACCTCGAATCTGCGCTTCCCCCATGACAAGCATCTCCGCCGCGACGGGCTCAGGACCACCGCCGGCAACGTGACGCTCACCTGCGCTAGCTGCCATGTCCCGGGCCCGGGGGGTACTACGATGCAGCCGATCCGGATGGAGGCCCAATGCGGCGGCTGCCACACGCTCGCCTTCGAGCGGCGCTTCCCGGACTGGACGGTTCCGCATGGCGAACCGGACAAAGTCCGCCGCACCATCACCGGCCTCTATAGCCAGATCGCTCTCACTGAACGTCGGGACGTCGATCGTGCCCAGCCGGGCCGACAGCGGCCGGGCGACCTCGCCGCCGAAGAGAAGACGCAACGCGAGGCCGACCAGGCCTGGGTCGAGGCGCGGACCGAAGAGGCAATGGCCACCATGTTCGGGGCAAGCGGCTGCGGCCTCTGTCACGCGACCGAACGCAAACCGGACGGTTGGACGGTGCGTGCGGTGCACGTATCCCGGCTGTTCATGGAGAAGGCTCGTTTCAGCCATGCCCGCCATACGACGGTCGGCTGCAGCGAATGCCATGCGGCGCAGACCTCGTCGACCAGCGAGGAAGTTCTGCTGCCGGGCATCGCTACCTGTCGTGGCTGCCACGGCGGGGCAACGCCGGAGACGGGCAAGGTCGCTTCCTCCTGCCTCTCGTGCCACGCATTCCACACCCATGCCGATCACATCCGGTCGGCGGAGGCGGCAAGATGAGGCGCCTTGCATTGCTCGTAGCCGTTGCAACCGGTCTCGCGGGCGCCGCGGGGGCCCAGGAAGCTCTTTCCGTCACCGAGGTCGGCCAGATCCTGGCGCAGGCGGCGAGTGAGGCGGAGGCGAGGGGGCGCCCGGCGACGGTCGCCGTCGTCGATCGCGTCGGCAACGTGCTCGGCGTCTACCGCATGGACGGCGCCAACCAGGCGGACCCCGGCTTCTCGACACTGGGGGTTGCCGCCGACCCGACCCTGCGCACGGTCACGGTGCCGAGCAACCCCAAGGGTTCCGACACCGGGTTCAACGGCGTCGCCTTCATCCCCGACACGCTGGCGGCCATCGCCAAGGCGGTGACCGGGGCCTTCCTTTCCTCCCAGGGCAATGCGTTCTCGACCCGGACGGCGAGCCAGATCGTCCAGGACCACTTCAACCCCGGCGAGGCGAACACGCCCTCGGGTCCGCTCTATGGCGTGCAGTTCAGCCAGCTTCCCTGCTCCGACCTCAGCCGGCGCCTGAGTGACGGCACCGTCGGGCCGAAGCGCTCGCCGCTCGGCCTCTCCGCCGATCCCGGCGGCTTGCCGCTCTACAAGAACGGTGTGCTCGTCGGCGGCGTCGGCGCCATCGCCGACGGCAGCTACGGCCTCGACGCCAACATCTTCGACCGCGACCAGGATGTCGACGAACTGATCGCGATCGCCGGCGCCGCCGGCTTCGACGCGCCGACCTCGATCCGCGCCGATCGCATCACCGTCGACGGCAAGCTGCTGCGCTTCGCCGATGCCGGCCGCGGCAGCCTGGTTCGCGACCCCGCCAATCCGCGGGCGCTCGCGGCGATCGCCGGCAGCGTGCTCGCGGTGCCCGGGTACTTCTCAGGGACGCTTCAGGCCGGCCAGGTCTTCCTTTCGGCGGGTTCCGGCATTGTCCGCGACGATGCGACCTTCGGCACGGCGGCGGCGGTGCTGCTCGACCAGACGGGCGCCCCTCGTTTCGCTCCGCAGGCCGGAACGGATCTGACTACGGCAGAGGTCCGGGCGATCTTGCGCCATGCGCTGACCGTCGCCGGCACCGCCCGCGCGCAGATCAGGAATCCGCTCGGCAGTTCCGCCCAGGTCACGATCTCGGTCGTCGACGGCACTGGCCGCGTGCTCGGCCTCGTCCGGACCCTGGATGCGCCGGTGTTCGGGACCGATGTCTCGTTGCAAAAGGCGCGTTCGGCCGCGTTCCTCTCCTCCACCCAGGCCGCAAGCTTCATCCGGATCGCCGACGGCGCGCGGACACTCGCGATCGAACCCTCACTGCTGCCCTATCTGACGCAGGCCCAGGCGCTCCTGGGCGCCGGGGCCTTCGCCGACGGCGTCGCCATGAGCGCGCGCGCCATCGGCAATCTCGGGCGCTCGACCTTCCCCGACGGCATCGGCGGCACGCCGAGCGGGCCGCTGTCCAGAAGCGCGTCCGAGGCGACGCCGTTCTCGACCGGCCTGCAGCTCGATCTGGTATTCCTGGATATCGCGAGCCACGTCCTGTTCGTCCGCGGCAACGCCGCCGCAGACGTCGCAACCCAATGCACGCGCCTGCCGGCGCCGCTTGGAACGCGCGTGCTGGCGAACGGGCTTCAGGTGTTTCCCGGCGGCGTCCCGATCTTCCGCGGGCAGACCCTGGTCGGCGGCGTCGGCGTCTCCGGCGACGGCATCGACCAGGACGACATGGTCGCCTTCCTCGGGCTGCATCGGGCGGCGATCGAGCTCGGGACCGGCATCGCCAATGCGCCGGCAGCGCGGCGCGCCGATCAACTGACGCCGCGCGGCACGCGCCTTCGCTACGTCAGTTGTCCGGTCGCCGCCTTTCTCGGGTCGCGCTCCAGCAACGTCTGCGCGGGGCTCTAGGTGCGCTGGGCCGTCGCCCTCGTCTGGCTCCTGACCGCACCGGCCGCCGACGACGACGGGCCGCTCGCCCAGCTGCGCCGTCCGGGCGCGCCGCCGCGCGAGACCCCGGCGGAGACGCCGGTCGTCGTCGACCCGACCTCGGTGCCGCCGCCGTCGCCATTTTTACGCTACGAGATGGCGCCGGTCCCCGACCGCTGGCGGCTGGTCGACGCGCTCGGCGTCAGGGACGAGCCGTGGAATCCCTATCGGCAGAGCACGATCAAGGGCGACCGGCCGATCTTCGACGACTATTTCTTCAACTTCTCGGCCATCCTCGACACGGTCTACGAACCGCGCAGCTTCCCGGTTCCTGTCGGCCTGCAGTCGACCGGCAGACCCGGCGACAACGACGCCTTCGGCCGGACGCCGTCGAACGTGCTCTCGACCAACCTCATCGTCAGCGCGGCGCTGATCAAGGGCGACACCGCCTACATGCCGCCGCACTTCGAGCTGCGACTGACCCCGGTGTTCAACCGAAATCGCGTCGAGGTCGAGGAGCCGCGGCTCCTCTACGCGGATCCGTCACGGGGTACGACGCGCACCGACCAGTTCACCGGTCTTCAGGACGCGTTCGTCGATTTCCACATTCGGAACGTCTCCGATCGCTTCGACTTTGACTCGGTTCGTGTCGGCATTCAGCCGTTCACGTCCGACTTCCGCGGTTTCCTGTTTCAGGACAACCAGCTCGGCCTCCGTCTTTTCGGCACGCGCGCGAATAACCTCTGGCAATACAACATTGCCTGGTTCCGGCGCCTGGAGAAGGACACCAACAGCGGCCTCAACGATGCCTGGCATGAGCCGCGCCGCGATGACGTCTTCGCTCTCAACGTCTATCGCCAGGATCTGCCGGTCTTGGGATTCACCACCCAGGCGACGGTGCTCTACAACCGCAACCGCGAAGGTCGGGAAGGCTACTACTACGACAAGAACGGCTTCCTGCAGCGCCCGGCGCCGGTCGGCTTCGAACGGCCGCGCGACTACGACGTGGTCTATGGCGGCCTCAACGGTGACGGCCACTTCGGCCGGATGAACCTGACCGGTTCGGCGTACTATGCTCACGGACGCAACCGCTTCAGTCCGTTCACCGACGAGAAAACCGACATCCGCGCCTACTTCGCCGCGGCGGAGCCCTCGATCGATTTCGACTGGCTGCGCCTTCGCCTGTCCGGTGCCTATGCCAGCGGCGACCGGGACCCCTACGATCGGCGCGAGACCGGCTTCGATGCGATCTTCGAGAACCCGCAATTCGCCGGCGCCGACACCAGCTACTGGATCCGCCAGGCGATCCCGCTGATCGGCGGCGGGGGGCTGGCACTCTCCGGACGCAACGGCCTCTTGGCTTCTTTGCGCACCTCGAAGGAGCAGGGGCAGTCCAACTTTAACAATCCCGGCCTGGTTCTGGTCGGCGGCGGAGCCGATGTGGACCTGCTGCCGGAACTCAGGTTTTCGGTGAACGCCAACCGGCTGTGGTTTGCCAATACGAAAGTGCTGGATGCGCTGCGCATGCAGGAAGGGATCGACCGGAGCATCGGCTGGGACCTGTCGGCGGCGCTTACCTACCGCCCATTTCTCACGCAGAACGTGGTGCTGCGCCTTTCCGGCGCGGTGCTGTTGCCGGGGAGGGGGTTCAAGGAGCTGTTCGACGCGGCGGATGGCGACAAGAGATACTACAGCGTGCTCACCAACCTCGTTCTGACCTACTGAGACCGGAATGATCCGCTTCGCCGCCTGCTTGGTCGTGCTGCTGTCCGGGGCGCCGGCATGGGCTGCCCCGCCGGCGCCGCGCGCGCAGGCTCCGGCCGCGGCCGAGGCGAAGAGTGCCGGCTGCCTCTCCTGCCACACGGCGACCGACGACGCGACCATGCACGTCAACCCGGCGGTGGTGCTGGGATGCACGGATTGTCACGGCGGGGACGCATCGGTGACCGGCGACAAGCGCCGAGCCCATGTCCAGCCGCGGTACCCGGGCCCGTGGAAACATCCGTCCTCGGCCAATCCCGAGCGCAGCTACACGCTTCTCAACCGCGAGGACCCGGACTACATCCGCTTCGTCAATCCCGGTGACTACCGGGTGGCGCGCGAGTCCTGCGGCGCCTGCCATCTCGATGTGATCCAGGCGGCCGAACGCTCGCTGATGTCGACCGGCGCCATGTTGTGGGGCGGCGCCTCCTACAACAACGGCATCCTGCCCTATAAGAACTATGTCCTCGGCGAGGCCTATACGCGGGACGGGACGGCGGCGATCGTCAAGAACCCGGTCACGCCGACCGAGCCGCTCCGCCGCAAGGGTGTGCTCGAGCAACTCATGCCGCTGCCCGCCTGGGAGGTGATCCCGCCGGGCGATGTCTTCCGGGTCTTCGAGCGCGGCGGGCGCAACATCAACCCGGTCTTCCCGGAAGTCGGGCTCCCCAGTCCGCTCGGCCAGATCCAGCGCCTGGAAGAGCCTGGCCGCCCCGACATCCGCCAGTCGAATCGCGGCCCCGGCACCGGCCTTCGGGTCGCCGTGCCGGTTATCAACCTGCACAAGACCCGGCTCAACGACCCGTACATGTGGTTCCTCGGCACCAACGACCAGCCCGGCGACTTCCGCTCGAGCGGGTGCACCGGATGCCATGTGGTCTATGCCAACGACCGCGATCCGCGCCACGGCGGTCCCTATGCGCGCTTCGGCAACATGGGGACCACGGACACGCGCGATCCGACCATCCCGAGGGGTGAGCCAGGTCACCCGCTGAAGCACAGCTTCACCCGCGCGATTCCGACCAGCCAATGCATGGTTTGCCACATGCATCAGCCGAACATCTTCCTCAACTCGATGCTCGGCTACACCATGTGGGACTACGAGTCCGATGCCGAGGCGATGTGGCCAACCGCCCAGAAGCGGTTGGGCGACGCCGAGATGCTGCGGATCCTCGAGCGCAATCCGGAGGAAGCGGCGGTGCGTGGCAAGTGGGGAGAGCTCGACTTCCTGAAGGAGGTCGCACGGCTCAACCCGACCCTCAAGGAGACGCAGTTCGCCGACTACCACGGTCACGGCTGGAACTTCCGGGCGGTCTTCAAGCAGGACCGCAAGGGCAATCTTCTCGATGCTGATGGCAAGCAGGTCGACCGGACCGACCCCGACAAGTTCCAGAAGGCGGTGCATCTCTCATCCGTGCATGTCGACAAGGGTATGCACTGCGTCGACTGCCATTTCGGCCCGGACAATCACGGCAACGGCTACATCTACGGCGAGGTCGCGGACGCGATTGAGATTCAGTGTAAGGACTGCCACGGGACGGCCGACAAGCTGCCGGCGCTCCGGACCTCTGGCCCTGCCGCGCCTCCCGGAGGGCGCGATCTCTCCTACCTACGCAATTCGGACGGCCGCGCCCGTTTCGAGTGGCGGGACGGCAAGCTGTACCAACGCTCCGCGGTGACCCCCGGCCTCGAATGGCAGATGAGCCTGGTCAAGGACTCGGTCGATCCTTCGCATCCCCGCTACAACGAGAAGGCGGCGCGGGCGAAGCTGATGGCGCGCGACCTTACGATGACCTGGGGACCGGCGGTGCCGGCGTCCGATCGGGCGCACCAGGACGAGGAGATGATGTGCGTCACCTGCCACACCTCCTGGACCACGAGCTGCGGCGGCTGCCATCTGCCGATCCAGGCCAACTGGAAGACCGACCGGCAGCACTTCGAGGGCGGCGAGTCTCGGAACTTCGCCACCTACAACCCGCAGGTGGCGCGGGACGACGTGTTCCAGCTCGGCCGCCACTCGACGGTCAAGAACAACATCATTGCCCCGGTCAGGTCCTCGTCCGCCTTGGTGCTGTCGTCGACCAACATCAACCGCGAGCGCATCTACATCCAGCAGCCGCCGATCGCCGCCTCGGGCTTCTCGAGCCAGGCCTTCGCGCCGCACTACCCGCACACCGAGCGCAAGACCGAGACCAAGACCTGCACCGATTGTCATCTTTCGGCATCCAACGACAACAACGCGATCATGGCCCAGCTGCTGCTGCTCGGGACCAACTATATGAACTTCGTCGGCTTCAATGCCTGGACCGGGACCGCCGGCGGCGTCGAGGCGGTGCAGGTGACCGAGTGGGACGAGCCCCAGGCGGTGATCGGCAGCTATCTCCACGCCAAGGCCTATCCCGACAACTTCCGCCAGCATGTCGAGCGTGGGCGTGAGCTGGCGGAGTCGCACCGGCACTCCGGCGGAGCGGCTCGCTGCCTGCAGCTTCGTGGCGAGTACCTGTGGTCGGCGGAGGGGGCGAGAGGCCTCCGCGTCTACGACGTCGCCTCGATCGCCAACAAAGGCGTCGCCCAGCGCATCGTCACGGCACCGGCAAGCCCTCTCGGCCAGGACACGAATATTCCGTCGGCAGATGCGACCTGCGTCGCTTTGCCAACCAACCAGCCGATCGCTCCCGGCCGCAATCAAGGCGACCTGATGCGCCACGAAAATCAGGAGCAGGCGTTCCACCCGATCTATCGCTATGCGTTGGTCACCGACGCCCGTGAGGGTTTGATCCTTACCGACGTCGATACGCTCGCAGATGCCGAGCCCCGCAACAATTTCCTCAATCGGGCCGTGACCTGGAACGAAGGCGGCGTGCTCGACGGCGCCCGCCATCTGACGATCGCCGGGCATGTCGTCTATGTGGCGACGCCGAGAGGTGTGGTCGTTCTGGATCTGGACGATCCGCTGAGGCCGCGTCTCCTTGCGACCGTCGCGATCGAGGACGTCCGGGCGACGGCCGTGCAGTTCCGCTACCTGTTCGTTGTCGCGCGAGGAGGGCTGCATGTCGTCGACGTGACCCATCCCGAGCGGCCGCGGTCGGTTCAAGGCGCGACGGCTGCCATTGGCGATCCGCATCGGGTCTATATCGCCCGCGGCTTCGCCTATGTCGCCGGCGGGGCCGAGGGGTTGGTGATCGTCGATGTCGAGCGGCCGGAGGCTCCCAGGGTCTATCAGCGCTTCACCGCGGATGGCCGGCTCGGCGACGTGCGCGACGTGATCGTCGCGATGACCAACGCGTCCGCCTTCGCCTACCTCGCCGACGGCGCCGGCGGGCTCAAGGTCGTACAGTTGACCTCGCCCGTCAGCCAGCCCGGCTACTACGGCTTCAATCCCGATCCGAAGCCCGAGCTGATCGCCTGGCGCGCCACCGCAGCACCGGCGCTCGCGCTCTCCAAGGGTCTCGACCGCGACCGGGCCGTCGACGAGACCGGGCACCAGATCGCGGTCTTCGGGCGGCTGGGCGCGCGGCCCTTCAACCGGGCGGAGATGCAGAAGCTCTTCCTGGCGCCGACCGGCCGCCCGTGGTTCGTGACCGACGAGGTGAGGCGCCAGGACTTCCGCGGAATACCCACCACCCGCTCGGCTCCCGCCGCGCCTCCGCCAACGGCCGTCCCGCGTGGGCCGCTCGTGCGACGGCCAGGAGGTTGACGTGGCCGACCGCTTCGACATCGCCATTATCGGATCCGGCCCCGCGGGCCTCAGTGCCGCCTGCCGGGCGGCCAAGCGCAGCGCCTCGCATATCCTGCTTGAGCGTGCGGCCCACGTCTCAGACACGATCTCGCGTTACCAGAAGCGGAAGCTGGTGATGGCGACACCGGCCATTCTCCCGCTTCGGAGCGACACCGGCTTCGCCGAGGGCGCGCGCGAGGTTGTGCTCGATGTCTTCGGGCGGGCGATGAAGGAGGCGGGTGTCAATCTCCGGCTGAACACCGAGGTTACCGGCGTCTCCGGCGCCAAGGGTGCCTTCCGGATTACGCTGAAGTCGGGGGAGGCGATCGAGGCTGGAAGCGTGGTGCTGGCGATCGGCGTTCAGGGCAACATCCGCCGGCTGACGGTTCCCGGGTCCGAACAGTCGTTCGTCCAGTACCAGCTCGACGACCCGGACGAGTATCAGAACGAGAGCATTGTCGTGATCGGTGGCGGCGACGCCGGCATCGAGAACGCGCTCGGGCTCGTTGCCGGCAACGCGGTGACGCTGGTCGTCAACAGCCCGGAATTCGTGCATGCCAAGCCGGCCAACATCGCCAAGGTGCAGGACGAGGTGAAGGCCGGCCGCATGGAGACCGTGATGGCCGCCTCTCCGGCGCGGATCGAGCCGGGCCGGTTGATCCTCAACACGCCGCAGGGCGAGGCGACGGTCAAGGTCGACCGCATCATCGCGCGCATCGGCGCGCTGCCACCAAGGAAGTTCGTGGAGGCCTGCGGGGTCGCCTTCGCCAGCGAGGCGCCGACCGCGGCACCTCTGGTCAGCGAAACCTATGAATCGAGCGTCCCCGGCCTTTACATCGTCGGTGCTCTCGCGGGCTATCCGCTCATCAAGAACTGTCTCAACCAGGGCTATGAGGTGGTCGAGCACATTCTCGGAAATGCGATCGCGCCGGCTGACGAGCCTTTGATCGAAGGGAAGCTGGCGAAGTCCGGGCTCGACTGGTCGGTGGGGCAGCTGGTTCAGGCGGTCAAGGACCACGTGCCGCTGTTCCGTGCGATCACGCCGCTGCAGGTACGCGAGATCCTGACTTCGAGCGACATCCATCGGGTGGACGCGGGAGCCGTCCTGTTCCGGCGGAACGACTACACGAATTCGGTCTTCGCAGTCGTCGCCGGCGCGATCGGCGTCGAGGTCGATCCTGAGAAACCCGAGGCTCTGGTCCGCCTGGGTGCAGGCTCTTTCGTTGGCGAGATGGGCCTGATCTCCGGCCGACGGCGCACGGCGACGGTGACGGCGATCGAGCCATCGGCGCTGCTCGAAGTTCCGCGTAACACGATGTTGCGCCTGACGCGCTCGGTACCGGACATCAAGCAGCAGATCGATGAGGTGGCCATCGTCCGGCAGTTCCGGGCGCATATCGCACCGACGGCGACGCCGGAAGCGCTGGCGCCGGTGGTCGAGCGATCGAAGGTCGTGGCGTTCAAGGCCGGAGAAACGCTGATCAAGGAAGGCGACGTCGACGACCGTGTGTTCCTCATCCGCTCGGGTGCCGTCACCATCTCGAAGCTGGTGGGGCGCCGGGACATCGTCCTCTCCTACGTCCAAGCCGGCCATTATGTCGGCGAGATGGCGATGCTGACCCGAAGTCCGCGCTCGGCGTCCGTCCGGGCCTCGGTTGCCACCGAGGCGATCGAGATCGAGGCCGAGCCGCTGCGGGCGTTGCTCGCCAAGCATCCTGAGGTGAAGAGCGACTTCAGCCGCAAGATGGCGCAGCGCGGCGTCGAGACGGCGCGCCTGGAAACCAGAGCCAGCGGAGTCGGCGCAATCGGCGAGTTGCTGAAGCAGGGGCTCGGCGAGGCGACCGACGTCCTGATGATCGACGAGTCTCTTTGCGTCCACTGCAACAACTGCGAGAGCGCCTGCGCCGAGACCCATGGCGGCATTTCGCGCCTCGACCGCGAGGCCGGGCCGACCTTCGCGACCATCCACGTGCCGACCTCCTGCCGCCATTGCGAGCACCCGCATTGCATGAAGGACTGCCCGCCGGATGCGCTCAGCCGGAGCAAGGAGGGCGAGGTCTTCATCAACCCGGAGACCTGCATCGGCTGCGGCAACTGCGAACGCAACTGTCCCTATGGCGTCATCCACATGGCGCAGCCCTCGGCGAAGAAGCCCGGCCTTCTGTCATGGCTGCTGTTCGGCTCAGGACCCGGGCCCGGCGGATCGATCAAAGGCGATGGCGCCAAGAAAGCGGTCAAGTGCGACCTTTGCATGGGCATCGACGGCGGCCCGGCCTGTGTGCGCGCCTGCCCGACGGGGGCGGCGATGCGCGCGCATCCGCAGAAGCTGTTCGACCTGATCAAGGAGGGCGGGCGGTGACCGCCTGGTTAGAGGCTGCAGGCCAGACGCGCGTTGCCGACGACCTGCCGCTCGTCGGTGGAAAGGGACGCCCGTTCGGGTGTCCAGGACGCCGCCTCCAGCGCCGCCAGCACGCGGTCATGGCCGGACTGGCCGAGGCTGGTCGCCAGGAACTTCCGCATGCAGGCGCAGCTCCGCTGAGCCACCACCTGATCGCCGGCTTTCGCCAGGACGTCGGCCTCGCAGCGGCGGGTGAAGGCGTTGTCCGCGATCGCCGGCGCAGTCATCGCAAGCAGGAAAAGAACGGCGCGCATGGCCGTCATAATAGCAGCATCGGGGGGGCAAGATGAGACGCATCCTGATCGTCGCGCTGGCGGCGCTCGGCCTCGGCGAGGCGGCCGCGCAGAGCCTGCCGTCGAAGGGGCCGGACCTTCATCTGGGGGTGACCAGCTGCGGCGGCTCGACCTGCCACGGGGCGGTCCAGCCGGTTCGCGGCTCGCAGGTGCTGCAGAACGAATACCTAATATGGCAGCGCCAGGACAAGCACGCCAAGGCCTATGCCGTCCTGTTGGAGCCGCGCTCCCAGCGGATCGCCAAGAACCTCGGCCTGCCCGACGCCCACACGGCGAAGGCCTGCCTCGACTGCCATACCGACAACGTCCCGGCGGAACTGCGCGGCCGGCAGTTCCAGCTCTCGGACGGCGTCGGCTGCGAGGGTTGTCACGGCGGCGGCCAGCGCTGGCTCGGGCCGCATGTTGCCGGCGTTTCCTCGACGGCGGAGCTGCAGAAGCTCGGGCTCTTTCCGACCGAGGACCCGGTCGCCCGGGCCGGGCTCTGTCTCTCCTGCCACCTCGGCGACGAGACCAGGTTCGTCACCCATCGCCTGATGGGTGCCGGCCATCCGCGCCTCAGCTTCGAGCTCGACACGTTTACCGAGATCCAGCCGTCGCACTACGTGCTGGATGATGACTACCGCAAGCGAAAGACGGTCGCGAGCGGGGTCCAGACCTGGGCAGTCGGCCAGGCGATGGCGGTCGGCCGGACCATGGCGGCGCTCGCCGACGACAACCGACGCATGGCTGGCGTATTCCCCGAGCTGACGTTCTACGACTGCCACGCCTGTCACCATCCGATGTCGAGCCTTCGCTGGCAGGCACGGGAAAGCACAGGGCTCGCTCCTGGCGTAATCCGCTTCAACGACGCGAACCTGCTCATGCTGAGGCTGCTGGCCCGGCGGCTGGTGCCGGAGGACGGCGCGGCGCTCGGCGGTCACCTTCGGACGCTCCACGGCGCGATGTCGGAGGGGCGAGGCGATGCGGGCGCGATCGCGCGCGAGATCAAGGCCGTCGCCGACAGGCTGGTGCAGCGCTTCGCCCGTCACAGCTTCGGGCCCGAGGACATGCGGGCGCTGCTGGCGGCCCTGATCGCCGAGGGCCGGCAGGGCCAGTTCGCCGACTACGGCGGCGCCGAGCAGGCGACCATGGCCCTGGCCTCGATCGCCCAGGCGCTCCGCCGGGCCGGCGGCGCGACCGAGGCGCAATACAATGAGCTCAAGGCGGCGATCGACCAATGCTACGCGGCGACCGCCAAGGACGAGGCGTATGATCCGGCGGTCTTCGCCCGCGCGCTGGAGGGAGTCGAACGGGCGATGCCGCGGAGCTGATCGGATCGATCATGGCGAATGGCGACGGTAGAGCTCGAGGAGGCGTGAGCCGGGCTGCGTTCCTCAGGCTCGCCGCCGGAGGTGGGGCGACGTTCCTCGTGGGAGCAGGGGCCCATGGACAGACGAACGTGATCGAGAGGATGCAGACGCGCGCGATTCCGTCGAGCGGCGAGGCGCTGCCGGTGGTCGGCTGCGGCACCTGGCGGACCTTCGACGTCGGCTCCGGCCCGAAGGAGCGGGCACCGCTGCGCGAGGTCTTGAGGATCCTGTTCGAGGCCGGCGGTTCGGTCATCGACTCATCGCCGATGTGCGGCGCCTCCGAAGCGGTGGTCGGCGATCTGCTGGCGGCGATGAAGGCGCACGATCGGGCCTTCGTCGCGACCAAGGTGTGGACCACGGGGCTCCAGGCCGGGATCGCCCAGATGCAGCAATCGATGCGGCTGCTCAAGGACGAGCGCGTCGAGCTGATGCAAATCCACAACCTCGTCGACTGGCGGACCCATCTGGCGACCCTGCGGGCGTGGAAGGAGCAGGGACGCATCCGCTATCTCGGCATCACCCACTACACGCCGGGTGCCCATGACGAGCTCGAAGCGGTGATGCGGGCGGAGAAGCTCGACTTCGTCCAGCTCAACTACGCCCTCGACGACCGGGCGGCGGAGAAGCGGCTGCTGCCGCTGGCGGCCGAGCGCGGGATCGCCGTCATCGTCAATCAGCCGTTCGGCGGCGGCAGCCTCATCCGCGCGCTCCGCGACCGGCCGCTGCCGGCCTGGGCCGGCGAGATCGGCTGCGAGACCTGGGCCCAGATCCTGCTGAAGTTCGTCCTCGCGCATCCGGCCGTCACCTCAGTCATTCCGGGCACCAGCCGGCCCGAGCACATGCGCGACAACGTACGCGCCGGCGTCGGACGCCTGCCCGATCAGGCCTTGCGGGCGCGCATGGCGGCCGTACTCTAGCTTCTCCGTCCCATCCATAAGGAATCGACCATGGAATATCGTCTGCTCGGCGGATCCGGGTTCAGCGTGCCTGCCTTGAGCTTCGGCACCGCGACCTTCGGCGGCGGCAACGACTTCTTCCGCGCCTGGGGCGCCTCGGACGTGAAGGAGGCGACGCGCCTGGTCGACATCTGCCTGGATGCCGGGCTCACCATGTTCGACACCGCCGACGCCTACTCGGCCGGCCTGGCCGAGGAGATCCTGGGTCAGGCGATCGCCGGCCGGCGCGACAAGGTGCTGATCTCGGCCAAGTCGACCTTCCGGATGGGGCCGGGGCCCAACCGGCTGGGGTCGTCGCGCCATCATCTGATCGCCGCCTGCGAGGCGAGCCTCCGGCGTCTCGGGACCGACACCATCGACCTCTGGCAGATGCACGGCTTCGATGCGCTGACGCCGATCGAGGAGACCGTGCGCGTGCTCGACGACCTCGTCCGCGCCGGCAAGGTCCGCTATGTCGGCTGCTCCAACTTCTCCGGCTGGCACCTGATGAAGTCGCTGGCGGTCGCCGACCGCTACGGCTGGACGCGCTACGTCGCCCATCAGGCCTACTACTCGCTGATCGGGCGCGACTACGAATGGGAGCTGATGCCGCTCGGGCTGGCCGAGAAGGTCGGCGCGGTCGTATGGAGCCCGCTCGCCGGCGGCAAGCTCACCGGCAAGATCAACCGCAACAGCAAGGTCCCCGCGGGAACCCGCATCGCCCAGATCGGCACCATGGGACCGCAGGTTCCCGACGAGCAGCTCTACATGATCGTCGACGTGCTGGAGGCGCTGGCGCAAGAGACGGGCCGCACGGTCTCCCAGGTGGCGCTCAACTGGGTGCTCCGCCGTCCGACGGTCGCGTCCGTGGTCGTCGGCGCCCGGACCGAGGCGCAGCTCCGCGAGAACCTGGGAGCCGTCGACTTCACATTGACGCCCGAGCAGGTGAAGCGCCTCGACGAAGCGAGCGTGCGGCCGCTGGCTTACCCCTACTGGCACCAGCGCCGCACCAGCCCCGACCGCAATCCGCCGCCGGTCTAGGGCACTTCGGAACCCTCTCCCGCGCAGCGCGGGGGAGGGCAGGGTGGGGGCCGAGCGAAGCGAGGAGAGGTCGCGGTCACCAATCTCGCTATTCGCCGCCTTGGCGACATCATCAACGAAAACCCTCGCTCGGCCCCCACCCCACGCCTCCCCCGTGCGCTGCGCGGGAGAGGGAGTCCGAGGGCGGTGACTCTGCGTCATCGGAACGTTAAGGCAAGCAAAAGGCCACGCTACGCCAACGAGATTCTACTCATCGTCCTGATCTTCGAACTTCGTCGCGTCAATCAATCTCGCGAGGACAAGTTCCTTCCATTCCGCATTGAGCGCAGCGTCGACTTTGGTGCGTACGTCAGCAAGCTCTGGCGTGTTTTCGAACCACTCTTGAATCATCGCCGCCACTTCCCCTCGGTACCCTGGTCCCTGGCCGTATCGCTTCGCACAGAGGTGGTCCCGGTTCCTGAGACAGGGGGCTAAGGTGGATCTGACGACGAGAAGGAAGATCCCCGATGAAGACGCGCAGACGGTTTACGGCCGAGTTCAAGGCGAAGGTGGCGCTCGAGGCGATCCAGGGTCAGCGGTGTGCGTCGTCAGAACATTTGGGACAGATGGTGTTGTAATTTAGAGGAGGGTTGGCCTCATCTGGTTGGT
>SHVZ01000016.1 GCA_009694025.1 Alphaproteobacteria bacterium | reverse complement strand
GGGCGTGCAGGGCGATGGCATGAATGTGGCGCGTGCGGTCGGCGCCGGCATCGAGGACGATCACGCTTCACCTGCATTCTGGACGCCAGTGTCGGAGACCAGATGGCAAACACGAATCGTCTCGACCGTTACCAAACTTTTGCTACTCGCCGAGGCGATCTTGTCGGTTGGTTGAGAAAGCGCCTCGAAGGGGATGAGCTTGTGCCAGCGACGACGAGCGGCCCCTGGGAGGGGCGACATATTGAGCCGAGAATCGTTGCCGCGGCCGCGGCCTTGGCGGTCACGCCCATGGTCCAAGATGACATTGAGCGTGTGGTCGAGTGTGTCCTGGGACAAGGCAGGGTCGCTCAAATGCATGCGACTCGCTGGATCGTAGAGACGTTGAAGGCGCTTGAGTGGCTTGAGCCCGATGGACCCGATCTAGTTGCCGCACACGATGCCGTGGTCGATGAAATGCTCGACCAGATTCTTCGAGAGGGCCGAGATGTTTTTCGTTCAGACATCTTTCTTCAACTCATCGCATCCGCACTTGTTGCCCCGAGCGCGTTTGGCCGCGTCGTCGTCAGCCTAGGCCGCTTCATTGCTGCCAGCTCGAAGAACGAGCCCTTCGTCGAAGGCCTTTCCCAGGCATGCCATGCTTGGCTGAGGGAAAATGCGGGAGCCCTCGGGCGCATGCTCGCATACTCCGACCACAATCGCGCCTTCTACGCCTTGGGAGCAGCATTCTCGAGCCCAGTGTGGCTTCAAGGATGCTTGCAAAACTGGGAAAAGATCGTAACCCCGGTCATCCAAGAATGGGCACTCACGCGTCCGGCGCGACACCTTCTGCGTCAGGGGCTCCGGCTGCTGCCGGAGGACCATGCCTCGAAGATCCAGCCGCTGGCGTTGTCGTGGGTTCGTCGGTGGGCGCGCGACCTCGATACGTCCTACGTGCTGGCGCCGCTTATCGAACGATCGGAACTCTCCGGCGACGAGCTCAAAGATGTCTTGGGCGTTGCCAGTGATTGGCTTGAACGACACTACGACAAGATCGATGCGCGCTTCCTGCTTATGGCGGTCCTGTCGCGAACGGATCTGCCGATCGAGGTACTGGAGCCCGTTCTCCAGCGTTGCGCTCAATGGAAGCAATCGAATGGGGTGCGACCCGAAGCGGGCCTGCTGATCCGACTGATTCTAAGGCGAGAGGATCTCGACAGCGTGGCTGTATCGAAGGTCCTGGCGTGGGCTCTCGATTGGCTGGCGGGACCCGCGAACCAGCATCATGCCATTTCAGTTCTCAGAGCGCTATTGGATGTTCGTTCGTTCGGCGAGCATGGCCCATCCATTCTCGCCGCTTCGATACATTGGCTCCGCACGTTCGGACATGAGCAGTATGCGGACCGTGTAATTAGTGCACTGCTTGATCGCAAAGAAGCAACAGCCCGAGACCGCGAGGAGGCCAAGGCTGCGGGCCTGACGTGGTTGGTCGCCAACGGCAGTGAGATTCAAGCCAGTTTCGTGCTCAGGCGCGTGCTCTCACGGAGCAGTACGAGAAGTGGCGCCGATACCGAGAATGACGCAGCATCCGTCGATGCGCGGGCGCACGCCATCAAATGGCTTCGTAGTCACGGAGAGACTTTCGATGCGGGCTACGTATTGCGGCCTCTGTTGGACCATGACGATATTCCCGCTGGCGAAATACCCCTGATTTTGGACCACGTGATCGCATGGCTCTTTCATTTCGGATACTGCGAGAACGCGAGCTATGTGATTTCAAGGCTATTGAAGCGACAGGAATTGGACGGATCAGCCGCGGATCGCGCGATCGAATGCGCCTTGGATTGGCAGAGATCGCATGGTGGAACGCCGGAGCATGGCGTGCTGACCGCGCTGCTGGAGCGTGACGACCTGACAATCGATACGGTTGCCGAAGCAGGTCGTTTGGCCGTTGTTTGGCTGTGCCAACGCTTGGGCAGCGGAGGGGTCGTTTCCTCTGATGCATCTGTTGAGGGAGCGATAGAGGCGGGCGGCGGGGAAAGAAATGAGACCCGGGTATTGGAACCCCTCCTAGAACGCAGCGACCTGGACGAGGCAACGCAGCTGTCGGTGATCGCCATGGGCCTGAGGTGGGTGGCGGCCTATCCCCGGGCGGAGCGCACCCCAAATATTCTGTCCAGGCTGCTGAACCGGTCGGCCCCGCCGGTCGTCGCCAACGCGTCGGTGGGCGCGGTTGCCCCTGCGATCGCATGGCTGACGAAGGGAGATCTAGAGGAGCCCGCGTCATGGGTGCTGGAAGGTCTTCTGGCGCGCAGCGATCTTGACGGAGAGACCATCCGAACTACGATCGCGAAAAGCGCGAGTCGGATTGTGATACACCCTCAATCTCAAGGCATGAAATATTTGCTGCGTGAGCTTTTGTCCAAGCGATTTGCACCCGGAGGAGTGTCGCCGCTCAATGCAGAGCAAGCGGACTTGGTCACGAGGACAGGCTTGGCTTACCTGGATGAAAGCTCTCGACGGGAATCGGGGGCGGATGTCGACTCGGACTACATCTTTACTAGACTGTTGCGCCGATCCGATCTCACCGACGACAAGTGGCGGATCGCAGCACAACATGCCATACGTTGGATCGAAGGCAGACTCGATGGGTCTACGCAATTGACCAGTCGACGCTACATCTGCGACCAGCTCACTCAGCGGTGGCACTTGCTGGATGGCACAAGCCAATCCGTTGCCACGCGCTTCTGCGGCAGTCGACAGCCCTGACCACGATCAACTTGCTCATTGCGAAGCCCGGGTAGTTTCATCATCTACAGAATAAGGTTCGAGCTTGGCCCATTGGGCTGTGCCGAGTAAGGGTGACGCTGCCAATGACAAGGCCCCTCCTCCGCCTCGGCACCCGCGCCAGCAAGCTCGCCCTCATCCAGGCCCACGAGACCCGGGACCGCCTCGCCCTGGCCCACCCGGCTCTGTCCCAGGCCGACGCGGTCGAGATCGTGCCGATCGTCACGACCGGCGATTCGGTGCAGAACCGGCTGCTCTCGGAAATCGGCGGCAAGGGCCTGTTCACCAAGGAGATCGACGAGGCGCTGCTCGCCGGGCGGATCGACATCGCCGTCCATTCGATGAAGGATCTGCCGACGGCGCTGCCCGACGGCATCGTCATCGGCGCGGTGCTGCCGCGCGAGGACCCGCGGGATGCGCTGATCGGCGCCGGCAGGATCGCCGACCTGCCCGACGGCGCCACCCTCGGCACCGCATCCCTCCGCCGCGCAGCCCAGGCGCGTGCGCTTCGCCCCGATCTCGTGATCGTACCGCTCCGCGGCAATGTCGACACGCGGCTGCGTAAGATCGCGGCGGGAGAGGCTCAGGCGACGCTGCTGGCGGTCGCCGGACTGAAGCGCCTCGGCGTGCTCGACAAGGCCGGGGCGGCGCTGGCGCCGGAGGAGATGCTGCCCTCGGTCGCCCAGGGCGCCATCGCCGTCGCCTGCCGCGCCGGCGATCCCCGGGTGGCCGGCTGGCTTGCCGCCATCGATGACATGCCGAGCCGGCGCCGTGTCACCGCCGAGCGTGCCATGCTCGAGGTTCTCGACGGCTCCTGCCGGACGCCGATCGCGGGCCTCGCCGAAATCGACGGCACGACGCTGCGTCTGCGCGGCCTGGTCGCGAGCGTGGACGGCACCCGCGTCGATCGAGCCGAGCGGAGCGGCGGCGCCGCCGATGCCGAGGCCCTCGGCCGCGCCCTTGGCGAGACGCTGAAGGCGATGGCGCCCAGGGGCGGGGCATGATCCGGGCGCTGATCACCCGGCCGGCCGAGGACGCGGCCGACATCGCACGCGCGCTCGAGGCGCGCGGCGTCGCCGTGACGATCGAGCCGCTGCTGACGATCCGCCCGAAGGCGGGCGTTCGCGTCGACATGACCGGCGTGCAGGCGCTTCTCTTCACCTCGGCCAATGGCGCTCGCACCTTCGCCGAGAAGTCTGCCGTGCGCGATCTCCCGGCGTTCGCCGTCGGCGACGTCAGCGCCGAGGTCCTGCGCCAGCTCGGCTTCTCGCGCGTCGAAAGCGCCGGCGGCAACATCGACGAACTGGAGCGCCTGGTCCGCAGCCGACTCGACCCCAAGCGGGGTAAGCTGCTGCACGCCGCCGGGACCTCGGTCGCGGGCGACCTCGCCGGGCGGCTCACGCGGGCCGGCTTCGCGGTCGAGCGGCTCCAGCTCTACGACGCCGAGCCGGCGCAGGAGCTGGGCGAGGCTGCGAGGGCCGAGATTGCCGCCGGCCGCATCGACTGGGTCCTGGTTTTCTCCCCCCGCACGGCCGCGGCCTTTGCTAGCGTCGTCGAGCGCGCCGGCCTCGCCGAGGCGGCGCGCACGATGACACTGGTGGCCTTGAGCGACGCCGTGGCCAAGGCGGCCGCTCTGCCGTTCCGGGACATCGCCGTCGCCGCCGACCCGACCCGGGCCGCGGTGTTGGCGATGGTGGATGATCTGATCGCTGCGAAGGTGCTGATGACCGAGACGAAGCCCGCCGCCCCGCCGCCGCCGCCCCGCCGATCTGCGCCGCTGCTCGTTGCCGCCGTCACCGGCGCGGTCGTTGCGGCAGCGGTCGCCGGCGCCGTCATCGTCCCGTGGCAGCATCTGGGGATCGCGGTCGCGCCGATGATCGCCGTAGCCGCCGTCGATCTCGCGCCGCTGACCCAGCGGCTCGACAAGGTCGAGGCGGCGGTTGCCGCTCTCGGCCGACGCCTGGACGGCGTTGCGGCCGAGGCCGAGCGCGCCGGGGCCAAGGCCTCGGCCGCTGCGGAGGCTGCGGCGGCTCGGCCGGCGGAGTCGCCCGCGGCGGCGGCGCCGGTCGATCTCGGCCCGATCGAGAAGAAGCTCGCCAGCCTTGAACAGTCGCTGGCCGCGGCTGTCGCTGCGGCGACCCGGCCGGGGGAGCCGCCTCCGGTGGTGGTGCCGGTCGATCTCGGCCCGATCGAGAAGAAGCTCGCCGCCCTCGATCAGTCGCTGGCCGAACTCGGACGCCGTGCCGCGGCCAACGCCGATGCCGAACGGCGCCTGATCGAAGTCGAGCGGCTGGCCAGGACCGACCGACGCCTCGACGTGACGGCACTGGCGGCGCTCAAGATCGGCGAGGCGCTGGCATCCGGCCGCCCCTACAAGGCTGAGCTCGCGCTGCTGGCGGGCGTCGCCGCGATCGAGGCCGAGGTGAAAGCACTCTCGGTGCGCGCCGAGGTCGGTGTTTCGACGCGGGCGGCGCTGATCGAGCGGTTCGCGGCGGCGGCAGCCGCCGCCATGCGCAGCGCCGATCCCGGGGACGATCTGTGGAGCCAGGCGATCGCCAAGCTGAAGGGTTTGGTCTCGGTCCGGCGCGTCGCACCCGGCGACGACCTCGATGGCCGGCTCGCCCGGGCCGAGAGGGCGCTTGGCGCCGGCGACCTCGCCCAGGCGCTGGCCGCGCTCGACGGTCTGCCGGAGGGCGCAGCCAACGCGCTTGCGGCGTGGCGCGCCGATGCCGAGGCCCGGCTTGCCGCCGAGCGTGCCCTCGACCGCACGATTCAGGCGCTGGCGGCCGGCCTCCCCCGCGCCGGCTGAGCGGGACCCATGCGGCGCGTGCTCCTCTACCTCGTCCAGCTCGCGCTGATCGTCACGGCGGCGGTCTGGCTCGCCGACCGTCCGGGCGAAGTCCGCATCGACTGGCTCGGATGGCGGGTCGAGACCTCGGCAGCGGTGCTGGCGCTTCTGATGGTGGCGCTCGCCTGGGCGCTGGCGGTGCTGCGCGGCCTCTGGCGCTGGATGCGCCGCGCCCCGGGCGCATTCGTGGAGGCCCGGCGCGAGCGCCGGCGCGAAGCCGGCTACGAAGCGCTCGGCCGCGGTCTCGCCGCCGTCGCCGCCGGCGATGCCGTCGAGGCCCGGCGGCTTGCCCGAAAGGCGAGCGGGCTGCTCGACGAGCCGCCGCTGACACGTCTCCTTTCGGCCCAGGCGGCCCAGCTCGGCGGCGACGAGGCCGAGGCCGAGCGCCAGTTCCAGGCGATGCGCGCCGATCCGGCGACCGAGTTCCTGGGATTGCGCGGCCTGCTCGCGAAGGCGCTCCGCGACGGCGACCGCGCTTCCGCGGTGGCGCTGGCCGAGCGGGCGCTCGAGCTGAAGCCGAACGCGCCCTGGCTCCTGAAGCAGACCTTCGCGCTTCAGGCCGAGGCCGGGCGATGGCGGGCGGCGATGGCGACCCTGGCCGATGCCGCCGGCCGCGGCGCCGTGGTCAAGGAGGCGGCCCGCCGCGCCCGCACGGCGCTTCTCACCGCGCTCGCCGAGGAATCCGCAGATCCAGGCGAGGCGAAGCATCTGCTCGTCGAGGCGGCGGAGCTGGCGCCGGGCTTCGCGCCGGCGGCGACCCAGCTCGCCCGCCTCCATGCCGCCGCCGGTGCCGAGCGGAAGGCGATCAAGGGGCTGGAACGCGCCTGGAACGCCGCCCCGCATCCGGACGTCGCGCGCGCCTGGCTCCAGCTCCGGGCCGAGGCGCCGCCGCTCGACCGGCTCCGCTGGCTGCAGCGCCTGACCCGGAGCCAGGGCGATCACCGCGAAGCCCGGCTGGCGCTGGCCGAGGCGGCGCTGGACGCGCAGCTCTGGGGCGCGGCGCGGCACCAGCTCCAGGATCTCGTCGCCCAGCCGACGCCCCGGGTCGTCCGGCTGATGGCGCGGGTCGAGCGCGAGGAGCGGGCCGATGTCGAAGGCGCGCGGGCCTGGCTCGAACGCATTCAGTCGACCGGACCCGATCCGGCCTGGGTCTGCGGGGCCTGCGGGGCGCAGTCGACCGGCTGGGCGGCGCGCTGCGGCAACTGCGGGGCCTTCGATTCGCTCGACTGGAAGTCGCCGCCCCGCGTTCAGCGCATCGACCGGCCGCCGCCGCTGCTCATGCCGGCCGCCGCCGATCCGGTGCCGCAGATCCCGCCGGCTCCGGCAGCGACCGCATAGCGCCGATGCGGCGCGCCCTTCTTCTCGTCGCGCTTCTTTTCGGCGGCGACGCCCGAGCGGATGAGAAGGTCGATCTGGCCCTGGTTCTCGCCGTCGACGTCTCCGGCTCGATCGACGTCGAGGAATTCCTGCTGCAGCGCCACGGCTATGCCGACGCTTTTCGCGACCCACGCCTGATCGCGGCGATCGTCAGCGGACGCGAGCGCCGGATCGCGGTCACGCTGCTGGAGTGGGCCGGCGCGTCGGCCCAGGCCCAAGTGATCCCGTGGATGGTGATCGGCGGCCGTGAGGCCGCGCGTGCGCTCGCCGACGCGATCCAACGGGCGCCGCGTCAGATCTTCGGCGGCGCCAGCACCTCGATCTCCGGCGCCATCGACGCCGCCGTCCGGCTGATCGAGAAGAGCGGCTACGCCGCCGAGCGTCGGGTGATCGACGTCTCCGGCGACGGCCACAACAACGCGGGGCGTCCCGCCGGCTTCGCCCGCGACGCCGCGGTCCTCAAAGGCATCGTCGTCAACGGGCTCGCCATCCTGACCGACGACGGCATCCTCGACGTCCACTACCGCGACCACGTCATCGGCGGCCCCGGCGCCTTCGTCATCGGCGTCGAGACCTTCGGCGAGTTCAAGAGCGCGATCTTGGCGAAGCTGATCCGCGAGGTCGCGAACCTGCCCGAGGGACTGGCGCCGACGCCGCGGCAACTGGCGGCCACCGCCGACCGATAGCCGCCGCTTATCGTCCTCGATGCGTAATCCCAACTCGTTCCGATCCTCGCGCCGGACTTAAGCTTTCCGGCAGAGGCGGCCTTCGACGCCGCGACCCCAACTGAGGTGGAGCATGGCATCGACGCCGGATACGACCGTCCGCGGAGGCGCCGTGCGCCCTCGGCGCGCGCTGCTCGCGGCCCTGCCTTTCGCGCTCGGCCTCGCGGCCGGGCCGGCGGCGGCGCAGAAAACGCTGTACGTCGTGCCGCACGCCGATCTCCGCATCCTCGATCCGCTGCAGGCGGCGGCGACGATCACGACGATGCACGCCTCCAACATCTACGACGAGCTGTTCGCCTGGGACGTGAACCTGCAGCCGAAGCCGCAGATGGTCGGCGACTACAACGTCTCCTCGGACAAGCTGACCTATACGATGACGCTCAGGCCGGGACTCAAATGGCATGACGGCACGGCGGTCACGAGCAAGGACGTGGTCGCCTCGGTCGACCGCTGGATGAAGCGCGACCGCGTCGGCAAGAAGCTGGCCGAGGTGCTGGCCTCGCTCAGCGCCACCGACGACAAGACCTTCGTCATCAAGCTGAAGCAGCCTTATTCATGGGTCGAATACTCGCTCGGCAACCACGCCAGCAACTACCCGGCGATCATGCGCGAGAAGGAAGCGAAGATCGACCCGATGACGCCGGTGACGGAGACCATCGGCTCCGGCCCCTACAAGTTCTCGAAGGAGGAGTGGAAACCGGGCGCCGAGGTCGTCTACCTCAAGAACACGGATTACGTGCCGCGCTCCGATCCGCCCGATGCCATGGCCGGCGCCAAGCTGGTCAAGGTCGACAAGATGGTCTGGAAGATCATCCCGGATCCGCAGACCGCGGCCAATGCACTCGTCCGCGGCGAGATCGATCTCATCGACTCGCCCTCGGGCGACGTCGTGCCGATGCTCGAGAAGAACCCGGACATCGTCGTGCAGAAGATCCCGCCGGTCGGGGGATTCGGCGCGATCCGCCCGAACGCGCTCCATCCGCCCTTCAATGACGCCCGCGCGCGGCAGGCCTTGGCCCTCCTGGTGCCTCAGGAGGACTTCATGCAGGCGGCCTTCGGCGAGAAGAAGTGGTGGAACAACTGCTATTCCTTCCTCGTCTGCAAATCGATCTACGGCACCGAGGTCGGCTCGGAGACTTACCGCAAGGCCGACCCGGCGCGGGCGAAGAAGCTGATGGCCGACGCCGGCTACAAGGGCGAGAAGATCATCATCTCGAGCTCGAAGGAGATCGCTTCGATCGCCGCCCAGGCCGAGGTGCTGGCCGGCGGGCTCCGCAACATCGGCGTCAACGCCGAGATCGAGTGGGCCGACTGGGGCACGACGCTGACCCGTTGGCTCACCAACAAGAACCCACCCGGGCAGAGCGGCGGCTGGCACATCTTCGCCACCGGCAATTCCTGGTCGACCTGGCACAACCCCTTGACCAATGTCGGCATCATCCTGAATCCGGAAGGCAGCTGGGCCGGCTGGCCGTCCGACGCGGAAGCCGAGAAGCTCAGGACCGAGTTCATCCAGGCGACCGACCAGCCGACCCGGATGGCGATCCTCGACAAGCTGCATCGGCGCCTGTGGGAGATCGTGCCCTACATCGTCACCGGCCAGTACGACCAGCCCTATGCCTGGCGGAAGACCGTGACGGGCGTGCTGCCGACCTCCAAGCTCGCGCTCTGGAACATCGACAAGCAGTAGGCGGAGGTTCGTCTCGATGATCGGCGACGCGCCGGCTCCGCAGGTCGGGCAGCGCGTGCTTCACTCGTGCGAGTTCGGCGGCCGGGTCGGCGTCGCCCGCGGCGACATCACGCCGCCCGCCGGCATCTATTTCCGGCTCTGGGGCAGCGCCAAGCACGACCAGCCCTCGGGCGTCCATCGCCCCATGGTCGCGACCTGCGCGGCCTTCGCCGACGCCGAGGGCGGCGACGCGCTCGTCCTTTTGACCCTCGACCACAGCTGGTGGCGGTCGACCGCGGACGAGCGGGGCGTGCGCTCGGCCGTGGTGAAGGCCACGGGCCTCGACGAGGATCGGCTGATCCTGCAGCCGAGCCATACCCATTCGGCGCCATTGATGGCCCTCGATCTCGCCGACAAGCCGGGCGGTCACCTGATCGCGGATTTCCGCCGGCACGTGACCGAGACCTGCATCCGCCTCGTCGCCGAGGCCAGGGCCGCGCTGGCGCCGGCGACGCTGACCTGGACGGTCGGGCGCTGCGGGCTCGCGTTCAACCGCAATTTTCCCTCGCCCGAGACCGGGCAGATCCTTTGCGGCCTCACCCCCGAGCCGACGGCCGACGACACGCTGCTGGTCGGCCGTGCGGCCGATGCGTCGGGCCGCGTGCTGTTCACGCTGGTCAACTACGCCTGCCATCCGATCTCGCTCGGCGGCGGCAATACCCAAGTCTCGCCCGACTACGTCGGCGCGCTGCGCGAGACCGTCGAGAGGGACACCGGCGGCGCGCCGTGTCTCTTTCTGCACGGCGCCTCCGGCGACATGGCGCCGCGCCGCAGCTACGAATCCGACGTCGGCATCGCCGACCAGAACGGCCGCGAGATCGGCTATGCCGCGCTCGCCGGACTCACCTCGATGCTGCGCCCGGGGATGGCGCTGGCCTATGCCGGTGTCGAGCAGTCGGGAACGCCGCTGGCGATCTGGCGCGAGCGGCCGGTCCAACCGAACCCCGCGATCGGCGCCCGACGGGTGACCGTGCGCCTCGACGTGACGGAGATGCCGAGCCGCGAGGAGCTCGCGCGCCAGATCGCCGCCTGCACCGACCGCACGCTGCTGGAACGCCTCAACCGCGCGATGCTCCGGCGCGAGGCGGTCGGTAACGACCGCGAGATGGATATCTCGTTCCTGGTCTGGCGGCTCGGCGACGCCTTCGTCGTCGCGCTGCCGATGGAGATGCACACCGACTTCCAGATTCGGCTCCGCGAGCGCTTTCCCGAGGCGCGGATCGCCGTCCTCAATATCGCCAACGGCTCGCTCGGCTACCTGCCGCCGCCGGAGGAATACGTCCTCGGCACCTATCAGGCGACGATCGCTCTCCACAAGAGCGGCTCCGCCGAGCGCGTTCTCGGCGCCGCCGGCGACGCTATCCGCCAGATGATCGGGGCGACGCCGACCCGATAGCGAGGCCGGTTCTAGCCGATCGCGGTCCTGATCATCGCCACAGACATCGCGAGCCCGTCGAGATCGATGACGCCTGCTTCCAGCTTCGGCCTCGCGGCGGCGCGGTCGATCGCCTCGGCGAGGCGCCGGGGCGTGAGGCCGGCCTCGGCGACGGTTTCGACGAGGCCGCGGGCGGCCAAAAGCTCGGCCCGCCGGGTCTGCTCGGTCTCGGCGCCGCGGGCGAAGGGAACGACGACGCCGCGGGCACCCACTGCCATCAGCTCCATCAGGGTGTTGTAGCCGGCCTGGCTGATCGAGAGCCGGCAGCGCCCGAGCATGGCGACGAAATCCGGCCGCGCCGGCTCGACGACGACGCCGGACGGCGCCGCGGCCTTCAGCTCCGCCATCAGGCCCGGCGGCAGGTTGGCGCCGAGGAGGAGACGCCAGGGCGCCTCCTCGAGGGTCGTCAACGGACGCGCGGCGAGCGCGATCCTGAGAAGCTCCTCGCCGACGGCGCCGCCGCCGACCGAGACCAGGACTTCGCCCTGGCCGGGGCCCGTAGCCCCGCCGCGCGTCGGCGGCACCTCGACCAGGTAGCCGGTGTAGGCGAGCTTGTCGGCGATCGCACATGCCAGCGGGAACGTCGCTTCCAGCGGCAGCAGGCGCGGGTCGCCATGGACGAGGATGCGGTCGAAGTATCGGCCAATCGTCTCCAGGAACTCGGCCTCGCGATCGGGCCTCGGCCGGTGGATGAGGATGTCGCGGACCGAGCCGAAGACCAGCGGCCGGGGCGTCGCCGCGCGGGCGCGGGCGAGCAGCGGCATCAGCTCGAAGCGGAGCGCGCGGCGGCCGAAGGGAAACATCTCGATGACCAGCGCCTCCGGCCGCGTCGCCTCGTACAGCGCCAGCAGCTCGTCACGCCGCCGCGTGCGCCAGGCGTCGTCGATCGGCCGGTCGTCGGCGTCGAGCAGCACCTTGAAGGTCTCGTCGGCGGCGTGCGCCGGCGGGAGCTGCGCCAGGCGGGCCCGTCCGAGATCGAGGCCAGCCACCGGCATGCCGCCGGAGGCGAGCACGACGTCGCTGCCATCGGCGGCGAGGCCACGCGCCAGCGCCGCCGCACGGCGGAGATGGCCGATGCCGAGCAGATGCTGGACGTGGATGAGGACGCGGCTCACGGCACCAGCGGCAGGTTGAGGCGGTCGAGCGCGAGGCGGCGCCCGTCCCAGCGATAGAGATGCGCCGTGGCCGCGGCCATGCGCTCGGGCGGCTTTCCCTCCATGGTCCAGCCGGTCGCCAGCGCGTAGGCGGCGCGGAGCACACCGTTGTGGCTGACGGCGAGCGCCGGCCGCGTCAGCGCCGCAAGCCAGTCGAGGAGGCGGGCCTGCACCTGGCGCACGCTCTCCCCGCCGGGCGCGGCGAGGTCGAGGCCGCGCCGTTCCGCCTCGATGAAACCCGGCCGCTGCTTGAGATCGGCGAGCAGGCGGCCTTCCCACTCGCCCCAGCTCGCCTCGATCAGCCGGTCGTCGAGCCTGGGCGAGAGTCCGAGCAGCGACGCGGTCTCTCTGGCGCGGGCGAGCGGGCTCGCCCAGGCCTCGTATCCGGCGAGCGCGTCCGGCAGGCGCCAGGCGGCGGCCTGGGCGCGGCCGTCGGCGGAGAGCGGGATGTCGGTGCGGCCTTGCAGCCGATGCGCGACATTCCACGCCGTCGGCGCGTGGCGGATGAGGGCGACGGCGATCATCGCCGGGCCGCCTGGGCGAGGATCCGATCGAGGCGGCGGGCGGCCTCGGGCAGGTCGTGGTGGCGGCGGACATGGGCGCGGGCGGCCCGGCCCATCGCCAGGAGGCGCTGAGGATCGTCGAGCAGTGTCGCGACGGCGCCGGCGAAGGCGGCGACGTCGCCGGGCGCGGTCACCAGGCCACTCACGCCATCGGCGACCACCTCGGGCACGCCGCCATAGCCGCCGGCGACCACCGGCGTGCCCGCGGCCTGGGACTCTAGAAGCGCCATGCCGAAGGCCTCGTCGACGGCCGGCCATACGAAGAGATCGGACGCCGCATAGAGCGCCGGCATCGCCTCGGCGGTCGCGGCGCCGTGGAAGGCGATGCGCGTGCCGAGCGGAGCGAACGCCGCCTCGACCTCGGCGCGCGCCGGCCCGTCGCCGACGATGCGGAGCGTCCAGCGGCGATCGCCAAGACGGCGGAGCGCGTCGGCAAGCAGGCGATATGACGCGAGCTTGGCATCGGCCCGCATCATGCCGACGGCGAGAAGGCGGGTTCCATCGCTGCCGTCGTGGTCGCGGGCGAACGGCCGGACATCGAGGAAAGGTGGGAAGTGGTGGAGGTGCCGCGTCGCCGGCGCCAGGCATTCCATGTCGAGCCGCGAGAGCGCGAGGACGGCCGCCGCCTGCTCCAGGGCCGCGACGACGGCCCGGTGGCCGCGGGCGAAGGGTCCGGATGCCCGCTTCGGCGCCAGCGAGGCTTCGGCGACCAGATAGGGAATGCCGAGCGCGCGGGCGACCGGCGGCCCGAGCCAGTCCGGCGCCTTGTAGTAGAGGTGATAGGTGAGCCAGGCCGCCGGCGGATTCGCCCTTAGGCGCGCGAGGCATCGTTCGGCCAGCGCCGCGCCCAGCGCCTCGATCCGGCCATTGCCATCGCCGGCCGCGTCGCGGCTGCGAAAGCGTGAGACCAGAACCGGTGTGTGGCCGCCCGCCTTCAGCGCCTGAAGCAGGAGCCGTGCCATCTGCCGGTCGCCGGACGGCGTCGGATGGTCGGGCGGCTTCAGCGGCGCGTAGAAGGCGATGCGCATCGTCTAGCGCTGGGCCAGGGCGCGGACGATCTCTTCGGCGGTCGACATGCGCCTCTGGCTCCAGAACGGACTTCGGGTCAGATCTCGGCGTCCGGCATCAGCGTGCCGGCGCGGAGGATGCGGTAGCGGCCGTCCTCGATCTCGGCCGCGGTGACGTAGCCGGAAAGTGCGCTGCCGCCGTCGAGGCCGAGGCGGTCGCACTGGAAGAGGTGCGGGTCGGTCTGCCCGGTCAGCGCCCGGTGCTTCGGCGGCGGCGTGTGGCCGTGGACGACGAGCCGGCCGCCGAAACCGCCCTTCCAGTCGAGGAAGCCTTGCTGGATCCACGCCCAGGTCGCCTCGATGAACGACATCCATGGCCGCGCCAGGTACTCGTCGAGGTCGACGCCCGGCTCGAGTCCGGCATGGACGAAGACCGTGTTGCCGAGGCGGACATGCGAGCGCATGGCGTAGAAGTGCCTGACCGCGACCCCGCCGAGCGCGGCGGCGAGCAAGGCGGCGCTCGGGCGCGCGTCCCGATCGCCGACGCGGGTGCGCATCTCCTCCAGAACCTTCTCCCCGCCCATGCGCGGGCTCAGCCACATGGCCGCCGCCTTCTCGGCATGCGGCCCGCCGGTGACGGCGAGGAGCACGAGCTGCTCGTGGTTGCCCATCAGCCGGTCGATGTGAGTGATGCCGGGGGTCCGTTCGGCCTCGGCCCAGAGCCTAAGGACGCCGAGGTTGTCGGGGCCGCGGTCGATCAGGTCGCCGAGGAAGATGAGGCGCCGGCCGCCGCTCTTCGCCGAGGCGGCGGTGCCGATCGCCGCCAGCAGCGCCTCGAGCTCACGGGCGCAGCCGTGGATGTCGCCGATGGCGAAGACGGTTTCGCCCGCGAGCGCGAAAGGGGCGGGCCTCCACGCCAAGACCTCGACCGGGACGGTGCCGTTGACCATGGCGATCCTCTTCTCCTCAGGGAGGCGAGCTTAGCGCGAAGCGGCGGAGCTTCGCCGCCAGCCGGTCGAGCTCGGGCTCCTGGTCGAAGTGAGCGCGGAGCCGGTCGTGGCCGGCCCGGCCGAGCCTGAGGCGGAGATCGGCGTCGGCCACCAGCCGGCCGAGCGCGCGTGCCAGGCCGTCGGCATCGCCCGGCTCGACCAGGAGCCCGGTCAAGCCGTCCTCGATCACCTCGGGGATCGCCGAGACGCGGGTGGCGACGCAGGCGAGGCCCTGGCTCTGTGCCTCCATCAGCACGTTGGGAAGCCCGTCGCGGTCGCCGTCGCCGGCGATGCGGCTGGCGAGCACGAAGACGTCGGCCCGCCGGCAGGCCGCCAACACCTCGCTCTTCGGCTGCTGGCCCCGCCAGGCGATGCGGCCGGCGATGCCCGCCGCCTCGGCCTCTCGCTTCATCGCCGGCAGCAGCGGCCCGCCGCCGATGTGGGTGAAGCGCCAGTCGGGCGCCGCCGGCAGCTTCGCCAGCCCGGCGATGAGGTCGGAGAATCCTTTCTTCTCGACGGCGCGGCCGACCGAGACGATCTCGACCGGGCCGTCGCGGTCGTCGCGGTCGGGCGGCGGCGGCCACTGGCCGAGGTCGAGGCCGTGATAGACGAGGTCGACGCGGTCGGCCGGGGCCAGCGATGCCAGGCGCGCACGGCCCGAGCCGGAGCAGGTGACGGCGAAGGCGGCATCGGCGAGCTTCTCCCGAAGCTCCCAGTCGGGCGTGGTCCAGATGTCCTTGGCGTGGGCGGAGACGGCGAAGGGGAGGCCGCGGATCAGCGCCGCGTAGCGGGCGACCGAGGCCGGGGTGTGGAGGAAGTGGGCGTAGATCACCCGGGTCTCCGCCGGCATCTCCGCGGCCAGCACCAGCGCCTGGCCGAAGCGCCGAACGCGGTTCGGCGTCGGGTCGCGGCGGAGATCGGCGATCCAGGTCCGGTGCGCGCGTGGATAGCCCGGCAGACCGCGGACGCGGCGCCAGGAGCGGAGCACCCGGAGCGGGCCTTGATAGAAGTATTCGGGCAGGTAGACGGCCGGTGCCCGGATCTCGGCATGGATCGGGTGGACATGGCGGTCGGTCGGAAGGCGGAGCGAATAGAGCCGGAGATCGAGGCCGCGGCGCTCCAGGCCCTGGATCTCCTTGGCGATGAAGGTCTCGGAGAGGCGTGGGTAGCCCTTGACGACGACGGCGACGACCGGGCCGGTCAAGGCTCGGCCGTCAGAGCGTGGGCGCGCGGAAGGCGGCGGCGACGGCGCGTTGGCGGGCGACCTTGAGCCGGGGTCGCGTCGGCCGGGCGAGCCGGTCGAGCGTCAGACGGTCGACCACGTCGAGGCCGTCGAGCAACCCGGGAGGCGCGGCGGCCGAGGGCGGCTTCTGGCGCGGCAGCCGCCGGAGCGCCTTCACCATCGCCTTGGTGTCGCGCACGCCGTCGTCGGCGAGCATGGTGGAGAGCCCGGTCTCCTCGAAGCGTTGGGCGCGGATGAACTGCTCCAGACGCGGCGTGGTCCTCGGCACGATCAGCGCCCGCTTGTCGAAGGACAGAATCTCGCAGCAGGTGTTGTAGCCGCCCATGGCGACGACGCCGGCGGCTTTGGCCATCAGGGACTCGAGATGGGCATCGAAGGTGATCGCCTCGACCTTCGGCAGCTTGGAGGCGCGAAGGAGGAAATCCGCCTGGAATTCCGGCTGCATGAACGGCCCGGTGACGATCAGCGCCCGCCACGGCAGGTCCGTGTCGGCCTCGTAGGCGCGAAGCACCCAGTCGGTCAGCGCCTCGCCGTCGCCGCCGCCGCCGGAGGTCACCAGGAGATAGGGCTCGTCGGCGAGCGCGAAGCGGGTGGCGACCGCCGAGGTCAGCTGCGGGGCGGTCCGCCGGAGATAACCGGTGTATTCGATCTTGCGGCGGACCGATTGCGGCAGCTCGATCCCGGCGAGCGGGTCGCAGAGCGCAGGCACGCCATAGATCCAGATCGCGTCGTAGAGGTTACGGAGCGCCGGGAGCACGTTCTTCCGCTCCCATTCCGGCGCCAGCTGCGTCGGCTCGTCCAGCACGTCGCGAAGGCCGAGGACCAGCGGCGTGCCACGGGCCTTCAGCATGGTCAGCGTGTCCTCGACCTCGCCCCGGAGCCCGAGCGGCTCCTTGTCGACCAGGAACAGGTCGGGGTCGAAGATGTCGGCGGTGTGCCGGATGATCGAGGCGCGGAGCGCCAGAGTCTCCTCGATGTCGATGTGGAGATTGAGGGAGGTGTACTCGCCGTTCCGCAGCTTGATCACGCCGGGAACGCGCACGAAGTCGACGCGGGAGCGGAAATCGAAGCTGCCGATGATCGGCGAGCCCGAGAGGATCATCACCGAGAGGTCGGAGTTGCGCTCGACCAAGGCATGCGCGATGGCGCGGCAGCGGCGGAGATGGCCGAGGCCGAGGGTGTCGTGGCTATAGATCATGATGCGCCGGTTCGCGCGGCGTGCTGTCATCGCCCTGAAGGGCCCCGTTCCCCCGTTTCAGCGGTTAAACTATGGCACAGGGCCCGCCGCCGGCGAAAGGCCGATTTGGGTAACGCTTCTGGCACCTTAACGGCGTGGACAAGCGCCCAAAATCCCGGCAGCTTGAGCGACTGTTCACGAAGAGGCGAACGCCGGACGTATGGAACCAACGCTGCTCCGCTTCATTCTGCGCCATAGCCTTAGGCAGCAGATCGGCGTCGTCGTCCTCACGCTTGTTTCCTTTCCGTTCCTCTACTATTCCCTCGATCTGCCGAAGACGATCATCAATCAGGCGATCGGCGGGAAGAACCTGCCCGCGGCGGTTTTCGGCTTCCCGGTCGACCAGGTCTCGTACCTGATGTTCCTCTCCGGGGTGTTCCTGATCCTGGTTTTCGTCAACGGCGGCTTCAAATACGCGATCAACGTGGTCAAGGGCCGGCTCGGCGAGCGCATGCTCCGGCGCTTCCGCTACGAGCTCTACACCCGCATCCTCCGCTTCCCGCTGTTCCATTTCCGCCGGGTGAGCCAGGGCGAGCTGATTCCGATGATCACCGCCGAGGTCGAGCCGCTCGGCGGCTACATCGGCGACGCCATCGCGCAACCGATCTTCCAGGGCGGCACGCTCCTCACCATCGTCGCCTTCATGTTCATCCAGGACCCGATCCTGGGGGCGGCGGCGGTCTCGCTCTACCCGATCCAGGGCTACATCATCCCGCGCCTGCAGCGGCGGGTGAACCGACTCGGCAAGGAGCGGGTCAAGGCCGTCCGCAAGCTGGCCGAGCAGATCGGAGAATCGGTCTCGGGCGTGCAGGAGATTCGTGCCCACGATGGCGCCCGCTGGCAGCTCGCCCGCTTCACCCACCAGCTCGGCCTCATCTACGACATCCGCTACGAGATCTTCCGGCGGAAATTCTTCGTCAAGTTCCTCAACAACTTCATCAATCAGCTCACCCCGTTCTTCTTCTACTCGATCGGCGGCTACCTGGTGATCCAGGGCTCGCTCTCCTTCGGCGCCCTGGTCGCCGTGCTCGCCGCCTACAAGGACCTCGCCTCGCCGTGGAAGGAGCTGCTCGACTACTACCAGCAGAAGGAAGACAACCGGATCAAGTACGAGCAGATCGCCGAGCAGTTCCAGCCGGAGGGAATGCTCGACGAGTCGCTGATGGCCCCCGACGCCGAGACCCTCGACCGGATCGAGGGCGACCTCCACGCGTCCGGCCTCACGCTGGTCGAGGAGGACGGCAAGGCGGTCCTCGAAAGCGTGTCGCTTCAGCTCCCGATCGCCGGCCTCAAGCTCGCCGTGGTCGGCCCGGAAGGCCAGGGCAAGGACCAGCTGGCCCTGTTGCTCGCCCGCCTGGTGCCACCCTCCGGCGGCCAGATCCAGATCGGCGGGCGCGACCTCCTGGCGCTGCCGACATCGGTGGTCGGCCGGCGCCTCGCCTATGTCGGGCCGTCGGCCTATGTCTTCTCGTCCTCGCTCCGCGACAACCTCCTGTTCGGCGTCACCCACGGCCCGGTCGGCCAGCCGGTCGACGAGGGCGAGGACGCTGCACTCGCCGCCACGCGCCGGCGCGAGGCGGAGCTCGCCGGCAACTCGCCCGACGACCTCCGCGCCGACTGGGTCGACAAGCGGGAGGCGGGCGTCGCCGATGCGGCCGGCCTCCTCGACCGCCTCTGCCGGCTGCTCGAGCGGGTCGATCTGGAGGCTGACGTCTATCAGCTTGGGCTTCGCGGCGCGGTCGATCCCCGGCGCCGGCCCGATGTCGCCGAAAGCCTGCTCGCCGCCCGCCGGAGCCTGCGCGAGCGGCTGGCCTCGGCCGACCTCGCCCATCTGGTCGAGCCCTTCGACCGCGGCGCCTACAACACCAATGCGACGGTCGCCGAGAATCTGGTTTTCGGCACGCCGTTCGGCACCGCCTTCGATCTCGACCGGTTGGCCGAGCATCCCTATGTCGTCTCTGTCCTCGACGCTACCGGCCTCTCCGACACGCTGATCGACACCGGCCGCAAGGTCGCCGAGACCATGGTCGAGCTGTTCGCCGACCTGCCGCCGGACAACCCGTTCTTCGACCAGTTCAGCTTCATCAGCGCCGATGACCTGCCCGAATTCCAGGCGTTGCTCGCGCGCGTCGGCCGCGAGACGCCGTCGGCGATGAAGCCGGAGGACCGCCAACGGCTGATGTCGCTGCCGTTCAAGCTGATCAACGCCCGCCATCGCCTCGGCCTCGTCGACGAGGATCTGCAGCGGCGGATCGTTGAAGCCCGCGGCGCCTTCGCCTCCGGGCTGCCCGCCGACCTCGGGCGCGAGATCGAGTTCTTCGACTCCGAGCGCTACAACGTGGCCGCCTCGCTCCAGGACAACGTGCTGTTCGGCAAGCTCGCCTATGGCCAAGCGCAGGCCGCGAGCCGCGTCGGCCTGGTGGTGACCGAGGTCCTGGACAAGCTCGGTCTTAGGCCGGTGGTGCTGGAGGTCGGCCTCGACTTCGCGGTCGGGATCGGCGGCTCGCGCCTGACCCAGGCGCAGCGCCAGAAGCTGGCGGTCGCCCGCGCGCTGCTCCGCCGCCCCGATCTCCTGATCCTGAACCAGGCGATCGGCGCGCTCGACGGCGCCGCTCAAGGCCGGGTGCTCACCCAGGTGCTCGAGGAGACCGGCGGCCGCGGCCTCATCTGGGTGTTGAGCCGCCCCCAATGGGCCAAGCAATTCGAGCGTGTTATCGTCGTCAAAGGTGGGCGGATCGTCGAGCAGGGGAGCTACGCCGAGCTCGATCGGCCGGGGACGGCATTGACCGAGCTCATCAAGCAGGACTGACGGGAGAAACCCATGAGCCTCGCCGAGGAAGTCGCCCTCCTGAAGAGCATTCCGCTCTTCGCCAAGATCGAGCCGTCGAAACTGAAGCTGCTCGCCTTCACCTCCGAGCGGCTCGCCTTCGATCCCGACCAGGAGCTGTTCCGCCAGGGCGATCCGGGCGACGCCGCCTATCTGGTGATCGACGGCGAGGTCTCGATCTCGATCGACGCGCCGGCGGCGCCGACCGGACGGATCGAGGTCGCCAAGCTCGGCCGCGGCGCCATCGTCGGCGAGATCGCCATCCTCTGCGACGTGCCACGGACCGCGACGGTGATTGCGCGCGGCAAGACGGTGACGCTTCGCATCTCCAAGGAGCTGTTCTTCCGGCTGATCACCGAGTTCCCGCAGATCGCCGTCGAGGTGATGCGCGAGCTCGCCCACCGGCTCGAGAAAACCAATCTCCAGCTTCGCGAAGCGCGGACGGGCAAGCCGCATTGAGCCGGCTTCACAGCTTCATCCATCGGGTCGAGGCGCAGCGAGCCTGCCTCGATTGGGCGGCACGGACGATCGAGGGCCGCCCCGGCGTGGTGCTCGAGCTCGGGCTCGGCAACGGCCGCACCTACGACCATCTCCGCGAGATCCTGCCGGGACGCGAGATCTTCGTCTTCGAGCGCGAGGTGGCGGCGCACCCGGACTGCATCCCCGGCGACGACCACGTGTTCCTCGGCGATTTCCGCGACAGCCTGCCCGGCGCGGTCGGGCGCCTCGGCGGCAAGGCGGTGCTGGTGCACGGCGACATCGGCTCCGGCAATCCGGCGGCGACGGCGGCGCTCGCCCGCGCGATCGCGCCCATGTTGCCGCCGCTGCTGGCTCCCGGCGCGCTGGTGGTCAGCGACCAGCGCCTCGACGTGCCGGGCGCGACCGCCGTGCCGCTTCCGGAGAACCTGCCGGAAGGCCGCTACTTCATGATGCGCTTCGGCGCCTGAGGACCTCGCCCCGGCCTCAGTTCTTCTCGATGTTCCACCAGACCAGCGTATTGGTCCGGAGCACGCCGCTCACGTTCTTCCGCCACAGGAATGGCTGCTGGTACTGGCCGAGCGGGACGTAGGGGACGTTCACCTCCCACAGGTGTTTGTGGAGCTGGAGCGCGATGGCCTTCTGCTTCGCCGAGTCGGTCTCGCGAATGAACTGCTGGCGAAGCTTCTCGGCCTCGGCATCGCAGGGCCAGCCGAACCATGCCCGCTCGCAGGTCGTCGGCGTCATGTTGTTGCTGAGCGGGCTCGCGCCCGAGGCCGAGCCGGAGCCGGTGTGGAAGATGCTCCAGCCGCCCTCCGAGGGCCGGGCCTTGTTCTCGCGTCGGGTGATCGTGGTGCCCCAGTCGCTGATGACGAGCTCGACGTTGACGCCGATCTTCTTCAGGTTCTCGGCGGTCATGATCGCGAAGGCGTTGATGTAGGCGATGTCGGCGGCGCCCATCACCACGACCTTCTCGCCGTTGTAGCCCGACTCCTTCATCAGCTGTCGGGCCCGCTCCAGGTTCTGCTTGCGGTAGGGCTCCGCGCCGGCTTCGCTGCCGTAGGGCGTGTGGCAGATCCACAGCGAGAAGCACTCGTGCCAGTACTTCTCGGGTCCTTTCGCCACGGCCATGTATTCGCGCTGGTCGACCATCAAGGCCAGCGCCTGCCGAGCCTTCAGGTTGTTGAAGGGCGGATGCAGGTGGTTCGGCCTGAGCACGCCGAAGCCCGGGATCGGCCAGACCGTTCCGACGACGATGTCGGGATTCTTCTCGATCGTCTGCACCAGCTCCAGCGTCGGCTGGTCGACGAAGTCGACCTCTCCGGCGGCCAGCGCCGCGATCGCCGTCGACCCGTCCGGGATGACCTTGTATTCGACCCGATCGACCTTGGCGAGCTTGCCGCCGGCGAAGTTAGACGGCTTCTCCGTGCGCGGCACATAGTCGGTATTCTTGTCGTAGACGACCTTGGAGCCCGGCACCCACTCGGCCCGGTTGAACCTGAACGGGCCTGAGCCGATCGATTCGGTGATCGGTGTGTTGGGGTCGGTCAGCGCGTCCTTCTCGCGGAAGATGCCTTCGAGATTGGGCAGGCCGCCCAGCGCATAGAGCAGAAGGCCGAAAGGTTCCTTCATCGTGAGGGTGAAGGTGCGGTCGTCGACGGCGTCGACCGACGCCAGGAACGGTGCGATCGAGCGGCCGAGGACCTCCCGCCTGACAAGGCGCCTGAGCGAGGCGACGACATCCTTGGACGTCACCGGCTGGCCATCGTGGAACTTGAGGCCCGGCCGCAAGGTCATCGTGTATTTGAGCTTGTCGTCGGAAAGCGTCCAGCGCTCGACCATCTGCGGCTGGCCTTCGACGTTCTCGTCCCAGCTGAAGAGCGTGTCGTAGACCGCACCCATGTGCATGGACGTGATCGTCGCCGTGGTCTGGTAGCCGTCGACGACCTTGAGGTCGGCGTGCGGCACGACTCTGAGGACCCTTTGCTGCGCCACCGCAGGCATCGCGGCCATGAGCATCGTCGCCGCTACGACCACGATGGCCTGATAGCGGCCGAACCGAGTGCGCTGACGCATGTGCAGCTCCTCGCATGTAAGGGCGGTATGCGGATGATGGGCGCTTTGCGGACGGGTTGGAAGCCCGGACCGACAAACGCCGAGATTGTGGACCGGGCGCCTAGCGGCCCTTGAGCGCGGGCGGGCCGTCGCCGCCGGCGAGCGCGCGAGCTCTGGCGGCGGGGTAGCGGGCGAGCAGGCCCGCGCACTCCGCCATCGCCTCGGCGTCCTCGAACATCGGCACGCCGGCGTCTTCCATCGTGGCGAACCACGCCTGGCGCTCGACCAGCGTTCCCATCATCGAATGCAGGATCGGGAGCTTGGCATCGCGGCAGAGCGGCGCGAGGGCCTGGATCACCGGCCCGGCATCGACCATGAACGGAACGACGTGGATCATCAGGATCGCATCGAACGCCTCGGTCTCGACGAGCGACGAGGCCAGCGTCTCGGAGAAACGCTCCTCGCGGGCATCGGCGAGGAGGTCGAGCGGATTGGCGACCGACGCCTCGGCCGGCAGGCGTTGGCGGAGCACGCCCGAAAGGCGCTCGGGCAGAGCGACCAGGTCGAGGCCCTCGACCGCGGCGCGGTCGGTCGCGAGCACGCCCGGGCCGCCGGAGTTGGAGAGAAGCAGGACGCGCCGGCCGAAGCCTTGAGGGAAGCGACCGAAGCCCTTGGCTGCCAGCATCAGCCGGCGCATCGATTCGACGCGGACGATGCCGCAGTCCTCGGCGAAGGCCTCGATCGCCGTGTCCGAATTGGCGGTGGCGCCGGTGTGGGCGGCGGCGGCGCGGCCGCCTTCCAGCGTGCGTCCGCCGAAGAGACCGACCACCGGCTTCTTCGCCGCGACCTTCCTGGCGATCCCGCGAAAGCGCCGGGCATCCTCGATGCCCTCGACGTAGAGGAGGACGGAGGTGACGGCCGGATCGTCGCCGAGATATGCCAGATAGTCGTCGACGCCGAGCTGCATGGCATTGCCGACCGAGACGACGGTGCCCAAGGGGATGTGGCGGGCGCGCGAGGCGGCGATCGCCTCCTCGGCGAGCGCGCCCGATTGGCTGATCAGCGCGGCGCCTCCGCCCATCGGCAGGTCGCGAAGGAACGTCGCGGCGAAGCCCGGGCCGATGATGCCGGCGCAATTGGGGCCGGCGACGGTGAGCCCATGGGCGGCGGCGAGGCCCCGGACCTCGGCGTCGCGCCGTCGGCCTTCCTCGCCGGCTTCGGCGAAGCCGCCGGGGAGGATCAGGAGATGGGTGTGGCCGCTCGCCGCCGCGTCCCTGACCACATCGGGGATCGCGGGCGGCGGCACCACGATCACCGCAAGATCCGCCGGCGTGTCCAGCGCGCGGAGCGAGGTCCTGGCCGGGTTTCCCTGGATGACGCCACCCTTGGGATTGATCGGAACGATGCGGCCGGCGAAGCCGCTGGCGCCGAGGTTCTTCAACACCGCGCCGCCGGACGACGTTGCCCGCTCGCCGGCGCCGACCACCGCGACCGAGCGGGGGGCGAAGAACGGCCGGAGATCTCTCACAGCGCCAGGTCGACGGTCACCGGCACGTGGTCGGAGCTCTTCTCCCAGCCGCGGGCGTCCTTGAGGACCGAGTAGCTTTTCAGGCTTTTCTTCAGGGGCGGCGTCACCCAGACATGGTCGAGGCGGCGGCCGCGGTCGGCCAGTCGCCAGTCGCGGGCCCGGTAGCTCCACCAGCTATAGAGCTTCCGATCGTCAGGCACGAAGTGGCGGACGGCGTCGACCCAGTCGCTCGACTTCCGCACGCGCCCGAGCTTCTCGACCTCGACCGGGGTGTGGCTGACGACGTCGAGGAGCTGCTTGTGGGACCAGACGTCGTGCTCCAGGGGCGCGATGTTGAGGTCGCCGACCAGCACCATCGGGTCTTTCGGCTTTCGGTTCGCCTTGAACCACGCCGCCATCTCGTCGACGAAGGCGAGCTTGTGGGCGAACTTCGGATTCTGCTTCGGGTCCGGTATGTCGCCGCCGGAGGGGACGTAGAAGTTATGCACTTCGACGCCGCCGGCCCGGACGGCGAGGTGGCGGGAGTCGCCCTTCTTGCACCAGTCCGGCCCGTCGATGCGGTCGATCTTGGTCTTCGACAGGATGGCGACGCCGTTGTAGCCCTTCATGCCGAGGATGGCGCGGTGCTTGTAGCCCGCCTGCTCGTAGGGATCGTGCGGGAAGAGGTCGGTCTCGACCTTGATCTCCTGCAGGCAGAGCACGTCCGGCTTGATCTCGCCGAGCAGCCTCAGCACCAGGTCCTGGCGGAGCCTGACCGAGTTGATGTTCCAGGTAGTGACGCGAAACCGCACGGCTCACGCCTTGGCGTAGGTGAGGGCGAGGGCGCCGACGCCGTCGATGTGGCCGTCGAGCCGGTCGCCGGCGACGACCGGCCCGACCCCTTCCGGCGTACCGGTGTAGATGAGGTCGCCTGCCGCCAACGCCACCAGGCCCGAGAGATAGGCGATGGTATCGGGCACGCTCCAGATCATGTCGGCGAGGTCGCCTTCCTGCTTGGTCTGGCCGTTGACCTTGACCCAGATCTTGCCCTTGGCCGGGTGGCCGATCTTGGCCGCGGGCTGGATCGGCGTGATCGGCGCCGACTGGTCGAAACCTTTGCCCATGTCCCACGGGCGGCCGGCGTTCTTGGCGGCGTTCTGCAGGTCGCGCCGGGTCATGTCGAGCCCGATCGCGTAGCCGTAGACGTGGTCGAGGGCGTTCGCCGACGTGATGTTGCGGCCGCCCGACTTGAGCGCGACCACCAGCTCGATCTCGTGGTGCAGGTTCTTGGTCGCCATCGGGAACGGCAGGATGGCGCCCGACGGCACGATCGCGTCGGCCGGCTTGGTGAAGAAGAACGGATCCTCCTTGTCCGGGTTGGCGCCCATCTCGCGCGCGTGCGCGGCGTAGTTGCGGCCGACGCAGTAGATGCGGCGGACCGGGAACGAGCCGGTCTCGCCGATGACGGCGACTGACGGAACCGACCAGACGGGAATGACGTGGGACATGGAGGAGCCTCGAGGCGACGTTGGCAGGATTGGAACAGATACCACCGCGCGGCGATCCGGCCCAATGGCCATCGTCCGGCGGCGAACAACCGATGCTTGGGGAGGAGGCGGTACTAGGTCATGCGGAGCGGCGCTCGCGCCAGAGTCCGACAGCCTCCTGCACCGGACGGTCGGAGAAGCTGAACAGGACGGCGTCGTCCTCGGCGACGTGGCGGTGCTCGACCCAGCTCGGCACCACGAAGATGTCGCGCGGGCGCCAGTCGAAGCGCTCGCCGCCGATCGTCGTGTGGCCGTGGCCCTCGACGACGGAGAAAACCGCGCCGTCGGTCGAGCGATAGGCGGCCCCGGCGAAGCCTTTCGGCAAGAGCTGCATGCATGTGGCCATGGTCGGAATCGCCCAGCCGCCGGTCGCCGGGTTGACGTACTTCATCTTGAGCCCGTGATGGACGTCCCACGGCCCGGTGCGGCGCATCGTCTCCAGCGCCTCCCGGGTCCGGGCATAGGGATAGTTGAAGATCGGCGAGGTCGGCGTCACCGCGCGGTGATCGACCGGCAAGAGGCCCTGGCCGTAGCGGGCGAGCGCGTCGCCCTCGGGCCGCGCGACCGCCTGGCTGTCCTCACGCGCATGCTCGGCGAAGCTGGCGTCCAGGAATTGAACAAGGGGTATGTCGAGCCCGTCCATCCACACCATCGGCCGGTCGGAGTCGTTGCCGTGGTCGTGCCAGGTCCAGGACGGCGTGATCACGAAGTCGCCCGGACGCATGGTGGTGCGTTCGCCATCGACGGCGGTATAGGCGCCCTCGCCTTCGACGACGAAGCGGAGCGCCGTCTGGGTATGGCGGTGCGCCGGCGCGACCTCGCCCGGCAGGATGAGCTGGAGTCCGGCATAGAGCGTGTGGGTGATCGACGAGCGGCCCTTCAAGCCCGGGTTCTCCAGGATGAGGACGCGGCGCTCGGCCTCCTTGGCGGTGATGAGCGTGCCGGCTTCCAGGATGAAGGCGCGGATCTCCTCGTAGCGCCAGAGCGCCGGGATCGCCGGCGAGCGGGGCTCCGGCGTGATCAGGCCCTTCAGAACCTCCCACAGCGGCGTCAACCCGTGCTCGCCGATGCGGGCATAGAAGTCGGCGCGGGCGTTGGTGAGCTTGGGTGCCGCCGGCATCGTCCCCTCCTCAGGCGGCCTCATCCTTCGAAGCGGCGAAGTCGACTTCGCCGGAGCTCAGGATGAGGCTCCTTGCTTTGGGGTCCTCATGCTGAGCCTGTCGAAGCATGAGGACCAGCGCGCCTACGCTACCGCCGGCACCGCCGGCATCTTGAGCTTCAGATGATCCACCACCAGCGCGCGGGCGCGGACGAGGAAGTCCTCGCGCATCGCCGCGTTGGTCCGCTGCTTGATGCCGAGGCGGCGGAAGGTCTCGTTGTTCTTCGAGTTCGAAGCGCCGAAGAAGGCCGGAAGGAACGGATAGTAGCGGTCGATCGCATCCTGCACGCGAGCCCGCCCCTCGGGTGTCGCACAGAGCTCGGTGCAGAAGTCCTTGCCGAACTGGGCGTGGAAACGTTCTTCGGGCATGGTCATGCGGGCGAGATCGCGCAAGGGATGGAAGGTGCAGGCGAGCAGGTCCTCGACCTGCAGGATCTCGGCCAAGTCGGCCAGCAGCTTGATGACGCAGAACTCCTCCCAGGTCTTCAACGAAAACTCGAAGATCGAGAGCGGCCGCTTGGCCTTCGGCGTCATCTTCTCCTTGGGCACTCCGAGCTTGACCCCAAGCTCGCTGAAGCGGACGTGGTGGCCGTACTCCTCCATGGCGACCCGGCAGGTCAGCCACTTGGCATAGGGCGTGGGCGCCAGCGCGATCGCCGGCTCGTCGAACACCTGGGCGCCGTAGAGCTCGTTGACCGCGTGGCTGACGACCAGCTTCAGCACCGCGGAGCGATACTCCTCGCTCTGTCGATGGAAGGCTTCGATGGTCTTGACCTGGGGGTGGCTCATGGGACGGGGCCCTAGATCACGGGATCGGTGTTGAAAGCCTCGAGGTCGGTTCCGAGGTCGGCGAAGGCCGGCTTGATCTCCTCGAGCGCCGCCGCCATGCCGCCGGCGCCGACGATCGCGCGCTTTCCCGGGCGCGCCTGGGCGAAGGCCAGGATCTCGCGGCCGCGCACGCCCAGCACCTGGCCGGTGACCGACTGCGCCGCCGGCATCGAGAGATAGGCGACGAGATCGGCGACCGCCGATGCCGGCACCTTGAGGGCGCGGGCCTTGTAGCTCGCCTGGCCGTCGTTCTGCGGCTTGATCGACTCCGTGACGCGGGTCGCGGCGAAGGGGGCGACGGCGTTGCAGGTCACGTGCGTGCGCGCCAGGTCCATCGCCGTCACCCGCGTCAGGCCGATCAGCCCGGCCTTGGCGGAGGCGTAGGCGGCCTGGCCGAAATTGCCGTAGAGCCCGGCGGTCGAGGTGATGTTGACGATGCGGCCCCAGCCATAGGGCGCACCACCACGCTCGGCCTTGGCCTGCTCGCGCATCACGCCTGAGGCGGCGCGGGTCAGATAGAAGGCGGCGGAGAGGTTGACCCTGAGCACATCCTCGAAATCCGCCGGCTCCAGCTTGAAGACGAAGCCGTCACGGAGGATCGCCGCGTTGTTGACCAGGATGTCGATCCCGCCGAAGCGCTCGACCGCCAGCGCGACCGCCTCCTCGGCCGCACCCGGGCTCGCGATCGAGCGCGGGAAGGCGGCGCCGCCGATCGCCCCGGCGAGGCTGGTTGCGAGCGCCGCATCGCCGCCGCGGCCGTCGATGCCGACGCCGGGATCGGCGATCAGCACCTTGGCCCCGTCGGCGGCGAGTCGCTCGGCGATCGCCCTGCCGATGCCCTGGGCGCCGCCGGTGACGAGCGCCACGCGGCCGGCGAGAGGAGCCGCACTCATGCCGTCGCCTTCGGCTTATCGGCCTCCGTATAGAAGGCGTCGGCGTGGATATCCTCGCGCCGCATCTTCCGCGCGACCAGCACGGGCGTCATCGCATCCACCATCACCGGCGGCCCGGCGACATAGGCCTTGGCGCCGTCCAGGCTCGGGAAGTCGGCGGCGACCGCCTCGTGCAGGAAGCCGGTTCGCCGCGACGTCGGGCCGGAGGGCTGCGACAGGACGACCGTATAGCTGAGGTTCGGATGTTTCTCGGCGAGCGCACGGAAGCGCCCCTCGAGATAGATGTCGCGCTCGTCGCGGGCGCCGAAATAGAGGTGGATCGGGCCGCGGCGGCCTTTGGCGAGCGCGGTCTCGACGATGGAGGCGACGGGCGCCAGGCCGGAGCCGCCGGCGAGCGCCAGGATCGGCCCCGTATGGGCCTCCTTGAAATGCGCGATCCCGTTCGGTCCTTCGACGACGACCGGCATGCCGACCTCGAGCTCGTCGGCGACGAAGGCGCTGACGGCGCCGCCCTGCATGTGCCGGATATGGAAGACCAGGTTAGGCTCCTCCAGCCGGTTCGCCATCGAATAGTCCCGCGTCTTCTGGCCGGGGAACGTCACCCGGACGAACTGGCCGGCTGTGAAGGCGAAGGGCCCGCCGGAGCCGATCGCCAGGGTCACCCCGGTGATGTCGTGGGTGAGGCGGTCGAGCGCGGCCACCCGGCAGTCGAGCCGGCGCTGGGCATGCAGCGCCAGATCCTCGCCCTCGATCCAGGCGATCTCGATGTCGTCGTCGGCCATCGACCGGCAGGCGAGGACCAGGCCTTGGGCCTTCTCCTCGTCGGTCAGCGCGAACTCCGAATGCTCGGCGAGCTCGACCGAGCCCGCGATCAGGAGCGACTTGCAGGCGCCGCAATTGCCGGACTGGCAGCCGAAGGGATAGGGGACGCCGGCGTTCAGCGCCGCTTCCAGGACGACCTGGCCAGGCCCGAGCCCGATCGGCGTCGGCCATTGCCGGATGCGCACCGTCGCGACCATCTCTGCTCGTCTTGCGGGTGGTGGGATTGCGACTTATTCTATGGTCAAACGTTCGGCTGTCAAATTGTTCGGCCGTCCAACAATCCAACGACATTTGGGGAGGATGCCATGCTTGCACATGCTCTCTTGGGCCTCGTGGCGCTCGCGGCCCTGCCGGCCTCGGCTCAGGAAGTCACCCTCAAGGTCCATCATTTTCTGCCGCCGCCCTCGCCGGCGCACGCGCAGTTCATCAAGCCCTGGGCCGACGCCGTCACCGCCGAGTCCGGCGGCCGCATCAAGGTCGAGATCTTCGCCGCGATGGCGCTCGGCGGGCGCCCGCCGCAGCTCTACGACCAGGTCAAGGACGGCGTCGCCGACGTGGTGTGGACGCTGCCGGGCTATACCGCCGGGCGGTTCCCCAAGTCCGAGGTGTTCGAGCTGCCGTTCATGGCGGCCTCGGCCGAGGCGACGGCGCAGGCGACCCAGGAATTCTACGAGAAGCACCTCAGGGACGAGTTCAAGGACGTGCACGTCCTGGTGATGCACGCGCATGCGCCCGGCAGCTTCTTCACGGTGTCGAAGGCGGTGATGTCGGTCGACGACCTGAAGGGCCTCAAGATCCGTGCGCCGACCCGGGTCACCAACGACGCCCTGAAGGCGCTCGGCGCCACCCCCGTCGGCATGCCGGTGCCGGAGCTGCCGCAGGCGCTCTCCCGCGGTGTCGTCGACGGCGCCACCATCCCCTTCGAGGTGGCGCTGCCGTTGAAGGCGCATGAGATGGTCAAGCATGTGACCGAGGTGCCGGGCGCGCGCGGCTTCTACACGTCGGTCTTCCTCTACGCCATGAACAAGGCGAAGTACGACGCGCTCCCGGCGGACCTGAAGAAGGTGATCGACGCCAATTCCGGCATGGCGCTCGCGCGCAAGGTCGGAAAGATCTGGGACGAGGTCGAGAAGCCGGGTCGCGACGCCGCGGTGGCGGCCAAGGTGCAGTTCCACGTCATGCCGCCGGCCGAGGTCGCCAAGATGCAGGCCCTCACCCAGCCGGTGATCGACGCCTGGATCAAGGAGATGGACGGCAAGGGCACCCACGGCAAGATGCTGGTCGACGACGCCCGCGCGATGATCGCGAAATACGCGAAGTAGTGGCGGAGGAATCGGCCGAAGGGTCTCGTATCGGTCGGGTGCTGGAGCTCGGATCGACGGCTCTGGCGCTCGCCGGCGGGCTGGTGCTCACCGGCATCATGCTGATGTCGATCGCCTCGATCGCCGGGCGCTGGTTGTTGTCCCGGCCGGTACCCGGCGACTTCGAGCTGGTCGAGATCGGCAGCGGGCTCGCGATCTTCCTCTTCCTTCCCGCCTGTCAGCTTCGCGGCGCCAACGTCATCGTCGACTTCTTCACCGCAAGCTTGAGCCGCCGCGCCCGGGCCTGGCTCGATGGCCTCGGCGCGCTCCTCTACACGCTGGTCGCGGCCCTCTTCGCCTGGCGGCTGGTCTTCGGCGGCCTCGACTACGTCAGCTACGGCGAGCGGACGATGGTGCTGGGTCTGCCGCTGTGGGTGAGCTTCGTCCTGATCGTCCCGGCGACGATCTGGCTGGCGCTGGTCGCCGCCTATACGACCTCGCGCCACGTCCGGGCGGCGGCGCGATGAGCGGTCTCTGGATCGGCGCGATCGGCTTCGCCGGGCTCATGGCGCTGATGGCGCTCCGCGTGCCGATCGCGGTCGCGATGATCGTCTCGGCGCTGGCCGGCTACGCCTGGCTCGCCGGGTTGACGCCGCTGCTGGCCTACCTCAAGACCGCACCCTATTCGATGTTCTCGGGTTATTCGCTTTCGGTCATCCCGCTGTTCGTGCTGATGGGCATGTTCGCCTCCGAGGCCGGGATGTCGGCCTCGCTGTTCCGGGCCGCCAACGCCTGGCTCGGAAACCGGCGCGGCGGGCTCGCCATGGCGACCATCGTCGGCTGCGCCGCCTTCGGCGCCATCTGCGGCTCCTCGGTCGCCACCGCTGCGACCATGGCCCAGGTGGCGCTGCCGGAGATGCGCCGCTACGGCTACTCCGGCGCGCTCTCGACCGGCACGCTTGCCGTCGGCGGCACGCTCGGCATCCTGATCCCGCCCTCGGTGATCCTGGTGGTCTACGGCCTGATCTGCGAGCAGAACATCGCCAAGCTGTTCATGGCCGCGTTCTTCCCGGGACTCCTCGCGACCATCGGCTACCTGATCGCGATCGCCGTCTACGTCCGCCGGAACCCGGCCGCCGCGCCGGCGGCGGCGGCGTCGACGGCAGCCGAACGCCGGCGGGGCCTGATCGAGATCTGGCCGGTGGTGGCGATCTTCGCCGTGGTCATCGGCGGTCTTTATGGCGGCGTCTTCACGCCGACCGAAGGAGCGGCGGTCGGCGCCTTCTCGACCTTCCTGCTTGCGCTGGTCAAGCGCCAGCTCGGCTGGGCCAGGCTCAAGCGCGCCCTGCTGCTGACCGCCGAGACCTCCGGCATGATCTTCCTAATCCTGCTCGGCGCCGACCTCTTCAACTCCTTCCTGGCCTTGAGCCATCTGCCGGACGCGCTGGCCCGGACCATCTCCGGCCTCGACGTCCCGCCCTATGCCGTGATGCTGGCGATCATGGCGATCTACATCCTGCTCGGCTGCGTCATGGACGAGCTGTCGATGATCCTGCTCACGCTCCCGATCCTGTTCCCGATCGTCATGGGCCTCGACTTCGGCCTGCCCAAGGCGGAGGTCGGGATCTGGTTCGGCATCCTCGTCCTGACCGTCGTCGGCATCGGGCTGGTGGCGCCGCCAGTGGGACTGAACGTCTACGTCATCTCCGGCATGGCACGCGATGTGCCGATGAGCGAGACCTTCCGCGGCGTCATGCCCTACCTCTGCGCCGACGCCGTCCGCGTCGTCTATCTGGTGGCCTTTCCTTCGATCTCCCTATGGCTCGTCCGACTTCTCGGCTGACCGCCGGCGAGCCCGGCGAAGGGATTCTGCCGGAGCTCCTGGGCTATCACCTCCGGCGGGCCCAGCTCGCGGTCTTCGCCGACTTCGCCCGCTCGATGGGCGGCATCGACCTGACGCCGGGCCAGTTCGGCGTGCTGGCCAGGATCGCCGCCAATCCCGGCCTCTCCCAGAGCGCGCTCGGCCGCGCCGTCGGCATCGAGCGTTCGACCGTGGTCTCCCTCATCGATCGCCTCGAGCGCCGCGACCTGGTCGTCCGCGGCAAGGCCGCGGGCGACCGCCGCGCCAACGCGCTCGCCTTGAGCGCCGAAGGTCGGCGTCTCTTCCGCGAGGCGAGCCGCCGGGTCCGGACCCACGAGCGGCGGATCGCCCGCGGCCTCACGCCGGCCGAGGCGCAGGTGCTGGCGGGCCTGCTGAAGAAGGTCGTGCGGCCTTAGCAGCGGCGAAGCTTGGACGCGGGTGGTGCGTGCTTCGGCAGGCTCGGTATGAGGGCTTTTCCTGGTGCCGCGATGAAGGGCCCTCATGCCGAGCCTGCCGAAGCACGCGCGGCGGTCATGCAACGCCGAGGTGTCTTTCTCCCCTTGCGGCACCGCCTGATCCTCCGGCGCGGCACGCCCATGTGGGCGCCCCCGAGCCTGTTGCGGCCGGCCGGCCGCCGCCCCATACTCGGCCCCACCATGCGACTCCTGAGGCTCGCCCTCGCTCTCCTCCTGCTGGGCTTCGCCACGGCCGCGCCGGTTCTCGCCGGGCCGCGGGACGACCAGCTCGACAAGATGTTCCGGCGCCTGACGGAGACGACGTCGGAGTCCGAGGCCTCGGCGCTGACCCAGGCGATCTGGATCCTGTGGACGACCTCCGACGACTCCAACGTCAACGACATGATGCGGCGTGGCACCCGGCTGTTGAACATCCGGAACTTCCCCGAGGCGCTCGACATCTTCGACCGCATGGTCAAGTACGCACCCGAGTTCGCCGAGGGCTGGAACAAGCGCGCGACCGTCCACTACATGCTCGGCAACTTCGCCGAATCGGTCGCCGACATCCAGAAGACCCTGGCGCTCGAGCCCCGGCATTTCGGCGCGCTCTCCGGGCTTGGCATGATCAATGTGGAGCTCGAACGTCAGGGCGAGGCGCTGAAGGCCTTCGAGGCGGCGCTGAAGGCGAACCCGTATCTGCCGGGGGCCCGCCAGCAGATCCAGGAACTGAAGAAGAAGCTTCAGGGTTCGCCCACGTGAGCGGCTTCGACCTGGTCGTCCACGGCGGACACGTGGTCACGCCGTCGGGCGTTCTTTCCATCGATGTCGGCGTCCGCGACGGCCGCATCGCCGCGATCGGCCAGCTCTACCCCGACCAGGCGGCCGAGGCGATCGACGCGACCGGCCTCTTCGTGCTTCCGGGCATCATCGATACCCAGGTGCATTTCCGCGAGCCCGGGGCCACCCACAAGGAGGACCTGGAGACCGGGACGCGGGCCGCCGTGCTCGGCGGTGTGACCGCGGTGTTCGAGATGCCGAACACCGACCCGCTGACGCTGACGGCAGCCGACCTCCAGGCCAAGTTCGACCGCGCCAAGGGCCGCGCCTGGTGCGACCATGCCTTCTTCATCGGCGGCGCCGCCGAGAACGCCGATGAGCTCGCCCGGCTCGAACGCATCCCGGGCTGCGCCGGGGTGAAAGTGTTCATGGGCTCGTCCACCGGCAACCTCCTGGTCGAGGACGACGCGACGCTGGAGCGGATCGTCCGGAACGGCACGCGACGCATGGCCGTCCATGCCGAGGACGAGCCGCGCTTGAAGGAGCGTCGGCACGTCGCCGACGAGGCCAGGCATCCGCGCGCGCATCCGCTCTGGCGGGACGAGACCGTGTGCCTGAAGGCGACCCAGCGGCTCTTGGGCTTCGCCCGCAAGCACGGACGGCGCGTCCACGTGCTGCACGTCACGACGGCCGAGGAGATGGAGCTGCTGGCGGCGAACAAGGATCTCGCCACCGTCGAGGTGACGCCGAGCCATCTGACGCTCGTCGCACCCGATTGCTACGAGACTCTGGGGACCTGCGCCCAGATGAATCCGCCGGTGCGCGAGATGCGCCATCAGAACGCGCTGTGGCGCGCCATCGCTGAGGGCGTGGTCGATGTCGTCGGCTCCGACCACGCGCCGCATACCCTGGAAGAGAAGGCGAAGCCCTATCCGGCCTCGCCGTCCGGCGTGCCCGGCGTGCAGACGACGCTGCCGCTGCTCTTGACCGCCGCGAGCCGGGGCAAGCTGTCCCTGGAGCGGGTCGTCGATCTCCTCTGCCACGGCCCGCAGCGGATCTACCAGATCGCCGGCAAGGGCCGGATCGCGCGCGGCTACGACGCCGACTTCGCGCTGGTCGACCTGCAGGCATGGCAGGAGCTCAAGGACGAGGACATGGGCACCAAGGTCAAGTGGACGCCCTTCGCCGGCATGCGCGTCTGCGGCGTGCCGAAGGTGACGGTGGTCCGCGGCAAGGCCGTCATGCGCGACGGCGAGCTACTGGGCACGCCCCAGGGCCGGCCCGTCCGCTTCGCCGAGACCATCAGCCCTTCTTGAGTCCCTTCGGCTTGAGCGCCTTCGCCGCCGCCGCCCAGTGATCGGGGTGGACCCAGGCCGCAACGAAGGCCTCGGTCTCGACCTGGTCGACGGCGCTCCTGAGCTGCCGGTCGTGGGCCCCAGCGATCGCCTTGAAGCCCCGGAGCACATGCGCGCTCTGGGCCAGCATCGGTGTCAGCAGCCCGTCCACCGCCGCGTCCGCGTCATCGTCGGCCGCGTCGGCGAGGCCGAGGGCGAGCGCTTTCGCTGCCGTCAGTATCTCGGCGCGGCCGAGGAGCCGAAGCGCGGTCGAGGTGCCGACCCGGCGCATCAGGTCGTAGCCGCCGCCCCAGCCGGTGGTGACGGCGAGCTTCGCCTGGAGGAAGCCGAGGCGCGCGTGAGCCGCCATCGCCCTAAGATCGCAGGCGAGCGCCAGCTCGGCACCGCCGCCGAGCGCGTCGCCGTTGAGCCTGGCGATCACCGGCGCCGGGAAGTCGCGGACCGCTTGGAGCGCCGCCTTGGCCTCGACCGAGAAGCGCCGGGCCGCCTCGGCTTCGCGCACGCCTTCGAGCTCCTTCAGGTCGCCGCCGGCGGCAAAACATTTGTCGCCGGTGCCGGTCAGCACCACCACCTTGATCGTCCCGTCGCGGGCCTCGGCCTCGAAGACGGCGCGGATCTCCGCCAGCACGGCGCGGGAGAGCGCGTTGCGCTTAGCCGGCCGGTCGATGGTGATCCACAGCGCCTCGCCCCGGCGGTCGACGATCAGATGGGACATGGAAACGACCTTAGCTCTTGCTCTCGGTCCGGATCGACAGGAGGAGCCCGAGTCCGCCCGCGAAGAAGAGGAGAATGGTCGCCATGCCCCAGCGCTGGCTGCCGGTCGCCCGCGTCACCTCGGCCAGCATCAGGGGGCCGAGGAATGCGGTCGCCTTGCCGGAAAGCGCCATCAGGCCGAACAGCTCGGCGCGGCGCTCCTCCGGTGCGCGCCTGGCCATCCAGGTGCGCGACGCCGCCTGCACCGGGCCCAGGAAGAGGCCGATCAGCAGCGCCGCGATCCAGAAGACGAGCTTGGAGGTGCTGACCAGCACCACGGCGCTCGAGAGGATGAGGCCGGAGAGGCCGGAGGCGATCGCGATCCTGGGCCCGAGGCGGTCGTCGACCCAGCCGAAGGCGATGGCGCCGATCGCCGCGGTGACGTTGAGGGCGATGCCGAACTGGATGACCTCGGCGAAGGAGAAGCCGAAGGTCCCGGCCGCATAGATGCCGCCGAAGGCGAACAGCGTCGTCAGCCCGTCGATATAAAGCATGTTGGCGAGCAGGAAGCGCCAGAGGTCGGGTTGCCGGCGGGCATCGCGGATCGTGCCGGCGAGGTCGGCGAGGCCCGCCCTCAGCGCCTGCATCGGCGGGAGGCCGCGGCCGGGCGTGTCCGGGGTCAGGAACGCGAAGGGCAGGAGGAAGGCGAGATACCAGAGCGCGGTCATCGGCGCCGTCGCCCTGATATTCGCCTCCTCCTCCTTGCCGACGCCGAACCACGGCGTGTCGGTCTGCACGAACCCGACCAGCGCCACGGCGAGGCAGAAGAGCCCGCCGACATAGCCGATACCCCAGCCGAGGCCGGAGAGGCGGCCCATCCGTTCGGGCGAGGCCAGCCCCGGCAGCATGGCGTTGTAGAAGACGACGGCGAACTCGGCGCCGAGGGTCGCGATCACCACCAGCGCGAGTGCCAGCGGCACGTCGTCGGGCGTCGGGCGGACCTGCCAGAGGAGCGCGGTCGCGCCGATGCAAAGGAGCGAGAACAGGATCGCCCAGGCCTTCCGCCCGCGCCCCTGGTCGGCGATGGCGCCGAGCGCCGGCGCCAGCAGCGCGATCAGGAGCCCGGCGATCGAGGAGGCGTAGCCCCACTGGGTGGTGCCGAGCGTCGGGTTTGCCGCCACCGCCTCGGTGAAGTACGTGGCGAAGACGAAGGTGACGATAACCGTGAAATAGGCCGAGTTCGCCCAATCGAACAGGCACCAGGCGGCCAGCGCGGATTTGGTGGGACGAGTCATGCGTGGCGCCGGGGCTCAGCCGGGCTTGGGGGCTACATCGCTGTGCGCGGCCAGCTCCCCGAATCTCCGGTTGGCGACGGCCAGCATGGCGAGGTCGACGCCGGGTGCGGCGCGCATCTCGGTCAGCGTGTGGTCGATGCGCTCGACCGCTCCCTTCCGGGCATCGACCCAGGTTACGAGGTCGCCGGAATCGGCCAGCACGCGGCGGGCGAGCGTTGCCTGATGACCGTAGAGATCGTCGAGGACCGCGGCGGCGGCCTGGCGCTGCCAGTCGGTCTGCGGCTTGAGCTGTGCCGCCTGAGCCTTCAGCCAGTCGAGCCCGAGGCGCTGGCCGAGCGCGTAGTAGACCCTGGCCACCACCAGGGGATCGCCGCCGAGGCGGACGATGTCGGGCGCCGCCGCCAGCCAGTCGAGCTGGGAGACGGCATGCGCCAGATCCCCGGGCACGCCCGCCTCGGCCAATGCCGCCGTCTGCCGGTCGAGCTCGGCTCGGTCGGCCTCGGGCAGCGCCTGGCCGAGGCCCTTGGTCAAGGTCTCGACGCCCGGGCGGAACTCGGCGAGCGAGCCCGAGATCGACAGCGGGTGCTTCATGTTGCCGAGGAACCACAGGCTGGCGCGCTCGGAGAGCCGGCGGATCGATTGGTGCATCCGGGTCTGGATCTCGGCCGGCACCTTGAGGTCGAGCGCCTGTACCTGCTCCCACATCGGTCCTAAGCCGAAGGCGTCGCGGGCGACCAGATAGGCGCGCGCGATCTCCGGCCAAGTGCATCCGGTCTTGTCCTCGATGGTGGCGACGAAGCTCGGTCCCACCCGGTTGACCATGGCGTTGGTGACGACGGTGGCGATGATCTCGCGCTTCAGCTTGTGGCGCGAGATCTCGGTCTTGAAGCGCTGGCGGAGCGCGTCGGGGAAGTAGCTCTCGAGATCGGCGGTGAGGACCGGATCGTCCGGCAGGTCGTCCGGCAGGAGCGTGTTGTAGAGCGCCATCTTGGAGTAGGCGAGGAGGATCGCGATCTCGGGCCGCGCGAGGCCGCGCTCGGAGGCTTGGCGCTCGGCGAGCTGGGCATCGGCCGGCAGGAACTCGATTCCGCGATCGAGCAGCCCGATCTTCTCCAGCGCCCGCATCAGGCGGGTCAGCTCCTCGATCCCGTGCGGGCCGTCGGCCTGGGCGAGGGTGAGCGCGAGCGACTGGTCGATGTTGTCGCGGAGCACGAGCTCGCCCACCTGATCGGTCATCGAGACGAGCAGCTGGTCCCGTTGCTTCACCGTCATGTCGCCGTTGGCGCAGACGTCCCCGGTCAGGATCTTGATGTTGACCTCGTGGTCCGAGCAGTCGACGCCGGCCGAGTTGTCGATCGCATCGGTGTTCAGGCGGATGCCGAGGAGCCCCGCTTCGATGCGGGCGCGCTGGGTCATGCCGAGGTTGGCGCCCTCGCCGATCACCTTGGCACGCACGTCCTTGGCGGCGATGCGGAGCGCGTCGTTGGCGCGATCGCCGACCTCGGCGTTGGTCTCGGTTTCGGCGCGGATGAAGGTGCCGATGCCGCCGAAGAACAAGAGGTCGACCGGCATCTTCAAGATCGCCTGGATCAGCTCGGCCGGGGTCGTCGCGTCGCGCTCGATCCCGATCAGCTTCTTCATCTCGGCCGAGAGCTTAATCGACTTGGCCGAGCGCTCGAAGACACCGCCGCCCTTGGAGATCAGGCTGGCGTCGTAGTCCTTCCAGCTCGAGCGCGGCAGGTTGAACAGCCGCTCGCGCTCGCCGAAGCTCTTCAGCAGATCCGGCTCCGGGTCGATGAAGACGTGCTGGTGATTGAAGGCGCAGACCAGTTTCGTCGCCTTCGAACGCAACAGGCCGTTGCCGAAGACGTCGCCGGCCATGTCGCCGATGCCGACGCAGGCGAACGGCTCGGTCTGGCAGTCGCGGCCCATCTCGCGGAAGTGGCGCTTGACGCTCTCCCAGGCACCGCGCGCGGTGATCGCCATCTTCTTGTGGTCGTAGCCTGCGGAGCCGCCGGAGGCGAAGGCGTCATCGAGCCAGAAGCCGTACTCGCGCGAGATGCCGTTGGCGATGTCGGAGAACGTCGCCGTGCCCTTGTCGGCGGCGACCACCAGGTAGGGATCGTCCTGGTCGAGGCGTGCCACGTCCTTCGGCGGCGTGATCTTGCCGCCGACGGCGTTGTCGGTGATGTCGAGAAGGCCGCGCATGAAGGTGCGATAGCACTCGACGCCCTCGGCCAGGAACGCCTCGCGGCCGCCTTCGGTCGGCGGGTCCTTGACGAAGAAGCCGCCCTTCGATCCGACCGGCACGATGACGGCGTTCTTCACCATCTGCGCCTTCATCAGGCCCAGGACCTCGGTCCGGAAATCCTCGCGCCGATCCGACCAGCGGATGCCGCCGCGGGCGACGCGGCCGCCGCGGAGATGGACCGCCTCGACCCTTGGCGAATAGACCCAGATCTCGACCAGCGGCCTCGGCAGCGGCAGCTCCTCGACCTTCTGGCTGTCGAGCTTGAAGGAGACGTAGGATTTCGGCTGGCCGCCCGCACCCGGCTGGAAGAAGTTGGTGCGGAGGGTCGAGCGGATCAGGTTGACGAAGCGCCTGAGGATGCGGTCCTGGTCGAGGTTGGTGACCGCATCCAGCGCATGCTCGATCTCGACGGCGATGCCGTTGGCCCGGATCTCGGCGTCGTTGCGATCGGCCGGATCGAAGCGGGTGAAAAAGAGACGCACCAGCCGCTTGGCGATCTCCGGGTGGTCGGCGAGCGCGTCCTCGATGTAGGTCTGGCTGAAGGTGAAGCCGGTCTGGCGGAGATACTTGGCATAGGCCCTCAAGATCACCACCTCGCGCCAGACCAGGCCGGCGCCGAGGATCAGCCGGTTGAAGCCGTCGTTCTCGGCCTCGCCCGCCCATACCCGCCGGAAGGCGTCGTGGAAGGCCCGCTTGACGCGGCTCACCTGCACCTGGCCGCCGGCCTTCTGGCGCATCGAGAAAGCCTGGATCCAGATCCTGGCCTCGACGCCCTTCGGCTTCACCCCGAACGGGATCTCCTCCAGGACCTTGAGGCCCATGTTCTCCAGCATGGGCAGGATGTCGGAGAGCGCGATCGGATTGCCGGGATTGAAGACCTTGAAATGGACGTCGTCGCCCTCGGCGTCGAGCGGCGTGTACAGGTTCATGGCGATCTGGCCGGTCGCCAGCACCTCCTCGATGTGGTCGATGTCGGAAACCGCCGCTTGTCCCGGGAAGCGCTCGCGGTAGGCGGAGTCGAAGGCGTCGGCGTAGCGGTCGAGGATGGCATGACCCTTCTCCTCGCCCTTGGCCTCGACCACCGCCTGGTGGAGGTGGTCGCGCCAGGAGCGCGCCGCTTCGATCAGCTTCGCCTCGATCGCCTTCGGCTCGATCTCCGGAAACTCGAGCTGGTCGGTCTGGACGATGAAGTGGAGCCGCGCCAGCACGGAATCGGAGATCTGCGTGTAGAACGCCGTCACCGGGCCGTTCAGGCTCTGCTCGATGATGGTCTGGAAGCGCCGGCGGAGATCGGTGGTGTAGATGTCCCGCGGCACATAGACGAGGCAGGAGATGAAGCGCCTGAAGGTGTCCGGGCGCATGAACAGGGCGATCCGCTGGCGCTCCTGCAGGTTGAGGATGCCCATGGCGATGTCGGACAGGTGGTCCTGGTCGACCTGCAGCAGCTCGTCGCGCGGGAACGCCTCGAGGATGGTGACCAGGTTCTTGCCGTTGTGCGATCCCGGCGCGAATCCGGCGCGCTTCAAGGTCTCCGCCACCTTGTGGCGGAGCAGCGGGATCGTGCGGACGCTCTCGTTGTAGGCGACCGAGGTGAACAGCCCGACCGCCTGCCACTGGCCGGCGACGGTGCCGTCCTTGGCGATGTCCTTGATGGTGACGACGTCGAGCAGGACCGGACGGTGGACCGAGGACAGCCGGTTGCCCTTGGCGATGTTGATGAGGAGCGGCCGCTCGATCTCGGCGCGCACCTCGGCCGGCAGCTCGGAGATGTTGCGCATGCCGCCGAAGACGTGGAAGGCGGGATCGCGGACGACGCCGAGGCCGGAGTCGGGGTTGACCTGCATGCGCCCCGTCGCCGTCTCGTAGGCGAAGTCGCGATATCCAAGGAAGGTGAAGTGGTCGGCCTCGAGCCAGCGCAGGAACTCGAGCGATTCCTTGATCTCCTCGGCCGCCAATGGCGGCGGGTTCGCCTCGATGCGGGCGACGACGTCCAGAAGCTTCTTCCGCATCGCCCGCCAGTCGGTGACCGCGGCGCGGACGTCGGCCAGCACCGAGGCGAGGGCGGTCTGGATCTGGTCGAGCGCATCGGCCGAGCTCCGGGCGGTGACCCGGATCTGCATCATCGATTCCGGCGTGCCGTCCTTGGGCTCCTTGCCGAGACTCTTGCGCTTGCCCTTGGCGTCGCGGACGACGGGGACGACCGGGTGGATCACCAGGTGGACGCCGAGCTCGCGCCGGTTGAGCTCGGAGGTCACGGAGTCGACCAGGAACGGCATGTCGTCGTTGACGATCTCGACCACGGTATGGGTCGAGTGCCAGCCGTCCTCTTCGAAGCGCGGATTGTAGGCGCGGATCGTCGGCTGGCCGGGGGCCCGGGTCTCGGCGAAGCGCCAGAGCGCCATCGACGCCCCGAACAGGTCGAGCGCGCCCTCGGCCTGCATGTCCTCGGCCGGCACGTTGCGGTAGAACAGGCGGACGAAGGCCTCGGCCTCGGCCGCCTTGCCTGAATCGCCGAGCCGCTCCTTGGCGATCTCGACCACGCGGTCGATGGTCTCGGCCTTGCGGCCCTCGAGCTTCTGGCGCATGGCTAGGGGGTCCCCTCCTTATGTGTCTTCGGCCGGGGTCTCCGTCCCAGCTTCCCGACGGCCCCAAGGGTACATCCTGGACCGTGTCGGAACAAAGGCTTGTCGGTTAGAATCGGCATCGTCGCCCGTCACCGCCGCCCGACCCCGGCGCCGAGGAGCGTGATGCCGAAGCCCGACGAGCCGCCGCGCTACTCACCCAAGGTCTTCGACGTCGCCACCGCCGAGGCGGCCCGCGCGATCATCCTGCAGGCCGAGGACCCGACCGAAGTCGAGCGCCGCTGGAGCGTGGAGACGCCGTGGTTCGGCCGGCTGATCCGTCATGCCTGTGCGCTCGGACCGGAGTCCCGCGTGCTCGATTTCGGCTGCGGCCTCGGCCGTCTGTCGAAGTGGCTGATCGACGCGGTCGGCTGCCGGGTCGTCGGCGTCGACATCAGCGAAGGCATGCGGAAGCTCGCGGCCGACTACGTCGGATCGGCGAAGTTCTCGGCCGTCGCCTACGAGGCCTTCCGGGCCGATCCGGCCTGGGGCGGCGGCTTCGACGCGGCCTTCGCCTGCTATGTGCTCCAGCATGTCGAGCGGCCCGATCAGGATCTGCCGGCGATCGCGGCCGCGCTCCGCCCGGGCGGGCGGTTTCTCCTGGCGAATTCTCAGATGCGCTGGGTCCCGACCACCCAGGGCTGGGCCCGCGATCACTTCGACGTGGTCGCCCTTGCGAACGCCAGCTTCGTCGGGGTCGAGGGCTACGTGTTCCCGCCGGAGATCGCCGTCCTCCCCGGCCTCGACGCCGAAACCGTGCTCCATCTCTACCGGCGGCCGTGACGGGCGCGCCGACTCCCCGCTAGAGTCGCAGCCGACGAGAGCCAGCCGCCGAACTGCGATCCAGGTGCCCGATGCCTCCGGCCGACGAACCCATCCGCTACAGCCATCGCCTCTTCGAGGTCGCGACCCCGGAGGAGGCGCGAGGGCACATCCTGCACGCCGCCGACGCGGCCCAGCTCAAGGAGCGCTGGCAGGTGGAAACGCCCTGGTTCGGCGGTCTCATCCGCCACGCCTGCGGGGTCCTGCCGGAGTCCCGCGTGCTCGATTTCGGCTGCGGCCTCGGCCGGCTGTCGAAGTGGCTGATCGACACCGTCGGCTGCCGGGTCGTCGGCGTCGACATCAGCGAAGGCATGCGGAAGCTCGCGGCCGACTACGTCGGATCGCCGAAGTTCTCGGCCGTTGCCTACGAGGCCTTCCGGGCCGATCCGGCCTTGGGCGGCGGCTTCGATGCGGCCTTCGCCTGCTATGTGCTCCAGCACGTCGAGCGGCCCGACGAGGACCTGCCGGCGATCGCCGTCGCGCTCCGTCCGGGGGGACGGTTCCTCCTGGTCAACGCGCGCCTGCGCTGGGTCCCGACCACCCATGGCTGGGTCAACGACGACGTCGACGTGCTGGCGCTCGCCGGCGTCAGCTTCGTCGGTCTCCAGGGCTATGTGTTCCCGCCGGAGATCGCCGTCGTTCCTGGCACCGACCAAGAGACGGCGATCAACCTCTACCGGCGGCCGTGAGGGGCGTTCGCGCATGGCGCTGAACCAGACCATCGTCGGCCTCCTGGTGCGGATGCGCCGGGCCGGTCTGTTCGACCTCGGCACCGCCCGGGTGCTCGATCTCGGCGAGCAGAACCTCTACGGCAACGTCCAGGCCGGGGACGTGGCCGAGATCGCGCGCCTGCTCAGGCTCGACGATGGCCGCGTCGCCCAGGTCGAAGCCGAAGCCGCGACGTTGACGGCGGCCGTGGCACCGACCTTCGCCTTCGACCTCGCCAAGCTCCTCTACCGCGTGGTGTTCGACTGCACGACCTACCGGGCGATCGACCTCAACGGCACGGCGACGGCGTGGCGGCATGACCTGAACCTGCCGCTGCCGGTCACCGAGACCTTCGACGTCGTCACCAACTTCGGCACTTCCGAGCACGTCTTCGACCAGGCCCAGCTCTTCCGTTCGATCCATGCGCTGACCCGCCCGGGCGGGCTCATGCTGCATGCGGTGCCGCACCAGGGCGGCCCCGACCACGGCTTCTACAACTACCATCCGACCTTCTTCCACGACCTCGCCGCCGCCAACGGCTATCGCCTGGTCATGCTGGTGCTGATGAGCGGCGGCGACAAGGGCGACCGCCTGGACACGCTCAAGGACCGCGACGCCTATGCCGCGCTGATCGCCGGGGGCGCCATAGCCGGAGACAGCGGCCTGTTCGCCGCCCTCTTCAGGCCGTTCGAGGAGCGTGCGTTCCAGCCGCCGATGCAGGGCTACTACGCGGGCGGGCTCTCCGAGCGCAGCCGAACGGCGTGGGAGGACCGGGGCTAAGGGCTCTTACGGCTGCAGCGGCTGGAAGATCCGCTCACGCTCCTGGCGCTGCTGTTCCGCGCGTAGCCGGTCGCCCTCCCGTTCGATCCGCATCTGCTCGTCGTGGAGTCGGTTTTGCTGGCGCAGCCGGTCGAGGACCGATCCCGGGTCGGACCGGAGGCCGGCCGCCGGTGCCGGGCTCGAGAGCCCGCTGCGCTCGCGCTCGATGCGCGCGTTCTCGCGGGCGGCGTCGAGGCGCCCGATCTCCTGCTGGCGACGGAACTGGGCGTCGTCGGTAGGGGCGACCTGGCCGGCGGCGGGAAGCGTCGCCAGCCCGACAAGGACGAGGAGAGCAGGCGATGTCCGGGCCATGTCCGAGATCTTGGCGCGGCCGGGCCGTTCTGCAAGCGCCCGACGGGGCGCACCCTTAGGAGAGGGAGGGGCCCTTGCGCATCCGTTGGCTCGCCTTCGACCAGACGAACAGGCTGCCGGCAAGCGAACCGGCGACCGCGAGGGCCGCAAGCACGATCACGGCGCCGGCGGCGATGAGGCCGCCGAGGAGAACCAGCGTCGAGGCCGTTCCGGCGACGGCGCGGACACGCGAGCGGGCGATGATCAGGCGGGCCGACATGACGGTGACTGTACTCCGCCCGGGTAAATGCCTGGTTAAGGCCAAAGCACTGCCTCCTCAATGGGTTGAGTGACGAGTACGGCCATCGTCGCCGCGGCTCCACCGGCGCGGAGGCGGGAATCGGGACGCCGGTCTTCTGCCGAGGCGCAATCCGGGGCAGGATCGCCGGCAGCGGCAAGGGGAGCGGCGACCGATGGCGACCGACGCGCCGATGATCAAGAGCCTGTGGGCCTTGGGATCGAAGGTGCGCGACCCGCTGGCCGAGGCCGCGTTCTTCCGGGCGATCGGCGGCGAGGTCGAGGTTGTCGACCGCCGCCCGGTCGGCGCCGGCGAGGCGATCACCGTCCACATGACGCTCGGCGGCACCCATTTCCATCTGACCGAGCGGCTCCGTTACGAGGACCCGGCGACGGCGCCGGCCGTGGACGGCGCTTACGGGCGCCCGGGCCTCGCCCACTTCGTTCTGGACGTGACGGACATGAAGGCTCTGGCCGACCGGGCGGTAGCGCTGGGCGCAAGCGAGGTCCATCCGCGCATGCACATCGCTGCCGCACATGGCGAGATGAAGGCGGCTTTCCTGAAGAGTCCGGGCGGCATCCTCTTCCAGCTGGTCGAGCGCCTGCGCGAGGCCGACGACGCCTATGCCAAGTCCTATTCCGGCGTTCCGATGGAGCGGATTATCGGGTAGAGGTCGTCGCCGCCATCCAACCGACCAGGGGTCACGAGATGCGATTCATCGATTCCGACCGGACGTTTCCGATCAGCTCCGCCGTGGTCCATGGCGGCCGGATCTTCGAGGCGGTGGTGACCGGGGTTCCCGACGGTCGGAGCGCGCCGGTGCCGGGCGGGGCGGGGGCGGAGATGCAGGAGGCGTTCCGTCAGCTCGACCTCCTGCTCAAGGAGGCGGGCGTCGACCGCGCCGCGATCTGCACCGCACGGCTCTACCTTCACGACGTCCTGGCCGACATCGCCGCCGTCAACGTGGTGTGGAAGGAGTATTTCGGGACCCACCCGGTGGTCCGCCGCGCCTATGGCGTGACCTTGCAGGCCGGCATGCGCGTCGAGGCGGCGTTCACGGCGGAGATCCCTTAGAGGCGGGTGTCGGCGACGGCGACGCCCACGACCTGGTCGCCGGGCTTGACGTGCGGGCGGCGCTTGAGGACGACGACCCAGCCCTCGTAGTGCGAGCGGATCTCCTCCAGCACCGCGCCCCTGACGTCGATGACCTGGCCGAGGACCTGGCCCTTGGCGACCTTCTCGCCGTGCCTGACCTTGTGGATGAACAGGCCCGCCCGGCCGACCGGCTGCATGTCCTTGTCGACGTCGCCGCCGCTGACGATCCGCCGCGACGGTTTCTCCGGCTTCGGCGCTGCCGACCGGTCGAGCATCCCGAGCTCGGCGAGCACGCGGAGGACGCCATCGTAATAGCGGTCGGCGAAGGCGGCGTCGGTCGGGCCGGGGAGCGGCGCCTCGGTGTAGATCGCCGCATCCATGTCGCTGAGCGTCCGCCCCGGCGCCCGTGTCTCATGACGCCAGATGAAGTCGGCGCCGAACGCCTTCGCCGCCCGTTCGCCGAGGCCCTTCTTGTCGCGGCCGTCGTCGATGTAGCCGGTGAGATAGGGGATATCGAGGTAGCTGCCGGCGGTATGCAGGTCGATCAGGAGATCGGCGCCGGCGAGGATCTGGGTGTGGAGCGCATGGGCGAGCTGCTGCGTCGGCGTGCCCGCGGGGTCGCCGGGAAAGGTGCGCGCGAGATCGCGGCCGTCGAGCGGGCTTATCCGCGTGTCGTTGAAATAAGCGGCCTCGTGGACGATCGGGACGACCTCGAGGACGCCCGACATGAGCGCGAGGTCGGCACCGGCCAGCCGGTTGGCCGCGAGCACCCCCTCGGTCTCGTCGCCGTGGGTCCCGCCGAAGACGACGACGCGAAGGCCGGGGCGGCGGCTGTCCAGCCGGCAGCGGTCGAAGCCCCTGTCGTTCGGGAGGCTCACGCGCGATCGGGTCCAGGCGGGCATCGATGACTCTCCGAAGGGGCGGCCGATCCGGCCGAGGGCGCAACCACGGTAGTCCGGCGGGTAGGCGGTCGGGAAGCGAAGCCGACTTCCGGCGGAGGGAACTAGTACCCGCTATGCCTGAAGCGTGAGTCGTGATTCAAGGGGGCATGGCGAGAGGCATCCCTGAAGCGACCCCGATCATACTGAAGGAAGATGAGCGTGCCCGGCTCGAAGGGTTGGCGCGCTCGACGAAGACGGAGCACCGGTTG
>SHVZ01000015.1 GCA_009694025.1 Alphaproteobacteria bacterium | reverse complement strand
CCGACCGGCCGCACTCCTCGCTCGCCGGCAGCACGCCCGACGAGGCCTATGCTATCGAGCCCATGATGGATAAATTGGCAGCGTAAATATCAACCCGATCCACCTTAGCCAGGCTGCCAAACTGTCTCAGGAACCGGGACCACCTCTCTTCTTCACCTATCCCGAGTTTTTCGAAAGCATCTGCAGCGGTAGCCACAAGCGGAGCATCTACGCCGCGTTCAAAGACCGGCTCGCACGCGATCAGGATCCTGCGGCTCCTCGCGACCGCACACCTTGCGACCTCGATCGCGCAATCTTGGCGATTCGAAAAGGATTCGAAGCAGAACGCGCGACGACCGAATTCAGCTTTTACATGCCGGGTATCCAAGAAGAGTGGAATGCCGAAGTCCCGGGGACGCGGCCGGCGACGGGAGAAGCGGTCGCCGAATCGACAAGACGAGAGTTGATGGAGGATCGGTCGACCACCGACGCGCCCGACCCGTTCGCCGATGTCTTCGCAGAACGGGACACGCTCGACCGTATCGTCTCAGTTTGGCGCAGCCGCAGAAACATTGTGCTCCAAGGAGCGCCCGGCGTCGGGAAGTCGTTCGTCGCGGGCCGACTGGCGAAGGCGCTGATCGGTGGAGATATCGAGCAGACCGTAATGCGCGTGCAGTTTCATCCCTCGACTGCGTATGAGGACTTTGTCCAGGGCTATCGTTTGAACGGGAGCGGCGGCTTCGCGCTTCGCGACGGGCCGTTTGTGCGGTTCTGTCGGACTGCCACGGCGAGACGTTCGGTACCGCATGTCCTGATCATCGATGAATTCAACCGGGGCAATCTCGGCCGAATCCTTGGCGAGCTGATGGTCCTGATCGAGCCCGACAAGCGCGGACGAGAATACGAGATGCCTTTGGTCTATGCCGTGGAGGGGACTCCCCACTTTCATGTGCCAGACAACGTATTTTTGCTTGGACTGATGAATACGGCCGATCGTTCGCTTGCCATGATCGACTACGCTCTTCGCCGTCGCTTCGCCTTTTTCACGCTGCGCCCAGCGTTCTCCAGCACGGCGTTCGAACAAGAGCTGCTTCGAAAGCGCGTGACGGCTGAGATGGTGTCGAGGATTCGAACGAAGATGGAGGACTTGAATCGCGCGATCGAGGAAACCCAGGCGCTGGGCCGAGGTTTCGTCGTTGGCCACAGCTTTTTTACGGATGGCCCCGCCGCCGCTGAGCGCGAGGAGGATTGGTACACGCGCGTCGTAGAGACTGAGATTCTGCCTCTTCTCGAACAGTACTGGTTCGACTCCCAGGAGACGGTCGACAGCTGGCGAAAAAAGCTCACTGACTGGGACTAATCGGTGTCCCGCCCGATCCCAATCCGGAACATCTTTTTCCTTTATTGCTATGCATGGAATCAGGCGCGACTCGGTCCGTCTCTTCTGGTGGGTCGCGAAGACCCGCAGAATTTTGCAAATCTGCTGGCTCATGTTCTCATACAGGCGACACGTTGGCTTCTTCGGTCGGGCCTTGAAAAAGGCTACAGCGAGATCGAGCAGGTGGTCTCCGGCGTCCGTGGCCACATCTCATTTGGACCTAGCCTGCCGCTGATAGCGCAGCGAACGCCGCGCCTGATGTGTCGATTCACAGAGCAGGATCACAATACGCCGGCCAATCGTGTTCTCAAGGCCGCCTTGGCACGTCTCGCGGCAACCGAAGGACTCGATCGCGAACTCGCCACCGATCTCAAAGACCTGGCGCGGCAAATGTACGATGTCCCCGTCGTTCCTTTGAACGCGGAGGTATTTCGCGGTGTCCAGATTCATCGCAACACCGCGCGTTATGATCTGGCGATGCATCTTTGCCGTCTGGCTTCAGATCTGGCTCTACCCGTGGAAGGCGGCGTCGGGTGCCGCTTTGCCGATCCGCTGGAAAATGATGATCACATGAGCCGGCTTTTTGAGGCTTTTGTGCGAAACTTTTGGCGTGTGGAAGCCACGATCTTCCGAGTTGCATCCGGCGAGGTCGAGATCAAGTGGGATGCGCCGACAGAGACCTTGGCACATCCTCACTTGCCGGCGATGCGGGCAGATATCGTCTTGGAAGGAGTTGGCCGACGTATCATTGTCGATACAAAATTCTATCGTGATGCGCTTGTCGGCAGGTTTGCCGCGACAAAGGTGCGAAGCGAGCGCCTCTATCAGCTTTTGGCCTACCTCAGGAACGATGCGGCCAATCATGACGGTATGGCGGCCGAGGGAATTCTGCTCTACCCAGCGGTTGCAAACCATCTCGACGACGACTTCACTCTTGAAGGGCATAGCGTGCGTGTCGCGACCGTGGACCTCGATCAGCCTTGGGCTGCGATCGCCGGCCGCCTGCTCTCGCTCCTGGCCCATACGAGTGGCGAGGAGCTGACCAAGATCGAGAGCTACCCCCTTCGTTCCCACCACTCGCAGCTTCGCTAGACAGGTCGCCTCGGTGAAGGACGAGGTACTGGTCTTGGTGAACCACAAGGTGCCGAACGGGGGGAAGCTGTTCTAAGGCCGGACGGCGCGTCGCGGCGCCGACCTCAGTCGAACGCCGGCGCCTGGTCGGCGAGGCCGTCGAAGAGCCGGCGCACCCGCCGGTGCCAGGCGAAGATCGGGTCGTCCTCGGCGAGCAGCCGGAACGGGCTCGAGCAGCGCGCCCATTGGAAGGCGCCGAAGACGGCATAGTCGGCGAAGCTCGGCGCCTCGCCGCCGAGCCAGGGCGATCCTGAGAGGACGACGCGGATCGGCTCCAGGCTCTGGCGGAACGGGGCCAAGCGCTGGTCGCGGTCGGCCTGGACCGCTTCCAAGATCGCCCCGAACCGCTTCTCCCGGCTGTCGCGGAAATAGGCGCGGTCCTTGTCGTCGAGGATCGCCGCCACGTCGGCGATGATCATCCGGCCGATCTGAGGCTGCACGACCCGGTCGGTCCACGAGGCGATGAAGCGGATCGGCTGCACCGCGCCTGCGAACAGCGACGGGCGGTCGGGATATGCCGCCTCCAGATAGCGGGCGATCTCCCAGGAATCGGCAACGACGCGGCCGCCATCGACGATGACCGGCACCAGGCCTTGGCCGGAGAAGGCGATGGCATCCTTCTCGGTGAAGCGCCAGGGGCGAGCGTCGACGTCGAGCCCTTTATGCGCGAGCGCCATCCGTATCCGCCAGCAATAGGGGCTGAAGCGGCGGGCCGGATCGGCGCCGGCGAGGTCGTAGAGGGTGACGGTCATCGTCCGTGCTCCTACGCCGCCTTCACCGCCAGCGGCGCCTCGCCCTGGATCTGCGTGCGGAGCATGATGCGGCGGGTCTTCGGATCGAAGGCGTCGCGGCGATGGATGACCGAGCGGTTGTCCCACACCAGCAGATCGCCCGCCCGCCATTTATGCGCGTAGTCGAGCTTGGGATCGGTCGCGTGCGCCCACAGGCGGTCGAGCAAACGCTCGCTCTCCTCCAGCGCGAGCCCGTCGATGTAGCCGTTCTTCCGCCGGCCGAGATAGAGGGCGGGGACGCCGGTCTCCGGATGGAGGCGGACGATCGGGTGGGAGGCGCCGGGCGCGTCCCTCGGATCGACGATCTCCTTCGATCCGCGGCGGAGCTCGCCGACGCTGGTGTAGGAGGAGTCGTGCCTGGCCGTCCGTCCGGCGACGGCGCGTTTGAGATCGTCCGGCAGCGTCGCATAGGCCTGGATCATGCTGGCGAAATGGGTGTCGCCGCCGCTCGGCGGAACCTCGACCGCGTACAGCACGCTCGCCATCGGCGGCGCCGGGATATAGGACATGTCGGTGTGCCACTCGGCCTCGCCGTAACCGAGGCCGCCGATCGCCTTGCCGTCGACCACGACGTTGGAGACGACCCAGATCTCCGGCCGCCGGGCACCGCCGTCGCCGTAGCTGCGCTCGGCCGAGGCCGGCGGCACCTCGAGTCGACCGAAGCCCTGGCTGAAGGCGACCAGGCTGGGCTCGTCCATCTTCTGGCCGCGCAGCAAAAGGAGGCCGTTCTCGGCCCAGGCCTTCCGCATCCTGGCGAAGCTGGCGGCGTCGATCGCCGTCGCGGCGTCGATGCCCCTCACTTCGACCCCGAGCGCGGCTTCGAGCGGTACGATCTCCATTCTGACTCCTCCGGCGAGACGTTCGGGCGATCCTACCGCGGCCAGGGCCAGCGGAGAATGCCGAGCGCGACCAGGAGCCCGATCATGGCCGACGCCAGCCCGAGGAGCTGAACCAGGGTCGGCGTCTCGCCGAGGATCGGGATGCCGAAGAGGATGGCGAGGCCGGGCACGAGCGCTGGAAACAGCACGGCCCGGCCGGCGCCGAGCAGGACGACGATCCAGTTGTAGGCGATGGTCGACAGCGTGCCGCTGAGGAGTCCTTGCGTCAGCCCCTGGAGCAGGACCTCGTTGAGCGGCAGCGCCAGCAGATGCGGGACGGAGAAGAACAGCGGATAGACCACCAGCATGACTCCGAGCGAGAGCACGCTGACCACCGCGATTCCCGCCACAGCGTCCAGGCGCCAGTAGCGGAACAGGATGGTGTAGGAGGCCCAGAGCGCGCCGGAGGCAATGAACATGAGATCGCCGATCCAGACGCCGGCGCCGCCGGACATCAGGCCTTCGCCGCCGATGAGCGTCAGGCCCGCCAGGATGCCGAACGTGCCGACGACGTGGGTCGGGCCGTGCCGCTCCTTCAGCAAGACGACCGCCACCACCGAGCAGAAGACGGTCACCGACATCGGCACCAGGACCGCGCCATGGGCCAAGGGCGCGAAGACATAGCCGCCGACCTGCAGGAAGGCCGCGAACGGTCCGGCGGTCAGCGTCAGCAGGAGGCCGCGGCCCCAGCCGATGCCGGCGAGATTGCCGATGCCGCGCCAGAGGACGAACGGCAGGAAGATCAGGCCGGCGACGAAAAACCGCAGCAGCGTGATGTCCTCAGGCCGGACGCCGTGGAGGATGCCGCCGCGCGCGACCGAGAAGGACGATGCCGCGCCGAACGCCATGGCGATACCGACGGCGATCCCGAGCCGCGTCCGCCGGCGGCCGTCGGCCTCGGTCTCTCCCGCCGGCCTGCCCGTGTGATCCACCGTGTCCCCCGTGTCCGCCGTTCCGTGAATGCGCCTCTTGCCGCGCTCGGCGGCGGTGTGACGTCCGACCATCTTAGCGTCCGCGACCTCGCTTGACGCGACGCGCAGCGTCGTCGCGGTAAGGCGAGGTTTGAAGACGCTCGGCCCTCGCCTATAGTGCGCGTGCCGTCCGGATGTCCCGGGCGGCACGTTCTCGGGGCGGGGTGGAAGTCCCCACCGGCGGTGAGGGCGAGCGATCGTCCAAGCCCGCGAGCGCTTCGGCGGTTTCTGTCGAAACCGCCTTAGGACAGCAGATTCGGTGCGATTCCGAAGCCGACGGTGACAGTCCGGATGAAAGAGAACGGGATGCCCGGGCGAGGCTTCGGCCTCCTCCGGAACCATGCCCGTGCGCCCTGATTCAACGCTTCACCCGAAAGGAAGCCCGATGAATCAGCGCCACCCGACCACCGTCAATCCCGGCGAAGGCCGCATCGCCTTCGTCCAGTCCTGTTGGCACAAGGACATCGTCGACGAATGCCGGACGGCGTTCGTCACGGAGATCGCCCGCCTCGGTCACCCGGAGGACCGGATCGATCTCTACGAGGTGCCGGGCGTCTTCGAGATCCCGCTGGAGGCGAAGCTGCTGGCCGAGAGCGGGCGCTATCTGGCGGTGGTCGCCGCCGGCCTCGTGGTCAACGGCGGCATCTATCGTCACGAGTTCGTCTCCGACGCGGTGATCGCAGGATTGATGCAGGTGCAGCTCGCCACGTCGGTGCCCGTGATCTCGGCCGTGCTGACGCCGCAGGCCTTCCACGAGCACGACGAGCACCGCCGGTTCTTCCGCCAGCACTTCCAGGTCAAGGGCGCCGAGGCGGCCTCGGCCTGCTGGCGGACGCTCGGCAACATCGAGTGCTTGCGCCAGATGGAACTCGCGGCCGACTAGGCGCCACCGGCGCGAAGAAACGACGATTGGTCCGGCGACGTTCTCACGGCCTTCCGCCGTGACGTGTCGCCGGGCCGGTCGGCCGGCGGCTGATCCCTTGTCGGCTAGGCGGCGCGGACGCCGGCGAGGATGCGGGTGACCTCGGTCTTCAAGCTCGCGCCCAGCTTCGCCAGTTCGCCCGACGCGGCCTGCACCTGAGTCGCCGCCGCTCCGGTCGCTCCGGCCGCCTGGCTGACGACGCCGATGTTCGACGAAACTTCCTGGGTTCCCCGCGACGCATTCTGGACGTTGCGCGCGATCTCCCGCGTCGCCGCGCCCTGCTCGTCCACCGACGAGGCGATGGTCTGGGCGATCTGGTTCAGCTCGACGATCGTCGTGCCGATCTTCTCGATACGGCTGACGGAGTTGGCGGTCGCGTCCTGCATCGCGCTGATCTGGCTGCCGATGTCCCCGGTTGCCTTCGCCGTCTGGTTCGCCAGCGCTTTGACCTCGGAGGCCACGACCGCGAAGCCCCTACCGGCCTCGCCGGCGCGGGCCGCCTCGATCGTCGCGTTCAGCGCCAGAAGATTGGTCTGGGCGGCGATGTCGCTGATGATCTTGACCACGTTGTCGACGTTCTGCGCCATCTCGACCAGCCCTTTGATGGCGGCGTTGGTGGCTTCGGCCTCCTCGACCGCCTGGCCAGCGATGCGGGTCGACCGTTCGACCTGCCTGCCGACCTCGGCAACGGACCCGGTCAGCTCTTCGGTCGCCGACGCGACGGTCTGGACGTTCGCCGAGGCTTCCTCGGACGCGGTGGCGGCCGCGGTCGCCTGCTGGGCCGTGTCGTCGGATGCCCGCGCCATCGACTGGGCGGTGGCCAGCATGTCGCCTGCTTGCGAGGAGATCGAATTGGCGATGCCGCCAACACTGGCTTCGAGCGTGTCCGCGAGGTCGAGCAGCGCCTTGCGGCGCTCGGCATCGGTGCGCTGCTCGAGGTCGACCTGGTCGGCACTCAGACGGCCGTTCTCGATCATGTTGTCCTTGAAGATCTGCACCGCGCCGGCCATGTCGCCGATCTCGTCCTTGCGGCCGATGGCGGGCACGTCGGCGGTCATGTCGCCGCCCGCCAGCCGGCGCATCGCGGCGGCCATCGCGGTGACCGGTCGCGTCACATGCACCACGGTGGTGAAGCCGGCGAATACGGCAATGGAAATCGCCAGCAGCACGGCGGCGAGCATGATGCGGCGCGCGCTGTCGAACCGAGCCTTTGCGTCGGCGTCGAGCTTCTGGGCCTCGTTGAGCTGCAGGAACACCAGCTTTTCGACGGCCGACGAAACCGGATCGATTGCCGGGTACAGCCGGTCGACGACGAAGCGGTCGAGCGCCGCCGGGTTCCTCGAGGTGAGAATGTCGTGCAAGGTCGTGACTTCGCGGTCCGCCGCCGTCATCAGCGTCAGCGTCTCTTCGGCGAGTTTCTTCTCGGCGGTTCCCTTGTCTGATTTTTCGTAGGACGCCCAGTGCTTGGCGAGCGTGGCGCGCGCATCCGCGACGTTCGACAGGGCTTCGGCGATGTCGATGTTGCCGTTGCGGGCCTTGTGCGCGGTGTCGACGATGTTGACGGCGTAGGCGTCGGCGACCGCCTTGAGGTCGCGGAGCGGCATCACTCGGTCTACATACATCGCCGTCAGGCCCGCGTTGGACTGGCCGAGCGCCAGCCAGCCGTAACCGCCGATCACAATCAGGGACAGGAACATCAACGCAAGCGATGTCAGCAGCCTGACACGGATTGAGAAGTTCATCACGCGCCTCTCACAGCTTCTGTTGTCGTAAACGCACGCTAAAAAACGAGACCGGCGATCACCGTATTCGGCTGCGCCGGCCAGGGACATGACGCCAGTATCGGAATCAATCTTTGAGATCGGGTTAACCGCGGCAAAATTTTTTTCAGGCGGCGCGGCAAGGCCGAGCACGAACAGGGAGCGCGAAAAAAGAAGGCCCGGCGGGGGGCGCAGGGCCTTCAAGGGGGTAGATGGGAGGACACACGACAATAAGCACGACTTGAACAACGAACCCGGCGATCACCGTACTCGGCTGCGCCGGCCATCTCCGCAGCCCGGGGGGAGGGGGCGGCGGCGATGGACATGACGTCAGTATCGGCGTCAATCCTTGAGATCGGGTTAACGGCCGCAAATTTTTTTCAGGCGGCCCGGCAAGGCCGGGCAAGAACAGGGAGCGCGAAAAAGAAGGCCCGGCGGAGAGACCGCAAGGCCTTCGAGGAGGTAGACGGGAGGACACACGACGACAAACGCCGACGGAAGAACGAGACCGGTGCTCGCCGCTACTTCGCCTGGGCGGCGATCTTCCCGACCCGGGGGGAGGTGGGGACGGGCTGCGCAAGATCGAATTCGAACGCCTCCGCCAGAATCCATTTGGAGGTGAGAATCGACTTGGCGGCGGGGCTACGCGCACCGACGCCGATGCCGCCGTCCCAGACCGCCACGAACAGACGATCGACCGCGAGCCCATCCTCGGACAGGGGCAGGATCAGGCGCGACCAGCTCTGACGCTGGCTGCCGAGACCCTGGGGGACCCGGGCCCCGAACACCGGGGTGCGGGTCTCGGCTGCGGCGAGATAAGCGTGCTCGACCTCGTCGGCCATGCTCCGAGGCTCGAGGTCGGCGACGTAGCGGCCGGTCATCTCGGCGCCGTAGCGGGTCGCCGGACCGGGCGCGAAGACGATGAAACGGAGCCCTTCCGGGCGGACGGCGACGAGGTGCAGCTCGGCCAGCCAGGGCTCGAGCTCGGCCGTCCGGAAGTCGTGACGAGACGGCATCGCCCGACGGCCGCGCTTGGTGTTCCACAGCGCGAACAGGCTGTTGAGGCAGGCGGGAAAGGCGATGGGGGGCGACATGACGCCAGTATCCGCACCAATCCTTGAGGCCGGGTTAACGGCCGCAAGAATTTTCAGGCGGCCGCAATGTCTGCGCGTGGTTCACACCGCCGCCAGCCCCACCATCGGCAGGAGGTCGCGGAGCAGGCCGAGGCTGTGCGTCGGACGCACCTCGGATTTCGCCGGCAGGCCGCGGCCATGGCCGTCGAACCAGATGGCGCGGGCGAAGCCCAGGCGCTGCGGCACGGCGACCTCCCATTCGAGATTGTCGCCGACGATCCAGGTCTCGGCCGCCGTCGCCTCCAGCCTCCCCAGCGCATGCGCATAGGCGGCCGGTTCCGGTTTGCCGAGCCCCAGCTCACCCTCGATCTGGATGTGGTGGAAGCGGGGGCCGAGCTCGAAGCGCTCGACCTTGCCACGCTGCGCCCCGGCCTCGCCGTTGGTGATCAGGCCGAGCCGAAAGCCGGAGGCCTTGAGCGTGTCGAGCACGCGGTGCGCGTCGTCGAAGAGGCGGATGCGCTTCTCGCGGTTGGCGTGGAAGGCGAGGGCGACCTCGTGGGTCAGCGCCGCGTCGGCGATGCCGAGACGGGCGAAGCCGCCGGCGCAGATCCGAAGCCGCGCCGCCTGCATGTCGAGCCGGCCCTCGCGGTGACGTCGGGGCTCCGACCAGAACCAGCGCATCTCGGCGTCCATCGCCTTGAAGACGTCGTCGACGCCGCGCCCCCCGAGCCGATCGGCGAGAGGGGCGAGCGTCTCCGCCCACGCCTCGCGCCGCTCGCCCGAATAGGAGATGAGCGTGTCGTCGAGGTCGAAGAGGATGGCGGCCGGGCGGGGCGGGGGCGTCATGTGTAAGTAGCTAAATTAGCTAATTAGGCTATGATCGGGCCCCATACATGCCACCGCGACCGGAGTTGCGTCATGCTCAAATTCACCGCGACGGACCTGAAGAACCGCCTCGGCGACGTCGCCGACGAGGCGCGTGCCGGTCCGGTCGTCATCACCCGGAACGGCCGGCCGGATCTCGTCTTGCTTTCGGCACGCGCCTTCGCGCTTCTCCGGAAGGAATCCGACCTCGTCTGGGGGACGGCGGCGGAGCGGGCGCACGCCGAGAGCGACTACCTTTCGATTGAAGAATCGGCCACCATGTTGCGCCGGATGATGGGAGAGACGGATGGGCGCGGGGTCGGCAGAGGCACCGCCCGGCGGACCAAGCGGGCCGAGACGGCGAAGAAACGTCCGGCTCAATCGCGCCGCCGCAAAATCGCTGTCGCGGCTGAGTAATCGCGCTCAGGCACAACTCGCCGAGAGGATTCTCGCCCTCTCCGTCGATGCGACGCCCCATGACTGCCGGCCCCTCAAGGGCTTCACCGGCTGGCTTCGCATCGATGTCGGCGAGTATCGCGTCATCTACCGGATCGAGGGCGACGAGGTGTTCGTCGCGATCCTCGGCCCGCGCAATGACGACCGGGTCTATCGTGAGTTTGCACGGTGGGCGAAAGGAAAATAGCAATGACGTCGCTCGTCCCTGCGCCTCTTGTTGATGCGATAGAAGCGCTTTGGCAGAAAGGACATTCATTCGGGCGCGGGTGGTGGCACGAATTCGAATTCGGCGAACTTGTCAGAGTTTGCACCGAACTGTACGGCAGTGCCGGCGGCAGGCATCCCGTGAAGTCGTCATTCGACCAGTCACTCCTGCTGTCCGGGCTCCAAAATGCGCTTCGCTATACCGGGGCGCCTTGGTTCGACGACAAAGCCTATCCGTCTGGAGCAGACGTGGCGCGAGTCATCCACGATGGCTTCACTAAAACTCGTTTCGAAGTCGTCCACCTGGTGCCATTGGATCAAGCAGGCGATATCCCAGCATTAAGCTTCGGCGACTGCTCGGTGTCGACACTTTCAGCACCGGCCTTGGGCGATCTGATTGGAACTCGTCGTCTGCTTCGGCATCATCTGAATCCAGTTTCAGACATCCAGCGGTTTGCGGAATTTACGTGGCTGATCGTTCGTGAGAATTGTTCGGTTGACAGCGTGCAGTCGCGCGTTTGGCCGCTGTATGAGGTCATTTTAGATTCGTGAAATCACGTCGATCCGCACCAACCCGTATGGGGTGCCGCGGTCGACAAGGCACTCTTCGCATTGACGCTCTTCCCGTGGGAACAAGCTCTTGATGCGAGGGGAGATTGGCGCGCGTTCAAAGTGCCGTGGATCTACAGCGCCAGCTCCGATCCATTTGCCGATCAAAGGCAATTCCCATCCGCTGATGACTTGACATGGGAACCATACGCCTACGGCTCAACCTATGACGTTGTAGAGAGTGAGCGCCCCCTACAAAGGTATCTTAATCCGGAAAAGCTCGATGATCTTGAGGACCATACCCGTCGAGTATGGTCAATATGGTCGGACGTGGAACGAAGAGTCGCAGCCGAAGGTCCTCTCATTGTCAATCCACTCGTAGCGCACTTCATGGTGAAGGCGCACAAAGAATAAGGTGTCGACGAATTCCTGAGTCACATGATCTCTATCGAAGCTGCCATGAAGCTGGAGATTGGTGACGGGCGCAAGATTATTAGCCATAGAGCTAGGGCACTAACGGCGAATTTGAACGTCGACGAGGAGTACAAACAGCTCTTCCAGCTGAGAGGCGACTACGTTCACGGTAGAAAGATGACAACGCGACTGACTCCAGAGCACCGCAGTCGTGCGCGTATCCTCGCTCGCGATGTGGCGGACGCCCTACTGCGCAATCTTGCTGATTTCCCAATAATGGGCCGTGAAGAATATCTTCGCCGTCTCTATGAGAGACCCGGGAATCAAGACAAAAATATCGTCTACGACCCGGTGACCGACAGCATGTACGTCAAGCTGCGGCCGGACACGGGCGTCGACAGCCAGGTGGACGATGCGCGCGACCTGGTCATCGACCTCGGCGCGGACGGCGAGCCGGTCGGCTACGACATCCAGCACGCCTCGGATCACCCTGATGTCGTCGCCGAGGCGCTCAGGCTGATGCGTCGACACGCGCCGTCGCGCGCGGCCGAATAGACGCCCGCCTCACGTCTTCGGCGGCATCACGACGCGGATCGACAGCTCGCGGAGCTGTTTCTCCGTCACCTCGCTGGGCGCGCCCATCATCAGGTCCTCGGCCCGCTGGTTCATCGGGAAGACGATGACCTCGCGGATGTTGGGCTCCTCGGCGATCAGCATGACGATGCGGTCGATTCCGGGCGCCGAGCCGCCGTGCGGCGGCGCGCCGTAGCGGAACGCGTTCAGCATGCCGCCGAACTTCTTCTCCACCACCTCGGGCCCGTATCCCGCGATCTCGAAGGCCTTCAGCATGATCTCCGGCTTGTGGTTGCGGATGGCGCCGGAGGAGAGCTCGACGCCGTTGCAGACGATGTCGTACTGGAAGGCCAGCACGTCGAGCGGGTCCTTCGAGTTGAGCGCGTCCAGACCCCCTTGAGGCATCGAGAACGGGTTGTGGCTGAAGCCGATGGCCCCGGTCTGCTCGTCCTTCTCGTACATCGGGAAGTCGACGATCCAGCAGAAGCGGAAGGCCTTCTGCTCGACCAGGCCGAGCTCGGCGCCGATGCGCGTCCGCGCCAGTCCCGCCAGTCTCGCCGCGTCGGAGGATTTGCCGGCGGAGAAGAAGACGGCGTCGCCGTCGCCGGCTCCCGTCGCGGCCTTGAGCTTCGCCAGCCGCCCGGCATCCAGGAACTTGGCGATCGGCCCCTTGGCTTCGCCCTTCTCGAAGACGATGTAGCCCAAGCCCGGGAACCCCTGCTCGCGGGCCCAGTCGTTCATCTTGTCGAAGAAGCTGCGCGGCTTCTCGGCGGTCTTCGGCGCCGGGATGCCGCGGACCACGCCGCCCTTGTCGATCGCCTTGGCGAAGATGCCGAAGCCCGAGCCCTCGAACACCTCCGTCACGTCGGCGATCACCAGCGGGTTGCGCAGATCCGGCTTGTCGTTGCCGTATTTCAGCATCGACTCGGCGTAGGGGATGCGCGGAAACGGCGGCTTGGTCACCCGGCGGCTGTCGGCGAACTCCTCGAACACGCCCGCCATCACCGGCTCGATCGCGGCGAAGACGTCCTCTTGCGTGACGAAGCTCATCTCGAAGTCGAGCTGGTAGAACTCGCCGGGCGAGCGGTCGGCGCGGCTGTCCTCGTCGCGAAAGCACGGCGCGATCTGGAAGTAGCGGTCGAAGCCGGCGATCATCAGCAGCTGCTTGAACTGCTGGGGCGCCTGCGGCAGCGCGTAGAACTTGCCGGGATGCAAGCGGCTCGGCACCAGGAAGTCGCGGGCACCCTCGGGGCTGGAGGCGGTCAGGATCGGCGTCTGGAACTCGGTGAAGCCCTGGTCGATCATCCGCCGGCGGATGGACGCGATCACCTTGCTGCGGAGCAGGATGTTCTTGTGGATGCGCTCGCGGCGAAGATCGAGGAAGCGGTAGCGCAGCCGCGTCTCCTCGCCGGCATCCTCCTGGGCGTTGACCTGGAGCGGCACCAGCTCGGCGGCAGATTGAATGGTGAAATCGTCGATGACGACCTCGACCTCGCCGGTCGGGATCTGGGCGTTCACCGTCTCGGGCGAGCGCTTGACCACGCGGCCCGTCACCGTCACCACGCTCTCGACCCGCGTCGCCTCGACGTCCTTGAACACCGGCTTGGAGGCGTTGGTCACGCATTGGGTGAGGCCGTAGTGGTCGCGAAGATCGATGAACAGGAGCTGGCCGTGGTCGCGCTTGCGGTGGAGCCAGCCGGAGAGGCGCACGGTCTGGCCGACCTGGGCGGCGCGGAGCTGGGTGCAGGTGTGCGTGCGGTAGGAATGCATGTGGCTTCTCTACGTATGGTCGGCGAGGACGCCGAGGAGGTAGGTGCCGTAGCCCGACTTGAGCAGCGGCTCGGCCAGCTTCTTCATCTGCTGGGCGTCGATCCAGCCCTGGTGGAAGGCGATCTCTTCGGGGCAGGCGATCTTGAGGCCCTGGCGCTCCTCGACCGCGCGCACGAACTCGCCCGCCTGGAGAAGCGAGTCGAAGGTGCCGGTATCGAGCCAGGCGAATCCCCGGCCGAGCTTCTCGACCTTGAGGGCGCCCATCTCCAGATAGGTGCGGTTGACGTCGGTGATCTCGTACTCGCCGCGGGCCGACGGCCGGATCTTGGTGGCGATGTCGCAGATGCGGGCGTCGTAGAAGTAGAGGCCGGTCACCGCCCAGTGGCTCTTCGGCTGCTTCGGCTTCTCCTCGATCGAGGACGGCTTGCCGGCCTCGTCGAAGGCGACGACGCCGTAGCGCTCGGGGTCGCGGACCCAGTAGCCGAACACCGTGGCGCCCGCATCTTCGGCCGCCGCCCGGGTGAGGGACTCGGTCAGGCCGTGGCCGAAGAAGATGTTGTCGCCGAGCACGAGGGCCGCCTTGCCGCCGGCAAGGAAGTCGCGGCCGATGACGAAGGCCTGGGCGAGGCCGTTCGGCACCGGCTGCACGGCGTAGGAGAGGCGGATGCCCCATTGCCGGCCATCGCCGAGCAGGCGCTGGAAGGCGGCCTGGTCCTCGGGCGTGGTGATGATCAGCACGTCCTGGATGCCGGCCAGCATCAGCGTCGCCAGCGGGTAGTAGATCATCGGCTTGTCGTTGACCGGCAGGAGCTGCTTGGAGACCGCAAGGGTCAGGGGATGCAGCCGCGTGCCGCTGCCGCCGGCGAGGATGATGCCTTTCATGACTTGTCTTCTAGGAGGCGGGAGAGCGTCTCGTCCAGCGCCTGCTCCCACGGACGGCGGACGGCGGCGAAGGTGGCGACGATCTTGGCGCAGTCGAGCCGCGAGTTCATCGGCCGTTTCGCCGGCGTCGGGTAGCCCGAGGTCGGGATGGCATCGATCCTGGGAGCGCGGCCGAGCCGGGGTCCGGCCTTGGCCCAGATCGCGCTCGCGAGCCCGTGCCAGGTGGTCGCGCCCTCGGCCGCGTAGTGGTAGGTGCCGGCGGGCTTGCCGTCGCCGAGACCGCGAAGGACGGCGATCGCCGCGCGCGCGATGTCGTCGGCCGAGGTCGGGGCGCCGGTCTGGTCGTCGACGACCTTCAAGAGATCCCGCTCCCTGCCTAATCGCAGCATGGTCTTGACGAAGTTGCTGCCGTGAGCGGCGTAGACCCAGCTCGTCCGGAGGATCGCGTGCCGGGGATTGGCGGCGGCGACGGCACGCTCGCCCGCCGCCTTGGTGCGGCCGTAGACCGACAAGGGGTTCACCGGATCGGTCTCGACGTAAGCGCCGGTCTTGGTGCCGTCGAAGACGTAGTCGGTCGACAGATGCACGATCGGGACACGGCGCTTCGCCGCCTCTCCCGCCAGCATGCCCGGCGCCACCGCGTTCACGGCCTCGGCGAGGCCCGGCTCGCTCTCCGCCTTGTCGACGGCGGTGTAGGCGCCGGCGCTGACGACCGCGTCGATGTCGTCGGGAAGGTGGATGGTGTCTGGCGTCGCGAGATCGAGCATGTCGCGGCCGGGCGCGCTCACCGTCACGCCCAGTCCGGGCCCGAGCCGCCGGAGCGCCTCGCCGACCTGGCCCGAGCCGCCGGTGAGGAGCAGCCTCACGGCTTGAGGCCGAGGCGTTCGCCCTGGTAGCGGCGCTCCAGGATCGGGCGCCACCAGGATTCCCCAGCCAGATACCACTCGACGGTCCGGCGGATGCCGGTCTTGAAGGTCTCGGACGGCTTCCATCCCAGCTCGCGCTCGATCTTGGCGGCGTCGATGGCGTAGCGCTGGTCGTGGCCCGGGCGGTCGGCGACGTAGGAGATGAGATCCTCGCGCGGCCGGTTGCCGGGGCGCAGCTCGTCGACGAGCCGGCAGATGGTGCGCACCACCTCGATGTTCTGCATCTCGGCGCGGCCGCCGATGTTGTACGTCTCGCCCGGCCGGCCCTTCGATACCGCAAGGCGCAGCGCAGCCGCGTGGTCCTCGACGTAGAGCCAGTCGCGGACGTTGTCGCCCTTGCCGTAGACCGGCAGCTTCTTGCCGGCGACCGCTTTCAGCACCATCAGCGGGATCAGCTTTTCCGGAAACTGGTAGGGGCCGTAGTTGTTGGAGCAGTTGGTGACGATCACCGGCAGGCCATAGGTGTCGTACCAGGCGCGCGCCAGGTGATCGGACGACGCCTTCGATGCCGAGTAGGGCGAATGCGGGTCGTAGCGCGAATCTTCGGTGAAGGCGCCGGTCGGCCCGAGCGAGCCGTAGACCTCGTCGGTCGAGACGTGGAGGAAGCGGAAGCGTTCTTTCGCCGCGCCGTCGAGCCCGCGCCAATGCTCGAGGGCCGATTGCAGCAGGTTGAAGGTGCCGATGACGTTGGTGTGGATGAACTCGCCCGGCGCGTCGATCGAGCGGTCGACATGGCTCTCGGCGGCGAGATGCATCACCGCATCGGGCTTGTGCTGGGCGAAGACGCCGGCGACCTCGGCGGAATCGCAGATGTCGACCCGCTCCAGCACGTAGCGGGGATCGCGATCGGCGCCCGGCAGCGAAGCCAGGTTCGCCGCATAGGTCAGCTTGTCGAGGTTGACGACCTTGGCGACGCCTTCGGCCAGGAGCTGGCGGACGACGGCCGAGCCGATGAAGCCGGCGCCGCCGGTGACGAGGATCGTGCTCATGGCGCGCTGTACGTAAAATGTGCCGGCAGGTCGGCGAGCGTCGGCTGCACCTTGTCCTTGTCCGAGAGCAGCGCGGTCGCCGCCGTCACCGGCCAGTCGATGCCGAGCGCGGGGTCGTTCCAGAGAAGGCCGAAGTCGTTCTCTTTGCTGTAGAGCGCCGTCACCTTGTAGAGGACCTCGGCGTCGGGGGTGAGCGTGCAGAAGCCGTGGGCGAATCCGGCCGGCACGTAGATCTGGTTCCACGCCTCGGCCGAGATTTCGCAGGCGATGTGCTGGCCATAGGTCGGCGAGCCCCGGCGGATGTCGACCGCGACATCCAGGATGGCGCCCCGGATCACCCGCACCAGCTTGGCCTGGGCAAAGGGTGCTGTCTGGAAATGCAGCCCGCGCACGGTGCCCTTCGGCCCTGAGAGCGAGTGGTTGTCCTGGATCCAGGCGTCGCGGATGCCGGCCTCGTGGAAGGCCCGTTGGTTGTAGGTCTCCGAGAAGAAGCCCCGCGCGTCGCCGAATTTGCGCGGCGCGATGATCTTGACCTCGGGGATCGAGGTCGCCTGGATGTCCATGACCGGCCGGATTTCAAGGGATTGCAACGGCGCCCGGCCTATATCACGCGGGCGCGAGAGGGGGCAAGGCGGGGAGGGGGATTAGAGGGCGAACACCGCGAGGGAAAGGACAGTCGGCAATGTGGTTCGTTCGGTCGACGCCGTCCGGACGAGGCTGACGAACCGTATGTCGGCTGTCACCAGAGGAAGTTCGAGGAGCCAAGCGGTCGCCAGATAGACGCAGTCGCGGGTCGGGTGGCCGAGATCGCGGGCGAATCCCAGGATCTGCTCGATCAGCGGCTGGGTCGGGTGGAGCCCGATATCGGCATGCTGGAGCAGATCGGCAGCCTCATCGATCTGTTCATTGCTCATCTCGTGCCGCCGGCCCTTCTTCCAGAGGATCTCCGCGCAATCCGGCAGCAGCAGATCGGGGGCATGCAGCGGCGTCGACCGCAGCGAAAGGGCGGCGGCGCTCAACGGCTCCTCGGCGAACCATTTGATGATGACGGAGGCGTCGACGACATAGCCCCGTTCCGATATCGGCCTCATCGCTCGTCCCGCCCCTCGCGCATCAGGACCTCCGAGGGGGTATGGACGCGGCCCTTCATCGACTCCCGCAACTTGGCAGCGCGTTCCCAGAAGTCGCCGTTCGGCTCCGAAGCCGCCGTCGCTTGCAAAATCTCCCTCACCTCCGCTTCGGTCGACCGCCCGTGGCGGGCGGCGCGCTGGCGGATCTTGGCGTAGACCTCGTCGTCGATGTTGCGGACGGTCATGCTCTTGGGCATCCATGCCTCCTGATATCATTGATGGCAATGATATCAAATCGGGGGCGCCCCGCAAGCTTCGGCCGGGACCGAAGCGTCGGCGCCGCCCCTCCGAATAGCGTCTCCGGGCCGCCAACGCCCCCGGAGAGACCCTAAATGACCGTCACCGTCCAGATCCGCTACGTCATCGACCCGTTCCAGAAGGACGCCTTCGAGAAGTACGCCCAGGCCTGGCTTCGGATCATCCCGCGCTGCGGCGGCGATCTCCTGGGCTATTTCCTTCCCCATGAGGGCACCGACAACATCGCTTGGGCGCTGATCTCGTGTGAGAGCCTGGCGGCCTACGAGGTCTATCGGGCCCGGCTCAAGGCGGACAAGGAGGGCAACGCAAACTTCGAGTTCGCTAAGGCGCAGCGTTTCATACTCTCCGAGGAGCGCACGTTCCTCCGCCTGGTCGAGGACGTCGCCTGAAGGGGAGTGAGACGCCGATGATCGCCGTCATCTTCGAAGTCTGGCCCACCGCGGAACGCCGCCAGGAATACCTCGACATCGCCGCCGGCCTCCGCCCGCTGCTCGCCTCCATCGACGGCTTCCTCTCGATCGAGCGCTTCGAGAGCTTGAGCGAGCCCGGCAAGCTGCTTTCGCTGTCGTACTGGCGGGACGAAGCGTCGGTGAAGGCCTGGCGCAACCTCGAGCCGCACCGCGCGGCCCAGGCGAAGGGGAGGGGCGGGACCTTCCGCGACTATCGCCTGAGGATCGCCGGCGTCGTCAGGGACTACGGCATGACCGAGCGCGCCGAGGCGCCGGAGGATAGTCGCGGGGTGCACGGGTAGCGATGCACGAGGGGAGCGGATGAGGAGCGCCGCCGGCCGACCTGATATGGTCCGCCCGCATGTGCGGTATCGTCGGCATCGTCGATCGAAGGTGCGCGCCGGCGGAGGTGCTGACGGCGGACGGCCGCGCCATAAGCTTGGCGATCCGCCGTCGCGGGCCGGACGACGACGGCAAAGGATCGCTGCCATGCCGGTGATCGAGCGCGCCGGGCTCGTCGTCGATCTCATCGACGAGGGCAGCGGGCCGCCGGTCTTGCTGGCGCACAGTTCGGTCAGCGGCAACCGGCAGTGGCGGCGGCTGATCGAGCAGCTCAAAGGCCGCTACCGCGTGCTGGCGCCCAACCTCATGGGGTACGGCGAGACGACGCCGTGGACGGTCGACGGCACGCAGACCCTGCTCGATGCGGCAAGGGTGCTGCTGGCGGTCGCCGACGACCTCGACGGGCCGCTCCGGCTGGTCGGCCACTCCTGGGGCGGCGGCGTCGCGCTCCGTGCGGCCTCGGTGCTGGGCGAGCGCGTCTCCCACCTCGCCGTATTCGAGCCGATGGTGCCGCACCTCTTGCGGGCGCATGGCCGGACCGACGCCGCGGCCGAAGCCCGCGGGCTGCACGACGACGTGAAAAGGTTGGGCGGCGGGGGCGCCTGGGAGGCGCTGGCCGAGCGGTTCATCGATTTCTTCAATGGCGATGGTGCGTGGGCGGCGACGCCCGAGGATCGCCGGCGGATCATCGCCCAGCAGATCCGGCCGAACTACTACGAGTGGGATTCGCTCAACGAGCCGCACACGGCCGACATGTTCGCGACGGTGACAGCGCGGACGCTGCTGATACGATGCACCGGAGGCCGTCTGGTCACGCACGAAGCCATCGAGGTGCTGCGCGACACCTTCCCCAACTGGTCGTTCCAGGAGATCGGCGAGGGCGGGCACATGGCGCCGCTCACCCGGCCGGACCTGGTCAACCCGATCTTGGGCGCGTTTCTAGACTCCGTCTGACCGTCGTCCCGCCTCGGCTGCCGCCGTCCGACCTGATATGTTCGGCCGGTATGTGCGGCATCGTCGGCATGGTCGATCGGCGGGGCGCGTCGGCGGAGACGCTGACGGCGCGCGTTCGCGCGATGATGGACGCCATCCGCCATCGCGGGCCCGACGACGACGGCGACTGGGTCGACTCAGAGGCGGGCGCGGCGCTGGGCTTCCGGCGGCTCGCCATCATCGATCTCTCGCCCGGCGGGCATCAGCCGATGGCCTCGGCCGACGGGCGCTTCGTCGCCGTCTACAACGGCGAGATCTACAACTACCGTGAGCTGAAGGCCGAGCTCTCAGGCCTCGGCCACCGCTTCCAGAGCACGTCCGATACCGAGGTCATGCTGGCGGCGGTCGGCCAGTGGGGACCGAAGGCGGCGATCCAGCGTCTCGTCGGCATGTTCGCGATCACGCTTTGGGACCGTGAAAACCGCACGCTGACGCTGGCCCGCGACCGCCTGGGCGAGAAGCCCGTTCACTACAGCGAGGCGAACGGCCTCTTCCTCTTCGGCTCGGAGCTGAAGGCGCTCCGTGCGCACCCGGACTGTCCCGCCGCGATCGACGCGCAAGCGCTCTCGCATTTCTTCCGCCGCGCCTATGTGCCGGCCCCGCTCACCATTTACGCCGGCGTGAAGAAGCTGCCGCCCGGGCACATCCTGACGCTGGCACCGGGCAAGCCGGCGGATGTCGAACCCTATTGGAGCCTGGCCGAAGTCGCGGCGCGGCCGCGCGCGGCGTTCAGCTCCGAAGAGGAAGCGGTCGAGCGCCTGGACGCGCTGCTGCGCGACGCCGTCTCGCGGGCGACGATCTCCGACCGGCCGCTCGGCGTGCTGCTCTCCGGCGGCATCGACTCCTCGACGGTCGCCGCTGTCATGCAGGCGACGTCGACGGCCAAGGTGAAGAGCTTCACCATCGGCTTCGGCGAGGCGAGCCACGATGAGTCCGGCCATGCCGAGGCGGTGGCGCGCCACCTCGGCACCGACCACGTGACACTCACGGCGACGGCGGCGGACGCGCTGGCGCTGGTGCCGGACATGGCCCAGATCTACGACGAGCCCTTCGCGGACTCCTCGCAGGTTCCCACTTACATGGTGAGCCGGCTCGCCCGCGCGCATGTCGTCGTCGCGCTCTCGGGCGACGGCGGCGACGAGGTCTTCGCCGGATACAACCGCCACGTCGCGCTGGCGCAGATGGGCGCGGTCCTCGATCTGCCGAAGAGCGTGCGCGGCGTCGTGGCGAGCCTCGCTGCCGGCGTGCCGCCGTCGTTCTGGGATCGAGCGGCGTCGTTCCTGCCGGAGTCGGTGAGGCCGCGCGAGATCGGCGACACGATGCAGAAGCTCGCCGGCATCCTCGGCGCCGAGGACGCGGATGCCATGCACGAGCGCCTCCTGACCCAATGGCAGCTTCCGCCGGTCGCCGCGCCATATCCGCCGCCGGCGCCGCCGGGCGCCGCGCTCGCCGATCCGCTGGAGCGGATGCAGCTCAGGGATTCTCTCGACTACCTTCCCGACGACATCCTCGTAAAAGTGGACCGCGCCAGCATGGCGGTGGGATTGGAGACACGGGCACCGCTGCTCGATTATCGCCTGGTCGAGCTGGCGTGGCGGTTGCCGCGTTCCATGCGCGTCCGCGGCTCGTCCGGAAAGTGGGCGCTCCGCCGCGTGCTCGAGCGCTACGTGCCGCGCGCGTTGACCGACCGGCCCAAGACCGGATTCGCCCTCCCGCTCGCCGACTGGCTGCGCGGCCCCTTGCGCGACTGGGCCGAGCCGCTGCTGGCGGCGGGCGCGCTGCATCCCGCGCTCGATGCCGATCCGATCCGCGCCGCCTGGGAGGATCATCTCGCCGGCCGGCAGAACCACCAGCACCGGCTCTGGTGCGTGTTGATGTTCCAGGCGTGGAGCCAGCGGTGGGCGTGAGCATTCGGAACCTTCTCCCACCTCGGACGGGGGAAGCAAAGATCACGGTCCCTCGCTTGGTGGTCCGACGCTCCCGTTACGATGGCTTTGCCATCGAACTGCCGCGTCGTCCCGCTCGGGATTCCGATGTAAGCCCCGAGCGGCGGAACGCGGCAGGTCAATTGCGTAGCAATTGTACCGGGAGCGTTACGGCACGAAGCGAGGGACCGTGGTCGTACTTCCCCCGCGAGATGTGCGCGTGAACCGCACCCTCCTCTTCCTCTCATCCGAGGATTTCTTCTTCGTCTCGCACCGGATGACCTTGGCGCGGGCGGCGCGCGATGCCGGCTATCGCGTGATCGTGGCGACGCGCGTCGGCGACCACGGGCCGGCGATCGAGGCCGAGGGCTTCGCGCTGATTCCCATTCGGCTCCGCCGTGGGTTGCGTAACCCGCTCGCCGACGCTGCGGCGATCCTCGACCTCGTCGGCGTCTATCGGCGGGAGCGGCCGGACATCGTCCATCACCTGTCCCTGAAGCCGGTGGTCTTCGGCTCGATCGCCGCCTCGCTCGCACGCGTGCCCGTGGTGGTGAACGCGCTGACCGGCTTGGGCTTCCTCTACGGCGGCGCCGCCGATGCGGCCGCGCTGCTTCGCGGACCGGTGACGCTGGCGCTCCGCCGGCTGCTTGCGGGCCGGCGCGCCTGGACCCTCGTGCAGAACGCCGACGACCTCGCGACGCTCAGGGCCGCCGGCATCGGTGCGGAGGGCCGCACCGTGCTGATCCGCGGTTCCGGCGTCGACATCGGGCGTTTCGCGCCGAAGCCGGAGGCGGCCGGCGTGCCCATCGCGGCGATGGTCTCCCGCCTGGTCGGACTCAAGGGCGTCGCCGATCTGGTCGAGGCCGCTCGCCTGCTCAAGGCCCGGGGCGTGCCGCTGCGTGTCGTGCTGGTGGGATCGCCCGATCCCGACAATCCGACGGCGATCCGGCGCGAGCAGATCGAAAGCTGGGTCGCCGAGAAGATCGTCGAATGGTGGGGCCAGCGGAGCGACATTCCGGCGGTCTGGGCCGAGGCGCACATTGCCGTCCAGCCGTCGCGCGGCGGCGAGGGGATCCCCAAGAGCCTGCTCGAAGCCGGTGCCTCAGCGCGACCGCTGGTGACGACCGACGTGCCCGGCTGCCGCGAGCTGGTCTTGGACGGCGTCAACGGCCTGGTGGTGCCGCCCGGGAATCCGGCGGCGCTGGCCGACGCGTTGGAGAAGCTCGCCGGCGACGCCGACCTTCGCCGCCGCCTCGGCCGGCGGGCGCGCTCGATCGTGGAGACCGAGCACACGGACGTCGCCGTCGCCGCGGCGACGCTCGAGGTCTACCGGCGCGCGCTCGGCGCCTGAGCCGCGACCTCGCGAAAGAGGCGGATCAGCTCCGGCGCGATCACGTCGACGCAGTACTTGGCCTGGACCGTGCGCCGTCCGTCCCTGCCCATGCGCCGGCGGAGATCGGAATCGGAGATCAGCTTCGAGAGGGCGTCCCGCCATTCCCGCGCGCTGCCGGCGAGGAAGCCGCCGCGACTCTCGTTCACCAGCTTGACGTTGACCCCGACCGGCGAGGCCACCACCGGACGCGCCTGGGCCATGTACTGGATCAGCTTGTAGCCGCATTTGCCGCGCTCGAACGGCTCGTCCGGGATCGGCATGATGCCGATATCGAGCTTGGCGATGTCCGCCGCCTCGCTGTCCTCGTGCCAGGGCAGGCGCTCGGCCGTCATGCCCGGCAACACCTGGTCGCCGGCGCCGATCAGGACGAGCTTGGCCGCGCCGGTTTCGGCGAATCCCGCAAGCACTTCCCGGATCTCCGCGAGGTATCCGCCGGTCAAGGGCGTGCCGATCCAGCCGATGACCGGCGGCTCGTCGTTCTTCGGCGGCGGTGCGGCGTAGCGGTCGAGATCGACGACGGTCGGCAGCACGACGACTCGCCGGGCCCCGGCCTCTCGGGCGCGCTCGGCGAGATAGTCGTTGCCGGCGACGACCAGCGCGGCCGCCTCCATCACCCGGTCGATCTTGTTCGAGAGCATGCCGCGGATCAGCGAGCTCGGGTGCCGGTCGTAGCGGTGGAACACGGCATCGTCGTAGTCGACCACGATCGGCGGCCCGCCGCGCAGCAGCCAGGCCTCGAAGGAGGCCGGCAGCCACGGCAGCGCCTCTTTCTCCATCCACACGAGGTCATAGTGCCCGCGCGTGCGGATGACGCCGAGCCGGTTGGCATAGGCGGCGAGCACGGCGGTGGTCTGGCGCTTACCCTCGTCGTAGAGCGAGGTCAGGTAGTCGTCGTCGAACAGCGGCTCCGACACGACCTCGTGCCCGGCCGCCTTCAGGTGCGGCAGGAACTGCGCGAAGCGGACGCGGCTGCTAGCGCCCAGCCGGCCGTAGCGCGCGAGCAGAAGTATCCGCATGGTGGCGTAGGGTCCAGGCCAGGGAGAGGACGAAGGGCAGGTCGCGAATGAGCAGCCAATAGGCCTTCAGCGTCTCGCCGCCGGTGGTCGGCGAGTTGCCGAGCGCGGCATAGACGAGGCGGGTCAGGGGCTCGACGAACAGCGTGCCGAGAAGCAGCAGCACCGCGACCAGCGGATGGAAATGCTTGAAGGCATAGAGGATGCGGCTCCGCAGGCTATAGAAGAGACGCGCCGCCTTGACCTGGCGCGAGACGCCGCCGCCGCGATGGTAGGCGCGCGCCTCGGCGAAGAAGTAGGAGAGCCAGCCGTGTTTCTTCGCGCGATAGGCGAGATCGACGTCCTCGAGATAGACGAAGAAGCGCTCGTCCCAGCCGCCGAGCGCCTCCAGCACCTTGCGGCGCATCAGGAAGAAGGCGCCCATCACCTGGTCGACGAAGCGGCTCGAGCGGTGGTCGAAGTCGATCATGAAGTGCTGCGGGAACAGATGCGGCGCCAGGTGGTTGAGGCCGGTCGTGTGCGCGATGACGTGGCGGGGCCGAAGGAAGTTGGCGCAGGTCCGGCTGACCTCGCCCCGGTCGTCGACCAGCTGGACCCCGAGGATGCCGACCTCGCCGTTCTCCGGCGCCTCCAGGAACCGGATCGGCGCCGACAGCGAGTCCGGGTAGAGCGCCGCGTCCGGATTGAGGAAGAGCACGTAGTCGGCGGTCGAGCCGCGGGCGCCCGCGTTGCAGGCGGCGGCGAAGCCGGCGTTGAGGCCGAGCTCGATCGCCGTCAGCGGCAGGTCGAGGCCGCGGGCGCCGGCGAGCGAGGCGTCGACCGAGCCATTGTCGACGACGACCACCCGCGCCAGCGCGAATCCCGTGCGGTCGACCGGCACGATCGACTCGAGGCATCGGCGGAGCTGGGGACCCGAGTTCCAGTTGACGACGACGATATCGAGGCGGGGAAGCGCGGCCATCGGTCGGGAGAATAGGGAGGGGAAGGCGGCGCGTCGAGGCGCGATGTCCGAGGGGTTTCGTCCATCATTTTATGAAAATGATGTCGTAGCGACCGATCCTTTCGCGATCTTGCGAATCCGCCCGGGCGGAAGCGGGATCCGGCAACGCGCGCTCCCGACCCGCGCATTTGTCCTCCAGCCTGATATTCTTGCGGGCATTGGGCCGGATGTCGGCCGACAGGCAAGGACTCATGATCGGCATCGAGCTATCGATCGTCTTCCTCTTGATTGTCCTCAACGGCGTATTCGCGATGTCCGAGATGGCCATCGTGTCGTCCCGGCGGCCCCGGCTTGCCGCGATGGCCGAGGCCGGGGACCGGGGCGCTGCCGCCGCGCTCCGGCTCAAGGACGACCCCGGCCGCTTTCTCTCTGTCGTCCAGGTCGGCATCACGCTTATCGGCATCCTCGCCGGCGCCTTCTCGGGCGCGACGCTCGCCGCCAAGCTCGGCGACTGGCTCGACGGCGTCGCCTGGATCGCCACTTACGGCCACTCGGTCGCCTTCGGCCTGGTGGTGATCGCCATCACCTATGCCTCGCCGGTGATCGGCGAGCTGGCGCCGAAGCGAATTGCGCTGGTCCATGCCGACGCGATCGCCGCCCGCCTGGCGCGGCCGCTGGCGGCGATGGCGGCGTTCGGGCGACCCTTCGTCATGTTGCTCGGCGCCTCGGCCGCTGCGCTGCTCCGGCTCGCCGGCGTACGCGAGGACGCGGCCCGCGGCATGACCGCCGAGGAGATGAAGACGGTCATCGCCGAAGGCGCCGAGGCCGGGGTCATCGACCTCGCCGGCCGAGACATGATGACCCGCCTCCTGCGTCTCGCCGACCGTCCGGTCGCCGGGATCATGACGCCCCGGCGAGACGTCGCCTGGGTCGACATCGCCGACGATCCGGCGACGGTGCGCGAGGAGCTGAAGACGATCCCGTATTCGCGCATCGTCGTCATCCGCGACGGCAATCTCGACGAGCCGCTCGGCATCGTCCAGACGAAGGACCTGCTCGTCCGCGTCCTCAGCGGCGCGTCGATCGACATCGCCGAGGCGATGCGCCAGCCGCTGTTCCTGCCCGACCGCAGCTCGATCCTGGACGCCCTCGAGGCGATGAAGCGGAGCCCGGTGCATATCGCCTTCGTCGTCGACGAGTTCGGCGGCTTCGAGGGGATGCTGACTCTGACCGACATCGTCGAGGCGATCGCCGGCGACCTCACCGGCGAGTACGGCGAGGTGACGCCGAGCGTGACGCGCCGAAGCGATGGCTCCTATCTGGTCGAAGGCAGCGCCACCATCGATGAGGTCGAGGCGGCGCTCGGCCTCAGCATCGAGTCCGAAGGCCGCTTCCACACCGTCGCCGGACTGGTGCTCGATCTCCTGAAGCGGATCCCCAACGAGGGCGATGCGGCCGAGCTCGGCGACTGGCGGATCGAGGTGCTGGACACCGACATGGGCGGCCGGCGCATCGACAAAGTGCTGTTCAGCCGCCGCGTGTCATGAGCAGGCCGCGGCTCTGCCAGGCGAGGGCGAGCGCGATCAGCCATTGGGTCGCCGCATAACCCGTGGCGGCGCCGGATGCCCCATAGCGCGGCACCAGCAGCGCCAGCGCCAGGACGAAGAAGCCGAGGCCGAGCGCCTCGGTCCGGCCGACCGCGAGCGGCCGTCCGTCGGCCTTGAGGGCGAGCATGAACACCTCGCGCGTGGCGTGGGGGAGGATGCCGACAAGCAGCAGGCGGACGAGGTCGGCCGCCGGTGCGAAGGCCGCCCCGAAGAGGAGACGGACGACGACGTCCGCCAGCACGAAGAGCAGCGCCGCGGCGAGGGCCACGCCACCGGTGACGAGGCCGAGCGTATGGCGGACGTGGCGCGCCCGCCCGCCCGGATCGGAGATGGCGAGCAGCTTAGGGAAGGCCGACTGCGAGACCGACTGACAGAGCTGCAGCACGCCTAGGATCAAGGTCATCGCCGCGGCGTAGAGGCCGAGCGAGGCCGGGTCGAGAAGGAGAGAGATCGCGATCAGGTCGACCCGCCCGCTCATGACCTGGACGACGAATCCGGCATGGAGGCGAAGTCCGAGCGCCACCAGCGGACGCGCGGAGAGGGAATCGGGGGCGGCGAGCGAGAGGCCGCCGATCCAGGCGAGGCGGAGCCCGGCCGCGGCGAGCGCAAGCCCGTGCGAGGCGACGAAGGCGAGCGCGAAGCTCCAAAGGTCGCCGCCGAGCCGCCAGGCCGCGAGCGTGCCGGCGAGGTAGGCGAGCGCCTGCACGGTGCGCAGGACCACCCAGCCGCCGTGGTCGAGGCGGCCGCGCAGCGCGTCCAGGAAGAAGGTCGAGAGCAGCGTCGCCGGCACCAGCCAGAGGCAGAGCCGGCCGGCCTCCTTGACCTCGTCCGGACGGAGCGCCAGCGCCCGAGGCGCCAGCCCGACCCCGGCGACCGTTGCGGCGAGGACGGCCAGCGCGAGCGTCGCCCAGAGCCCGGTCGCAACCAGGCGCCGGGGATCGCCCCGGCCCGACGCCGTCAGCACCAGCAGCGCCTCGTTCAAGGAAAGCGAGGCGACTTGGGCGGCCAGCATCGGCCACAGCACGACCAGGGCGAGGTCGCCCCGCCCCTCCGGCAGGAGGGCGCGGGCGACGATCATGGCGCCGGCGAGGTTGGCCGCCTGGCTCGCCGCGGTGCTGAGGAGCGCGCCGACGATCACCTGACCTCGGCCCGGATCATATAGCGATAGGCGCAGAGGTCGCGGGCGAGCCCGAGGGTGAGCGTATCCAGCAGCGCCGATTTGCCTGATACCGGCGCCTCGATGCGGACGATAGCGAGGCCGGCCTGCTCGAACAGGTCGCGGGCCGACGACCGGGTGAAGAAGCGGAGGTGGCCGCGATCGAGGGTGCCGGACTCGGCGTAGTCGAAACGCCCGTTGAGAACCAACGGCAGCAGCGTCCCGACATGGCGGAGATTGGGGAGGCAGGCGACGATCGCGCCTCCCGGGCGGAGCCGGCCGGCGAGCCGGCGGACCACCGCCCACGGGTCGACCAGATGCTCCAGCACGTCGAGGCAGAGGATGAGGTCGAGATCCCGGGGCAGCACCCGGTCGTCCAGCGTCTCGACGTTGCCGCAAATGACCTGGTCGAGGCGGTCCCGGGCCCGGTCGGCCGCCTCGGCCTGGATCTCGATTCCCGCCGCCCAGCCGACGAGTCCTTGCTCCTTCAGGCGCGCAAGGGTCGCCCCCTCGCCGCAGCCGAGCTCGAGCGCGCGGCCGACCGGCCCGGCCAGAAGCGGCACCACCTCGCGATCCCGGGCATTGGCGAAATACCCGGCCGGCTTGGCCGAATAAAGGTCGCGCAAAGGGTCCATATGCGGCGACTATATCGCGCGAAACACCGTTTCGCCCTTCCTAAGCTCCCGAATCTGTGATGACATTGGGCTCGGCTCGTTGAGCCGCGCCGTCCGTCCGAGACCCTTATCCCCGCCTGACCGCCCGACTCGCATGGACAGCCTCCCCAACATCCGCGCCAGCTACCGCCGCCTCTCCCCGCTCTACGACGTCCTGGAGGGCGCGATCTTCCATTCCGGGCGCAAGGACGCGGTGGCGCTCGCCAACAAGCGCGCCCACCAGCGTATCCTCGACGTCGGCGTCGGCACCGGCCTGGCGCTGCCGCTTTACCGCCGGGACGCGTGGGTCGTCGGCATCGACGCCTCGCCGGAGATGTTGAAGCGGGCGAAGACGCGGGTCCGCCGCAAGCGCCTGCCCAACGTCGCCGCGCTCCTGGAGATGGACGCGATGAACATGGCCTTCGCCGACCGCAGCTTCGATGCGGTGGTGGCCATGCATGTCGCCTCCGTGGTCTCCGACCCGATCAAGCTGATCTCGGAGATGAAGCGGGTCTGCGTCCCCGGCGGCGACATCGTCGTGGTCAACCATTTCGCCTCCTCCGGCGGCCCGCTCCGGATGATCGAGCAGGCCTGCCGGCCCTTCGCCGAGGTCATCGGCTTTCGCCCGGAGGTGCGCCTCATGCATCTCGCCGACGGCGCGCGCCTGCAGATCGTGCAGGTCAGGCGGGTCAACCTCGGCGGCTACTGGCGGCTGATCCATTTCCGCAACACGGCGCCGGCCGATCCGGCTCGCCTCGGCGCCTGACCGGCTCCTCGCCGCTCCGCCCATGGACCACGACCTGATCCGGCGCCTCTACGGCAAGGGCGCCCGGGTCTATGACGCGGTTTTCGGCCCGCTGCTCGACCGCGGCCGGCGGATGGCGGTGGACGCGGTCAACGCCAGCGACGCCGGCTCCGTGCTCGAGGTCGGCGTCGGCACCGGCCGCTCGCTGCCGCACTACCGGGCGGACCTGGACGTCACCGGCATCGACCTCTCGCCGGAGATGCTGGCGCGGGCACGGGCGCGGGGGGCGGGCCTGCCGCAGGTCCGGGCGCTCCTGGAGATGGACGCCCAGAACATGAGCTTCCCCGACGCCCACTTCGGGGCGGTGGTCGCCATGTACGTCGCGACCGTGGTGCCGGACATGGCGCGGCTGTTCGATGAGCTGAAGCGCGTCTGCGTTCCCGGCGGCCTCGTGCTGGTGGTCAACCACATCGCCGCGGAGGCCGGCGTGGTCGCCGCCTTCGACCGCCTGGTGGCGCCGGCGACCCGCGCCGTCGCCCTCCGCTCCGACTTAAGGCTCTCCGCGTTGGTCGCCACCGCCGGGCTCGAGCCGGTCGGCGTCGACGACGCGGGTATCGGCGGGTACATCAAGCTGATCAGGTTCAGGAACGATTGAGCCGCGGCGGGCGCCGATCGTCGATATCGTGATGACGGCGGAGAACGGATGTCGCGCGAAGTCCACAAGAAGCGGTTCCCCGGCCTTCCCGGCCCGGCGGACGTCACCTACGAGCCGAGGGTGGTCGACGTCGATGACATACGCCTGCGCGCGTTGTTCCGGCGCTGGCGCGACGATCTCGCCAACAGCAAGCCGCGGGCGGGGGAGGAGATCCTCGCGTATCCGGAGGTGGCGCCGCTGATCCGTAACCTCATGTTGCTGGAAGTCCTCAGGGTCGACGCGCTCAGATTCGACTACCGCTACCGCGTCTACGGTGCGGACGTCGCCGCCAGTTACGGCCAGGACATGACCCGGCGGCTGGCGAGCGAGTTTCCGGATGGGATCTTCAAATTCTTCTCCGCGCTGTACGAGGTGGCGATCTCGAGGAAAATCGTCATCCACAGCCTGCACGCGCCGCCGATGACGGTGAACGTGAAGAAATGGGAGCGGCTGATCTTCCCGCTCGGCGGTCCGGAGGTCCGCTGGTTGTTGGTGGTGAACCTGCCGAAAGGCAAGCGGCGGCCGGAGTAGGCGAGGGTCCGTGGCCTCGATCCTCCGCGGCCTTACCTACTCCGGCTCCACTACGCCGACCCGGCTCGTAATCGCACCGTACGCGCCGATCCGCCGGTGCGCGCCGAAATCGAACATCATCTTCTTCCCGTGCGCGCACGCATCCAGATCGACGTCGGCGACCAATACCTCGTCCGCCAGCGTCTTTGCTTCCGCGACGATACGCCCCTGGGGATCGACGATGCAGGAGCCGCCGATGAGGCCGTAGCCGTCTTCCTCGCCGGCCTTCGCCACCGCGACCGCCCAAGTGGAGTTCATGTAAGCGTTCGCCTGCGCCACGAGCTGGGAATGGAAGGTGCGGAGCCGCGCGTCCTCGTTGTCGCGTCCGTAGGGGTCGTAGGCGGCGGAGTTGTATCCGAGCACCACCAGCTCGACGCCCTGCAATCCCAGCACCCGCCAGGCCTCCGGCCAGCGCCGGTCGTTGCAGATCATCATGCCGAGGATGCCCGGGCCGAGATCGTCGGGCGCGCGGAACGCCCGAAAGCCGAGGTCGCCATAGGCGAAGTAGCGCTTCTCGAGCTGCTGCGGGCCGCCGCCCGGCCGGGGCTCATGGGTGCCCGGCAGATGCGTCTTGCGATATCTGGAGAGAATGCGGCCGTCGCGGCCGACGATGACCGCGGCGTTGAAGCGCTTTCCCTCCGGCGTCAGCTCCGCATAGCCCACATGGAATCCGACACGCAGCTCGCGCGCTCGATCGAACAACGCTTGCGTCGCCGGCCCCGGCAGCGTGCGCTCGAAATACGCGTCCAGCTCGGCATCGGTCAGGAGCCAGCGCGGAAAGAACGTGGTGAACGCCAGCTCCGGGAAGACGACGAAGGTCGCGCCCGCCGCCGCGGCCTTCTCCAGGAGCGCGATCAGTCGCGCGAGCGTGTGAGATCGCGGGTCCGCTCTTTGGGTCGGACCCATCTGCGCGGCGGCGAGGCGGAGGAGGCGGGGCATGTCGGACTCGCGGTCGGAGGAGAGGAGGCGAAGCAGATTGATCGAGCCGTGCCCGCCGGTGCAAGCTCGACCCGGACGCCTGTCAATCGGCGTGCAAAGTTGACCCCTGATCGGCGTCCAATTTTGACCCCTCTTTGAGCTGGTTGGAGGGCTTGTCCAGGTAGTGCACAGGAGGGGCCCGCGCGCTGCGCAGCGCCTCCCATGGGGCTGGCGGAGCGGCGCGCGGGAGGTACCCTGTGAACCCACCTGGGCAAGCCCGGGGGTGGGGTCTGGGGCGGGGGGATCAGGCGCGGTTCTTGAGGCGCCAGCTTTCGTTGCCGGTCTCGACGATGTCGCAGTGATGGGTGAGCCGGTCGAGCAGCGCCGTGGTCATCTTGGCGTCGCCGAAGACATTCGGCCATTCGCCGAAGGCGAGGTTGGTGGTGACGATGACCGAGGTGCGCTCGTAGAGGCGACTGACCAGGTGGAAGAGGAGCTGGCCGCCGGACTGGGCGAAGGGCAGATAGCCGAGTTCGTCGAGGACGACGAGGTCCATGCGGGTGAGCAGATCGGCGAGCCGGCCCTGCCGGCCGCCGCGGGTTTCGGTCTCCAGGCGGTTGACGAGGTCGACGACGTTGAAGAACCGCCCGCGGGCGCCGCTGCGGATACAGCTGCGGGCGATCGCTATGGCGATGTGGGTCTTGCCCGTGCCGGTTCCACCGACCAGCACCACGTTGCGCTGCTGGCCGACGAAGCCGCCGGCGGCAAGGTCGCGCACGAGCGCCTCGTTGACCGGTGTGCCCTCGAAGCCGAAGTCGGTCAGGTCCTTGGCCAGCGGCAGCTTGGCGATGGTGAGCTGGTACTTGGTCGAGCGCGCCTGCTTCTCGGCGATCTCGGCCTTGAGGAGATCGCCGAAGATGCGCTGCGGATCGTGCTTGCGCTTCAGGCCGTTGGCGACGACCTCGTCGAAGGCGCCTTGCATGCCGAAGAGCTTCAGCTCGGCCATGAGGTCGAGAATCTCGGTGCGTTCCATCAACCGACCCTCCGCAAGTTGTCGTAGCGGGCGCAATCGGCCAGGGGTTCGTGCCTGAGCCTGAGCGCGTCCGGGGTGAGGATGGCCATCGGCGCCACCGGATCGCGCTGGCGGGCCAGGATGTTGAGGACGACGTCGCTCGAGTGGACGCCCTGGTGCAGCGCTTCGGCGCATGCGGTTTCGACCATGGCAAGACCGTCGATCAGCACGGCCGTGAGGATGTGCACCATCTGGCGGTCGCCATCCTCGGCGCCGGCGAGCTTTCGTCGGACCCGATCGATCGCGGCGGGCAGCACCCAGTTCTTGAATGGCGCGCCGTTCCTCAGCGCTCCCGGCTTCCTGGCCAGCACCGGCACGTAGTGCCAAGGGTCGTAGACCGTCTGGTTGCGCCCGAAGCAGCGCGAGTGCTCGCCGACGACCTCGCCGTCTTGGCGGATGACGATGCGGTCGGCGTAGGCGTGGATCTCGATCGGCCGCCCGATCGCCTTGGCCATGACCGAGTACTTGTTGTTGTCGAAACGCACCAGGCAGGTCTTCGACACCGACGCGGTGAGCGCGTGGAAGCCGTCGAAGCGCCCGGCATAGGGCACGAGCTTCGGCCGCTCCGCCTCGAACACCGACCAGATCGTCTGCTCGGTGAACTCGGGGTGGCGGTGAGCCTTGGCATGGACGACGCACTGGTCGAGCAGCCAGCCGTTCATCTCCTCGTAGCTCTTGAACCTGAGCCGAGGCGTGAAGAAGCGCTCCCGCACCAGGCCGACCTGGTTCTCGACCTGCCCCTTCTCCCAGCTCGCCGCCGGCGTGCAGGCGGTCGGCTCGACGAGATAGTGGGCGCAGAGCTGCAGGAAGCGGCGGTTATAGGCGCGGTCCTTGCCGAGAAAAACGGTGTCGACCGCCGTCTTCATGTTGTCGTACAGCCCGCGCCGGCACGCGCCCCTGAAGAAGCCGAAGGCGCGGTCGTGGGCGTCGAAGACCATTTCCTGGGTCTCGCGCGGATAGCTCCGCACGAACATCATGCGGCTGTGGCAAAGACGCAGATGGGCCACCTTCACCGTCACCGTCGTGCCGCCCAGCAGCACGATCTCGTGGCTCCAGTCGAACTGGTAAGCCTCGCCCGGCGCGAAGGTCAGCGGCACGAACGCATCGGCCGTGGTCGCGGCATGGCTCCGCCGCCAGGCCCGGGCATAGCGCCTGACCGCGTCGTAGCCGCCCTCGTATCCGAGAGCCCGCAATCCCTCGAAGATCCGGATCAGCGTCAGACGCTCGCGCGCCGCCTTCGCCTCGTTGGACCGCAACTGCCGATCGAGATCATCGCGCCATCGCCCCAGCTTCGGCAGAGGCTGAACGTCGCGCTCGTACTCGAACGACGTCGCACCAGAGCGCAGCACCTTCCGCACCGTGTTCCGCGAAACCCGCAGGTCGCGGACGATCTCCTTGATCGGCTTGCCCTTGACGAAGAACTCGCGCCGGATACGCGCAATCGTCTCCACGATCAGCATCCCCCGACCACCCGCTTTCTGGAAAGGCGGGTAGTCTGCAACAGCCGCACATCAGGGGGTCAAATTTGGACGCCGATCCCCCGCTCTAGGGGGTCAAATTTGCACGCCGAATAACAAGGCAGGCTCGGCACCCCGCAACCAGCGCGCCAAGCTCATTAGGGCCGAGACGCCGATCCCGTGCCGGTGGAAGCGGCGGCTTCGAGATCTGGGCGACCGGGTTTTGCTGAATTGGCAGTGCCCATTCTTTGCGTGCGATTTCGAAGACATGCCGGAGAATTGTGAGCTGCCTCGCGACTGCTGCCGGTCCGACCTCGCCTAGCCTCTTGTCCCTCCATTGCCCGCAGACGCGGGGCGATATTGCCGCAATCGGGGTATCGCAGATTGGGTCGCGCAACACGGCGCCGATCAAATATCGTTCAACATATTCGCTGCGCTTAGCGGGGAGGACTTCCGCGATATAGCGCCTGATGAGGTCGCCCAGGGTCTTTAGGTCGGTTGTCGCTGGGCCTATCTCACCTAAATCCGCCCTCCGCTCCGTCGTACGAGCCCAAACCAAGGCATCGGTACGAACGGCGAACGAACGGCTGATCGCGGGCTGGCCTCTGCGCCGAACCTGGACCTGATATTTCTTCCCGCGCTTGCGTATCGTAGCCATAGCTGTTCCACGGTGTGACCCACGTGTGACAGCTCTGTTGTTCGGCAATTTTGGGGATCTATCGCGTTGCCTAAAATCGCTGATTTCTCAACGACTTCAGATTGGAGCGGGCGAAGGGATTCGAACCCTCGACCCCAACCTTGGCAAGGTTAGGCCGGGCTGGTTCCCGCTGCTTCCCCAGAATGTAAAAACGACGAAATCGTATTGATCTAAGGCCATTATAGCTATACTCTTGGGTTCCGGTCCTTTCCGGTCTCTACTTTCGCTTGCTTCCCCCGGCTTCCCCGGGGCTTCCCTGAAGCAAGCTGATGGCCGGGGAAGCAGAGTTCGAGGAACCCATGCCGAAGATCACTAAGCGACTTGTCGAGAGCCTTCGTCCCGATCCCTCGGGCCGCGACGTGTTCGTTTGGGACGCGGGCGATGGGGCGATCAAGGGGTTTGGCATTCGGATGAAGAAGAGCGGAATTGCGTCCTACCTCGTCCAGTATCGCACTGGCGAGGGCCGTACGCGCCGGTTGGTTATTGGCAAGGTGGAGGTGCTGGCACCCGAGGAGGCGCGTTCCGAAGCGCGGCTAAGGCTGGCTGAGGTGGCAAAGGGTGGCGATCCTTCCGCCGAGCGGCGGAAGATCCGAGGAACGATCACCGTTTCCGAGCTTTGCGACCTCTACCTCAAGATGGCGGCAGACTGGGTGAAAGCGTCCACGCTGGCGATGGATGGCAGCCGGATTGAGACTCATGTCAAACCGCTGCTTGGCCGACATTCGGTCGCGGGACTGACCAGTGAGGACGTGGTGCGAATGCAGGCCGACATTGCGGCCGGCAAGACAGCCAAGGCCAGGAAGGATTCGGGGCGCGGTGGCGTGGCAACCGGCGGGCGCGGGGTCGCTGCCCGTACTGTCGGAATGCTGGGCACAATTCTGGAGTTTGCAAGGCGTCAAAAGCTGATCAGCGTGAACCCGGTGCGAGGGGTGAAGCGGTTTCCCGATGAAAAGAGCCGTCGCTTCCTGTCTGAGGCCGAGATCAAGGCACTTAGTAAGGCCATGGTCGCAGCCAAGGCCGAGAGTGCAACGGCCTTGGGAGCTATTCGGGCTCTCCTGCTGACCGGGTGCCGCCGAAACGAGATTCTTGGCTTGCCCCGGACGTGGCTCGATGCGCCTGCGCGCTGCATCCGGTTTGGCGACACCAAGGAAGGCGCGCAGCTTCGGCCGATAGGAGAAACCGCGGCGAAACATCTCGCGGCAATGTCCAAGTATGGCGACTCGCCGTGGGTTTTCCCTTCGACCGTCGGGGATGGCCACCTGGTCGGCTTGCCCCGTGTCCTCGGCCGCCTCTGCAAGGCGGCTAAGATTGAAGATGTGACCGTGCACACGTTGCGGCACACCTTCGCGGCTCTAGCTGCGGAGAGCGGTTACTCGGAGCTAACGATTGCCGGGCTGTTGGGTCACAAGGTTCCGGGCGTCACAGCGCGATATGCGCATGTCCCGGATGCGGCGTTGGTAGCTGCGGCAGGCGCAGTGTCCGCGCGGATGGTGGCGATTCTCGATGGCCGGATGGACACTGCAAAGGTAGTCCAAATGCCCCATGTAACGCAGGGTCACAAGGCAGCCAAAAGGTAGCGCCTCGGGCATACTGGGCTAGCGGGGTCACAACTAAACCGACATCCGCCCGATGGTGCGTCTCACGGTCAGCCTGATCCTAGGCGAGGGCGACCGTCAGGAGGCGGCGGCGGAATCGGGCGGCGGCCGCGTCCCCTACGACGCCTATTTCCAGCCCGAAAGCTGGCAGGGGATCGTCGACGAGGCGATCCGCGGCGCCGCCGTCAACCTCACGGCGGTCGCCGCACCCGCCGGCGAGATGCCGGTGGTGCTCGGCCCCGGCTGGACCGGCGTCATGCTGCACGAGGCCGTCGGCCATGGGCTCGAAGGCGACTTCAACCGCAAGAAGACCTCGGCCTTCGCAGGTTTGATGGGCCAGCGCGTCGCTTCGCCCGGCGTCACCGTGGTCGACGACGGCACGCTGACCGACCGGCGGGGCTCGATCACCGTCGACGACGAGGGCACGCCGTCCGGCCGCACGCTCCTGATCGAGGACGGCATCCTTCGGGGCTACATGCAGGACCGGCAGAACGCGCGCCTGATGGGCATGCGCCCGACCGGAAACGGCCGGCGCGAGTCCTTCGCCGCCTCGCCGATGCCGCGCATGACCAACACGCTGATGCTGGCCGGGCCGCACGCGCCGGAGGAGATCATCAAGTCGGTCAAGCGCGGCCTCTACGCCGTCGACTTCAGCGGCGGCCAGGTCGACATCACGTCGGGCAAGTTCGTCTTCGCCGCCTCCGAGGCTTACCTGATCGAGGACGGCAAGGTCGGCCCTGCCGTCAAAGGCGCGATGCTGACCGGCAACGGCCCGGACGCGCTGACCAAAATCCGCATGGTCGGCAACGACATGCGGATGGACTCAGGCGTCGGCACCTGCGGCAAGGAAGGCCAGAGCGTGCCGGTCGGCGTCGGCCAGCCGACCCTCTTGATGGACGGCATCACCGTCGGCGGCACCGGGTGATGGAACTCTGAATTCGAGCCCCCTCCCCCGTGCCATCGGCGTGGGGGAGGGATGGGGTGGGGGCCGAGCGAAGCGAGGTCGGGCAACTCCACCGCGCATCAGCGAACCTCGCTGCGCTCGGCCCCCACCCTGCCCTCCCCCACCTTCGGCGGGGGAGGGTTAAAAAAGTCAGCTCTTGCTGATGTTCCAGTAGGCCAGGATCGCGCCCTTCACGACGCCGTCGACATTCTTCCGCCAGGCGTAGAGCGGCATGAAGTTGCCGAGCAGCGCGTAGGGCTGCACCTCGACCAGGCGCGCGTGGAAGCGATTCAGGATCTCTCTCCGCTTCGCCTCGTCGGGCTCGCGGATGAACTGGTTGCGCAGCTTCTCCGCCTCCTCGTCGCAGGGCCAGCCGTTCCAGTTCTTCCCATCGCAGGTCATCACCGCGGTGATGTTGGTCAGTGGGTGATGATATGTGGAGGCGGTGCCGCGGCTGGTGAACATGTTCCAGCCGCCTTTGTCCGGCTCGTCCTTCTTGGTCATGCGGGTCACCACCGAACCCCAGTCGTTGACCTGCATCTCGACGTTGACGCCGATCTCCTTCAGCCGCGCCGTCGCCACCTGGGCGAGCGCGCCGATGGCGGCGATCTCGTTGGTGGTGATCATGATCAGCTTCTCGCCCTTGTAGCCGGCCTCGGCCATCAGCTGGCGGGCCTTGGCGAGATCGACCTTCCGCACCGCTTCCGATCCGAACTCGGTGCCGTAGGGCGTGCCGCAGATGAAGAAGGAATAGCAGACCTTCCACCAGCGTTCGTCGTCGCCGCTGGACGCCCGCTGGAAGTCGCGCTGGTCGAAGGCGTAGGCCAGGGCCAGGCGCGCCTTCGGATTGTTGAAGGGCGGGTAGAGCGCGTTGGTCCTAAGGAAGCCCATGTTGCCGAACGGCGTCAGCGGGGAAACGACGATGTCCTTGTTCTTCTCGATCAGCGGGATCTGGTCGCCGGCGGGATTGTCCCAGAGGTCGACCTCGCCCCGGTTCAGGGCCGCGGCGGTGGTGCCGGGGTCAGGCATGATGATCCATTCGACCCGGTCGACCTTGACCGCCTTGCCGCCGGCAAGCCCGTCGGCGGGCTCGGCGCGCGCGGGATAGTCGGCGTTCTTATCGAAGACGATCTTCGAGCCCGGCTGCCACGCCTCGCGATTGAACTTGAAGGGGCCGGAGCCGATGGTGGTGGTGATGCCGGTGAAGGCGTCGGTCGCGGCATCCTTCTCGCGATAGATCACCGGCAGCGAGCCCCCCGCCGAGCCCAGCGTGAACTCGACGAAACCGTAGGGCTCCTTCATCTTCATGCGGAAGGTGTCGTCGTCGACCGCCTCGAAGGCGGCGGTGAACTCCAGCATCTTCTGGCCCATGGCGTCGCGCTTGGCCCAACGCTGGACCGACGGAATCACGTCCTTGGACGTCACCTTGGTGCCGTCGTGCCATTTGAGGCCGGGACGGAGCTTGAAGGTGTAGGTCAGCTTGTCGGTCGAGACCTCGTGGCTGCCGACCATCTGCGGCTTGACGTTCCACTTCTCGTCCCACGCGAACAGCGTGTCGTAGACCATCAGCGAGTAGATCTTGGTGATCTGGATCGAGCCGACATGGGTGTCCAGCACCTTGAGGTCGGCATGCGGCACTGCCTTCAGCACCGACTGCGCCGAGGCCGGCAGAGACGTGAGCCCCACCGCTCCCGCCGCCAGCGCGACGCCGAGAAGCCCGTGGCGCGGGCCTAGTTTGGTCAGTCTCATGGCTCTCCCTCCGATGGTGTCTCGCCCCGTCGGAACGAAGTCTAGGGGCCGATTTTCCGATCGGCAACCGACCTTCCGTGCAGCGGCCGGTTGCCAGATTGCGGGTCCGCGGGCGAGAATGCCGGCCGCATGCCGACCGACGCCGACCGCCGTCCCGCCCCGACCGGTCATCCAAGCCTTTGACCGAACCCTCCGATGCTGCTGCCCGCGGGCGGCTGGCGGGGCTGCGGCCGCCGGCTCGATGGGCCGTTCTCCTCGTCCTCTCCGTGGCCTTGGCCGCCCTGTTCGAGACGATCCGCATCCCGGCGGCGCTTCTGCTGGGCCCCTTGATCGCCGGCATCCTGGTGGCCTCCAACGGCGCCACGCTCCGCGTCCCGCCGCTCCCCTATCTGGCGGCGCAGTCGATGGTCGGCCTGATGATCGCCCGCGCCATCACCTCGGACATCGTCTTAACCTTCCTCGGCGGCTGGCCGCTGTTCCTCGGCGTGGTAGCGGCGATCATCGCCGCCGGCAGCCTGATGGGCTGGCTGATGAGCCGCTGGCACGTGCTGCCGGGGACGACCGCCGTCTGGGGTGCCTCGCCGGGGGCGGCGACCCCGATGATGCTGATGGCCGAAGCCTTCGGCGCCGACGCCCGGCTGGTCGCCCTCATGCAGTACCTGCGCGTCGTCTTCGTCGCCATCACCGCCTCGGTGATCGCGCGCTTCTGGCTCAATCCCTCGGGCGGCGGCCCGCCCGCCGCCCAATGGTTTCACACGATCGACTGGCTGGCCTTCCTCGAGACCCTGGCCGTCGCGGCCTTCGGCGCCTTTCTCGGGCGCAGGCTGCGCATACCGGCCGGGGGGTTCCTGGTGCCGCTGGCCCTGGGCACCGTCCTGCACGTTTTCGGCGTGCTGCCGATCGAGCTGCCGGAATGGCTGCTGGCGGTCAGCTACGCGCTGCTCGGCTGGAACGTCGGCCTTGGCTTCACCCGGCCGATCCTCGTCCACGCGATCCGGAAGCTGCCGGTGATCGCGCTCTCGAACCTGATCATGATCGCCTTCTGCGGCGGCCTCGCCTTCCTGCTCGCCCAGGTCTTCGGGATCGATCCGCTGACCGCCTACCTCGCCACCAGTCCGGGGGGCATCGACTCGGTGGCGATCATCGCCGCCTCGGCGAAGGTCGACGTTCCCTTCGTCATGGCGCTGCAGACGTTCCGCCTCCTTGTCGTCCTGGTGGTCGGCCCGTCGCTGGCAAAGGTCGTCGCCCGCAGCACGGCCAGGCCCTACCGCTGAGCCGCGGCCATCGCCGGTTGCCCCTGGCCCCGCCGCCGCGCGACAATGCCCGCTCATGCTGACCGACGCGCAAGGCCTGCCCGTGACCACCGAGCGCCCGGAGACGGTCGAGGCCGTCGACCGTTTCGTCCGGGCGTTCCTCGGCTACGGCACCGACTTCCAGCCGATCCTGGACGCGGCCGAGGCCGATCCGACCTGCGTCGTGGCGCAGGCGCATGCCGCCGCGCTCATGCTGTTCGCCGAGACCGGCGACGCCGCCGAGAAGGCCAAGCCCTATATCCGCCGCGGCATCGAGGCGGCGCAGCAGGTGACCGAACGCGAGCGGCTCTATCTGTGGGCGATCTCGACCTGGGCCGCCGGCGACTACGGCATGTCGCTGATGGCCCACAAGGCGCTGGCGCAGAAATACCCGCGCGACCTCGCCGCGACCAAGGTCGGCCAGGTGCGCGCCTTCGCCCTCGGCGACTCCCAGTGCATCCTCTCGCTCGGCGAGTCGGTGCTGCCGGCGAACACGGAGAACCACTTCGCCCACGGCATGATCGCCTTCGGCTACGAGCAGTGCCATCGGCTCGCCGAGGCCGAGGCCGCCGGACGCAAGGCCGTCGAGATGGATCGCCGCGATCCTTGGGCGCACCACGCCGTCGCCCATGTGATGGAGACCGAGGGCCGCATCGACGAGGGTCTCGCCTGGATGGACGGCCTCGCCGACACCTGGGAGGACTGCAACTCCTTCATGTATACCCACAACTGGTGGCACGTGGCGCTGTTCCACCTTGACCGCGATGACCCCGCCCGCGCGCTCGAGGTCTACGACACCCGGGTCTGGGGCCGCCTCAAGGAGTATTCGCAGGACCAGGTGAACGCGGTCTCGCTGCTGGCCAGGCTCGGGCTCCGCGGGGTCGACGTCGGCGACCGCTGGGCCGACGTCGCGACGTACCTGGCGCCGCGCACCGACGAGCACGTCGATCCGTTCCTCGACCTCCACTACCTCTATGGCCTGGCGAACGCCGGCCGCGATACCGAGGCGGCGCGACTGGTCACCAGCCTGATGGTCCATGCCGGCAAGGTGAAGCCGGTACAGCAGGTGATGTGGCAGCAGGTGGCGGTGCCGGCGGCCCGTGCCCTCGTCTCCCATGTCCTCGGACGCTTCGAGGAGGCCGCGGACCTCCTGGGACAGGTGCTGCCGAACCTGCACCGGATCGGCGGCAGCCATGCCCAGCGCGACCTGTTCGAGCAGATCCATCTGGATGCGCTGATCCGCGCCGGCCGCACCGATCCGGCCCGCGCCATCGTCGACCGCCGGCTCGCCCAGCGGCCGAACATCGCCTTCACCCGTCGCCTGGCCGAACGCCTGGCCGCCTGATCCCTTCGCTCCCGAGGACCGCCATGAGCCGCGATGTCGCGCTGATGTCCGCAACCGAGCTGCTTCGCCACTTCCGGCGCGGCACGCTGTCGCCGGTCGAAGCGACCCAGGCGGCGCTGGCGCAGGTGCGCCGGCACAACGAGCGGCTGAACGCGCTCTGCTGGCTCGACGAGGAGGGCGCGCTGGTCCAGGCGCGGGAATCCGAGACGCGCTGGCGCGAGGGCCGGCCGCTGGGCCTCCTCGACGGCGTGCCCGCGACGGTCAAGGACCTGCTGCTGACCCGCGGCTGGCCGACGCTGAGGGGTTCGCGCACGATCAAGCGCGACCAGGCCTGGACCGAGGACGCGCCGACCGTGGCCCGGCTGCGCGAGCACGGCGCCGTCCTCATCGGCAAGACGACGACGCCGGAATTCGGCTGGAAAGGCGTCACCGACAGCCCGCTCACCGGGATCACCCGTAATCCCTGGAACCCGGACAAGACCCCGGGCGGGTCCTCCGGCGGTGCCGCCGTCGCCGCGGCGACCGGCATGGGAGCGCTGCATCTCGGCACCGACGGCGGCGGCTCGATCCGCATTCCCGCGGCCTTCACCGGCATCTTCGGCCTGAAGCAGAGCTTCGGCCGGGTTCCGGCCTACCCCTTGAGCCCCTTCGGCACCGTCGCCCATGTCGGACCGATGACGCGCTCCGTCGAGGACGCCGCCCTGATGCTGACGGTGATCAGCGAGCCGGACGACCGCGACGTCTACGCGCTCCCCTATGACCCCCGGGACTGGCGGGTCGGCCTCGACGACGGGGTCAGGCGGCTCAAGATCGCCTACGCGCCGACACTCGGCGGCAACCGGGTCGAGCCGGATGTGGCGATCCTCGTCGCCGCGGCGGTCGCGCGCCTCGCCGAGCTCGGGGCCGACGTCGAGCAGGCCGAGCCCGACGTCTCCGGCGCCGACGACATCTTTCGCGCCCACTGGTTCACCGGTGCCGCGAACCTCATGTCGACCATTCCGGTCGAGGCCCGCGCCCAGATCGATCCGGGCCTGCAGGAGGTCGCCGCCGACGGCGCCAAGATCGAGCTCCTCGACTTTCTCAAGTTCGTGAAGGCGCGCGAGGCCCTGGGCCAGCGCCTCGCCGAGTTCCACCGCAAGTACGACCTTCTGGTGACGCCGACGATGCCGCTGGCAGCCTTCGAGGCCGGCGTCGAGTCGCCCGGCGACGGCCGCGGCGGGCGCTGGACCAACTGGACGCCGTTCAGCTTCCCCTTCAACCTGACTCGCCAACCGGCCGCGACGGTCCCGTGCGGGCTGACCAAGAGCGGGCTCCCGGTCGGGCTCCAGATCGTCGGGCGCCTCTACGACGAGGCGACCGTGCTCCGTTGCGCCCGCGCCTACGAGTCGACCCGGCCGGTCCAGACGCCGCCGATGGTCACCGCCTGAGGGAAGGGTTGACCCGGGGCGTGGGCTCCCCTACGCCTCGCGCCCCATGGATCCGCAACCCCCTTTCGATGCCGCGGTCGTCATTCCGACCATGCTCCGTCAGAGCCTGCTCGGGGCGGTGCGCTCGGTCTTCGCCCAGACCCTCGCCGGTCGCGTCCAGATCCTGATCGGCATCGACAAGCCTCTCGGCGAGCGGACGGTCGTCGACCGGCTCCGTGCCGAATGCCCCTCGCACATGCACCTCACCCTGCTCGATCTCGGCTACTCGACCTCGGTCCGCCATGGTGGCATCTATTCGAACGCCTACTCCGGTGCACTCCGCACCATCCCCAGCTATGCCGCCAACAGCGCCCGGGTGGCCTATCTCGACGACGACAACTGGTGGGGGCCGGACCATCTCTCCGACCTGGCCCAGGCGCTCGATGGCCATGACTGGGCGTTCTCGCAGCGTTGGTACGTCGATCCGGCGACCGATGTGCCGCTCACCATCGACCGCTGGGAATCGGTCGGCATCGGCGGCGCCTTTTCGGAGACGTTCGGCGGCTTCGTCGACACCTCCTCGCTGATGCTGGAGAAGGGTCGCTGCCACATGGTCTTCCCGCTCTGGGCCATCGCCATGTTCCCGAAGGGCAGCGGCGAGGACCGCATGGTGTTCCAGGCCCTGAAGGAGATGGCCGGGCGGACGACCGGCAAGGCCACCAGCTTCTACCGGCTCAATCCGGCCGACGGGAACCACGGAAGGCGGCTGGAATGGATCGCCGCGGCCCGGGCCGGGACAGAAAGCGATCCGCGGTGACGATGTCTCACCTGGACGCCCGCCGCGGCATCCTCGCCATGTGCCTGAGCATGGCGACCTTGCTCATCAACGACGCGCTGGTGAAGCTGGTCAGCGAGCGGCTGCCGACCGATCAGATCGTGTTCCTGAGGGGGTGTTTCGCCAGCCTCGTCCTGCTGGTCTGGCTGGCGGCGGCGCAGCCCTGGGTGCTCCGCTTCGTCCGCCACCGGGGAATGATCCATGTCGGCTGGCGCTCGGTTCTGGATGCGCTCAGCACCTTCACCTACCTCTGGGCCCTCTTCCACCTGCCGCTTCCGAACATATCGGCGATCAACCTCTCGAGCCCGCTGATGGTGACGGTGCTCGCGGTCTTCATGCTCGGCGAGAAGGTCGCCTGGCGGCGCTGGAGCGCGATCGTCGTCGGCCTCGTAGGCGTCCTGATGATCGTCCAGCCCTCCAGCGACGCCTTCAACTGGTTCTCGGTGGTGGCCATCGCCGCCACTCTGATGGGCGCGGTCAGGGACGTCATGACCCGGCGGATCGCCCAGGAGATCCCGAGCATCCTCGTCACCTTCGCCACCGCCGTCGCCGTCACCGCGGTCGCCGGCGCGTCCGTCGCCGTCACCCAGTGGACCCCGGTCGGCGCGACCGACCTGCTGCTGCTCGCGACGGCCTCGGTCTTCCTCATCGGCGGCTACCACTTCATCATCGTCGCCATGCGCGTTGCCGAGACGTCCATCGTCTCGCCCTTCCGCTACACGGCGATCCTCTGGGCGATCATCCTCGGATACGTCGTCTGGGGCGACGTCCCGAACCCGCTGGCCTCGGCCGGCATCGTCGTCCTGGTCGCCAGCGGTCTCTACCTGATGCACCGCGAACGGCTGGCGCGGCGGGTGGCGCGGCCATCGGGCGAAATCGCCGCCTGATCGGCGTGTTCAGGACTGCGTGATCCGCTTCCGGTCGCGGTGCCCGGGATCGACAACCGCTGCTAGAGTTGCACCGGGGCCCCACACCAACGTCAATGTCCGGAGAAAGTCCGATGCCTCTCATCCGTTCCGCTCTCCTGGCGATGCTGATCGCCGGCTTGGCGCTGCCCGCCTTCGCGCAAACCGTCGTCCGCGTACGCGGCACCGTCGAATCGCTCGACGGCAACACGCTCATGGTGAAGACCCGCGAGGGGCCGAGCGTGAAGATCGCTCTCGCCGACAACTACACCGTCGCCGCCGTGGTGCCGCTCGAGCTCAACGCGATCGCCGCCGGCAGCTACATCGGCACGGCGGCGATGGGCAAGGCCGACGGCACCTTCACCGCCCTCGAGGTGCTGGTCTTCCCGGAAGCCATGCGCGGCACCGGCGAAGGCAAGTTCCCCTGGGACCTGGCGCCGGAAAGCACGATGATCAACGCCGCGGTGTCGACAGTGGCCACGGGCGCCGGCGCCGGCCGCGAGCTGGTGCTCACCCACAAGGGCGAGACGTCGAAGGTGATGGTGCCGGTCGGCGTGCCGATCGTGACCTTCGCCCCGGCGGACAAGGCCCTCTTGAAGGCGGGGACGCCGGTGTTCATCGGCACGCAGAAGGCGGCCGACGGCAGCCTCTCGGCCGCCCGCGTCACCGCCGGCAAGGACGGCGTCGCCCCGCCGATGTGATGTTGCGAGAGCCGAGGCGCCTGCACGGGAATCGTCAGGCGGCCTCGGCGTCCCGAGCGGAGCCCCTCAGAACTTGTAGGCGACGACGACCTCGGCGAGCCAGAATTTGCGGTCATTGGCGTCGGCATTGCCCAGCGCCTGACGGAGCCCGTTGCGCGGTATGCCGAGACCGATGATCGGCATGACGCTCAGCCCCGATATCGGCGTCGACCACTCGGCGTAGATATTGATCTCGTCCATGATCCCCTTCTGCGTGACGCCCGGGATCTGCCCTGGCTTGTCAAAGTTGAAACGGTAGAGCACCACGCCGACATCGAGCGTGTCCTCGATCGGCGTCGTTCGCAGATGGATCTGGTGGGCATTGAGGTTGCTGTTACCGAGCCCGGTCCATTGGCTGTAGATCTCGCCTTGCGACCATGTGCCGATGCCGCGTGGGCCGCCGGCGGTGAAGAACTGATCCCAGGACTTGTCCGTGGTGTCGGTCGGGTCGTCGTCGCCGCTGAAATGAGCGTAGCGATAGGAGACGCGCGTCGGCCAAGGCAACGTCGTCAACGTGTATTGCGGCTGGATGTACCAGGCGCTGGCGCGCACGCGACGATCGGTCGAGTTGTTGCGTTGGATGCCGAATTCGCCGTAGAGCGCGAAGTCCTCGAACTTCGGCACGATCGTGCCGCCGAAGCGCAGGGAATATATCTGCAGCCCGTCGCGGTTGGCCGACATGTTCGAACCGTCGCCGCCGGCGAAGGAGAAGTCGCGCGACCCCGTGCTGTCGGCCTTGTAGACCTTGATGTAGGTGGCGCCGACATACCGTTTGCGCGTCTCGTACTCGAGCCGTCCATGGTCCTTGTGGCTCGATTCGAACCACTCGATGTTGCCGCCCCAGAGTTTGGTGTCGGCGTTGTCCTGGTCCAGCATCAGCCCTTGCTTGACGACCGGGCGCAGATGGAAGAGGTCGGCGCGCACCGGCGCGGTGTTGATCCGGAAGATGCCGGCCTGGTCGAAGGCGGTACGCGGACCGAGGTAGGTCGCCGCACGCCGCAGGCCGTCCTGGGTGCCGTCGGCGATCAGAAAGCCGTCGCCGACGGTGAAGGACTGCCGGCCGTAGGACAGGTCGAAGGCGTTGTCGCCGAGCGACTCGAACATGAAGCCCGATTTCCACCCAGCCGCCAGATCCTCGACGGCCAGCTTCGACGGCCCATTCGCGGTGCCGGTCGGGTTGAGGGCGTCGCCATCGCCGCGGGTCGCGGCGCCGATGACGCTGAATTTGCCGTAGAGGAACCCTTCCTCGTCGCCGAGGTTGTATTCAAGGCCGAGCTGGGGCTTCACGAATCCTTCGCTCCATCGCCTGGTGCCCTTGCGGACGCCCTCGGGCGTGGACGAGCCGATGCCGAAACTCGTGTTGGTCGCCGAAAATCCGGCCAGCGCCGCATCGAGGGTGAAGGTGAGGTGGAGGTTCGCACCCAGCGAGTAGGTGACGCCGCGCGCTTCCTCCTCCTCGGCGAACGCCGGCCGCACGGCGACAGCCCATAGCAAAAGGCCAACGGTAACCGCGGTCAGCGCTCGCGGAAGCATGGCGATCAACACGTGAAGTCCCCCTGATACAAAGGCACTAACCTTCTGCGTTGTAATTTTGATCTAAGAGCGTATCCGCCACTGGCTCGCCTTGCCGATCGAGAAGCCGACCGTTCGGGTGCGAGATCGCGTTCACAAGCGGGTGCTCCATCGCGCCGATGATCCGCTTCGTCATGACGTCGCGGGTCTGCGCGAAAGCCGAGTGCACCGAGGCGGTGACGAT
>SHVZ01000014.1 GCA_009694025.1 Alphaproteobacteria bacterium | reverse complement strand
ACAACACCTACATGATCGACGGATTGCCGCCGGGACCGATCGCCAATCCCGGAAAGGCGGCGCTCGAGGCCGTGACCAGGCCGGCGGCGACCGATGCGCTCTACTTCGTCGCCGATGGCAATGGCGGCCACGTCTTCGCCCGCACGCTCAAGGAGCACAATCGCAACGTCGCCCGCTACCGCCGCCTCATGCGCGAGCGCAGCCAGCCGGTTGCCGAAGACTAAGAGCCGCGCGCCTGGGCGAACTCTGCGTCGGGCATCTCCTCCGCCTCCGGCAGCTCGATCACTTCGATGCGCCCGCCTCGGCCGGCGAGGGCGAGGCGCCCGGCCTTGAGCTTGAGCGCGGCGTCGCCGAAGACCTCCCGGCGCCAGCCGCGAAGGGCGGGTATGTTCGCATCGTCGAACGCCGCCAGAGCCTCGATATCCGCCGATGACGCCACTATTTTCGGTGCAACCTCAAAGTCCTCGCAGCGAAGCTTAAGAAGAACCTTCAAGAGATCGACCAGGGGCATCCGACCAAGCGGCGCCTCGCCGCGGGGATCGTCGTCGAGCGTGGGCGGGGTCCGGTGGCGGCCGCGCTCGACCGCAGCCAGCAGGTCGGCGCCCAGCTTGCCTTCGGCGAAGCCCTGAGGGACGAGCCGGACCCGGCCAAGCTCCGCCAGCGACTTCGGGCCCTGGTTGGCGACCTCCGTCAACGCCTCGTCCTTGAGGATGCGCTGGCGCGGAACATCGCGACGCTGCGCCTCGATCTCGCGCCATGCGGCGAGCTCGGCCAGGATCGCCAGGGTCTTCGGTTTGGTCGACTTCGGCTTGAGCCGGCGCCAGGCCGACTCGGGATCGCCCCGGTACGTGGCGACATCCGTCAGGCTGGCCCATTCCTCGGCAAGCCAGGCGCGCCGCCCGGTCGACTGAAGCTTCTGCTCCATCACCTCGTAGATTCGGCAGAGCGGCACGACGTCGGCGAGCGCATAGGTGAGCTGGCGGTCGGTCAACGGCCGGTGGCTCCAGTCGGAGAAACGCGACGACTTGTCCAGGCGCTGGCCGGTCAGTTTGCCGACCAGGGTCTCGTAGCTGACCGAATCGCCGAAGCCGCAGACCATGCCCGCGACCTGGGTGTCGAACAGCGGCGCCGGGACCCGATTGGTCTTGTGGACGAAAATCTCGATGTCCTGGCGGGCGGCGTGGAAAACCTTCAGCACCTTGGGATCGGCGAGCAGCTCGTAAAGCGGGTCTAGTGAAATCCCTTCCGCCATCGGGTCGATGGCCACCGCCTCGTCATGGGAGGCGACCTGGATGAGGCAGAGGATCGGGTAATAGGTGCGCTCGCGCAGGAACTCCGTGTCGATGGCGATATAGGGGTGGGTCGCCAGGCGCCGGCATAGCTCGGCGAGGGCGTCGGTCGTGGTGACGGGGTGCATTGCGACTACTATAGGCGAAGGCGCTGGGTGGGTGGTGAACTGCCGTCGTGGCGGCCGATACTCGCGGCAAGTGTCGGCGGATCGGCCCGGAGCAGTCCTAACCCCCTTTGTTTCCACAATTTTCAAACGAATTCTTGCCACGAGTACGCAATCGTCTTACCGTTCGACCGGGTGATTCGCCCTCGGGGGGGAGCCAATGCGCAGGTTCGTGCCGTTGATGGCCGTAACGCTGCTCGGCGGTTGCGGGGTCATACCGCCAGCCATCAGCATCGCCTCTTATGCCCTGGACGGGGTGTCGCTGCTCGCAAGCGGCAGGACCTTGACCGACCACGCTCTTTCCGTGGCGGCGAGGCAGGACTGCAAGCTCTTCCGGATGGTGCAGAACCTCGAAGTTTGCAACGACTGGGGATCCCAGCCGCAGATGGCCGCGGCCCGCCCGCAACGCCCTCCCCTCGACCGCGACGACCCGTCGAGCTGGCAGGAGCAGTCCCCCGGCTACATGCCGGTCGGCCCGATGCCGATCATTGCCGATCGCGGCGAGCCGATGGTGCTGCCGGCCGAGCTCGCCGACGTCGCCCAGGCGCTGCCGGGCGTCGCCACGGCCGAGGCCGACCCGATCAGGACCGCGTCCCTCTTGGTGCCGGCGAAGCCGCTGATCGTCCCCCAGGCGGCGGCCACGCCGCAGCCGGGCAAGCTGGTGATGACCGCCCTGGTGCCGCCGGCCCCGACTTCGGCGCCGCCGCCCCGACCGAAGCCAGACGTCAGCGTCATCCTGCGATCGGACGACGCGCAATCGCGCCGCGACGCCGTCCGTGCCGCCTACGAGGGCCGCTATCTGATGGTTCTCGGCAGCTTCAAAGGCCCGGAGATGGCCGGTCGCCTGGCGAAGCTGAATCCTGGGTCCAAGGTGGTGAAGGCCGATGCCCAGGGCGAGACCTTCTACCGGGTGGTCATCGAGCCGCAGAAGGGGGCGCGTCTGGCGCCGGCGGCGGACGCCAAGCCCTGGCTGATGCCAGCGGCGAAAGCCCAGCCGGTCAGCCTCGCCGGTACGCTGCGCTAGCCTTTCGAGATCGTCGGCTAGTTGACCAGCCGGAGCGCGCGGACGCCGCGACTCCGCTTTTTCTCGTACATGGTGAGATCGGCGCGCGCGAGCACGTCGTCGGCGCTGTCGCCAGGGGCGAAGGTGGCGGTGCCGACCGAGCCGCGGATCTTGAGCCGGCGGCGCCCCCAGCGGGCGGTGAGCCGGTTGAGCTGACGGTCGAGTTCGACCGCGCGGGCGTTGCCGTTGTCGGAGCCGGCCGCGGGCATCAGCACGGCGAACTCGTCGCCGCCAATGCGGGCCACCGTGTCGCCCGGGCGGACATGGCCGTCGAGCCAGCCCGCGACCGTCTGTAGGACGAAGTCGCCGGCGGCGTGGCCATGGGTGTCGTTGATCGCCTTGAAGCCGTCGAGGTCGATGAGCAGCATGACGCCGCCCTTCCTGGTACGGGCCGCTTCGGCAAGGGCGCGTTCGAGTTCGCCGTGGAAGCCGCGTCGGTTGCGGACCTGCGTCAGCTCGTCGGTGACCGAGAGGCTTTCGAGGTAGACGATGCGCCGGCTCTGGGCGTCGAGGCGTCGTTCCGCCTCGGCGACGGCGGCAAGGGCGAGGTCGAGGACGCGCTGGTCGATCTGGGCGATCGCGAGGCCGCTCGCCTCGGCCATCATGGCGAAGCGCTCGGCAAGGACGGGGCGGACGGAGCCGGCGCCCTCGGGGGCGGCGAGGGCGAGCTGGGTACCGACAAGGAGCTGGGCGCGAGGCATGGCTGCCGTAGACAAAGCAGGGACCGTGCCAGTCCGATTTCACCCGTAAGGGTTGATTCGGTGAGGACCCCGTGTGTCGCTGGTGAGACAGGTCGGCAGAATCTTCCGAACCGGAGGGGCGCCGCCTGCCGCCGGAGGATCCCCTGTGCCATATTTTGATCCAGCGTCGGAGGGGATGTGATGTCAGACGTAAGAGCCGGGAGGTGGCGGTGCGCGGCGAGCGCCCTGGCCGGAGTCCTGCTGTTTTCCGGCACGGCGGCGGCGGTCGACGTCTCACCCCACCGCGCCATCTACGACCTCTCCCTGGCCCAGGCGAAGTCGTCGAGCGGCATCGTCGACGCCAAGGGCTCGATGCTGGTCGAATGGGCGGACAGTTGCGACGGCTGGACCGTCGACCAGCGCTACCGGCTGACCGTCACCAACGACGAGTCCGAGGAATCGCTCATCGTCGTCAGCTTCTCCACCTGGGAAAGCAAGGACGGGCTCTCCTATCGGTTCTTCATCCGCAAGGTGCGCGACGGCGACGTCGCCGAGGAGACACGCGGGCGCGCCCGCCTCTCGGCGCCGGGCGAGGCGGGCAATGCCGACTTCACCCAGCCGGAGACGGCGACCATAGTGCTGCCGCGCGGCACGATGTTCCCGACCGACCACACGCTCCTCCTGATCCGCAGCGCCGACGGCAACGAGCGCTTCGTCACCCGCCGGGTGTTCGACGGCGACGAGCTCGAAGGGCCGAGCGAGGTGACGGCGGCGATCGGCCAGGCGGTGCTGCCCGCCGGCGACGCCAAGCCGCTGCGGGCGCGTCGCGGCTGGCCGATCCGGCTCGCCTTCTACAAGCCCGACGCCAACGGCTCGGAGCCCGACTACGAGGTCGGCATGAAGCTGCTCGAGAACGGCGTCGCCGACGGCATGACCCTCGACTACGGCGATCTCGTGGTCCGCGCCAAGCTGCGCGAGGTCGAGGCGCTCGAGCCGAGCTGCTGACTTCTTCAGGGCGCCTTCACGTCGGCGATACCAAGACGCCTCGCCCGCCGGGCGAGCCGCGCATCGAAACTCGCGAAGGAATCGGCCGCGCCGGCGAACGACAAGTGCAGCGCATCGGCGAAGTCGAGTCCGGCCGCATAGGCGTCGAGTGCTCGGGCGATCCGCCCCGGTTCTTCCGTGCTCATTCCCGGCAGGCCGAGGAATGCCCGGAAGAAACGCCGGATCTCGGCGGGTGGAAAGCCATAGGCGGAACGTAGGACCCACTCGGCCTCCAACAAGACCGTCGGGCCGACGAATGTCCCGCCGTGAGCGATCAGGTCGCGTGCCCGTCTCCCTTGCGCCTTGTCGTCGTTGACCAGGAAGCGAATGACGACATTGGTATCGAGGGCGATCACCGGCGGCGCGACGCCTCCTTCCGCACGGCCGCGTCCATTTCGGACAAGGACCGCCTCGGCCCGCTGTAGCCGGCCATGCCGAAGACGTCTTCGAGGCGGGACGGAGCGAAGGCGATGGGCCGCAGCAACACGCCCTCGGGCGTCTCCACGACCTGGAATTCGGTCCCGGCATTCCACTTGCGGCTGGTCCGTGTGGCGCTGGGCAGCACGACCTGACCCTTGCTCGACAATCTGGTGGTCGCCATGCTCGTCCGCTCCTCCAGTGTAAGACTGGCGTAAGACGATATGATGCCCGCCGGCCGATGCACAAGACCCGTCGTCAGCTCTCGAAGCCGCGCCCCTTGACCACCGCGTCCTCGCCCATCTTCTCGCGGACCTCGTCCATGGCGCGTTCGGCCTTGGCGCGCTTGGCGATGCCGGGGTCGAGCAGATCGGCGGCATCGTCGCCGTCGAACGGCTTCAGGTGGTCGGCGCCGATGCCGATCAGGCGGAACCTGGTGCCGTCGGCTTCGCGTTCGAGCAGCGGCAGCGCGGCGCGGTAGAGCCGGTCGGCGAGCTGGGTCGGCGCGTCCAGCGCCCGGTGGCGGGTGAGGATCTTGAAGCCGGCGGTCTTGAGCTTGAGCGCGACGCCGGAGCCTGCGAGACCCTGACGCTTCAGGCGCGACGACAGCCGCTCGGCGAGCTGCCAGAGCTCCTTCGACAGCGCGTCGAGGTCGCCGAGGTCCTCGTTGAAGGTGGTCTCGGCCGAGAGCCCGACCGCGTCCCGCTCGGGCTCGACCGTGCGGTCGTCCTCGCCGCGCGAAAGCCGCGAGAGCCGCCGCCCCATGCTGCCGTAGCGCCGCATCAGCTCGTCTTCCGGCATCTGCTGGAGCTGGCCGATCAGGGTGATGCCGTCCTTGGCCAGGCGTTCGCGGGTGGCATTGCCGACGCCGAAGATCAGCCCGACCGGCTGGGCGGCGAGGAATCCTTTGGCCTCGTCGCCGCCGATCACGGCGAAGCCGCGCGGCTTGTCGCGGTCGGAGGCGATCTTGGCCAGGAACTTGTTGACGCTGAGCCCGATCGAGACGGTGACGCGGATCTCGCGTTCGATCTTGAGGGCGAGCTTAGCCAGCGTGCGTGCCGGCGGGCCGCCGTGCAGCCGCTCGGTGCCCGAAAGGTCGAGGAAGGCCTCGTCGATCGACACCGCCTCGACCAGCGGCGTCGTCTCCAGCATGAGCTGGCGGACCTCACGGCCGACCTTGACGTATTTCTCCATGTCCGGGCGGATCACCACGGCCTCGGGGCAGGCCTTGAGCGCCTTGAACATCGGCATCGCCGAGTGCACGCCATAGATCCGGGCGACGTAGCAGGCGGCGGAGACGACGCCGCGACGGCCGCCGCCGACGATCACCGGCTTGTCGGCGAGCTCCGGGCGGTCGCGTTTCTCGACGCTGGCATAGAAGGCGTCGCAGTCGATATGCGCCATGAACAGGCGGTCGAGGTCGCCGTGGGCGACGAGCCTGGGCGAGCCGCAGGCGGCGCAGCGGCCGCCGCCATTGGCCTCGGCCGGAAGCGCCAGGCAGTCGCGGCAGAGCCGGCTCATGCGCCAGGGGCTCGCGGCCACAGCCACGCGGCGCCACGGACGCCGCTGGCGGCGCCGTGCTTCGGCGGCACGATGCGGACGGCGAGCGCGTCTGAGAAGACGTGCGGCCGCAGGAGATCGGGCAGCGCCGGATAGAGGCGCCGGATGTTCGAGAGGCCGCCGCCGAGCACGATGACCTGGGGATCCAGGATGTTGACGACGACGGCAAGCGCGCGGGCGAGCCGCTCGGCGTGGCGGTCGAGGGTGGCGAGCGCTTGCGGCTCGCCGGCCTCGGCACGCGCGGCGATCTCGGCTGCGGTCAGCCGCTCGCCGGTCTTGGCTTCGTGGTCACGCGCCAGGGCCGGGCCGGAGAGGAAGGCCTCGACGCAGCCAAGGCGGCCGCAATAACACGGCGGCCCCGGCCGCTCCTCATCGGTCATGCGCGGCAGCGGGTTGTGTCCCCACTCCCCGGCGATCGCGCTGGCGCCGACGACCGGTCGCCCGCCGACCACGAGCCCGCCGCCGACGCCGGTGCCGAGAATGACGCCGAAGACCGGATCGGCACCGGCGGCGGCGCCGTCGGTCGCTTCCGAGACGGCGAAGCAGTTGGCGTCGTTGTCGATGCGGACAGGACGCCCGAGCCGGCGCTCGAGGTCGTCGCGGAACGGATGGCCGATGAGCCAGGTCGAGTTGGCGTTCTTGACGAGGCCGGTCGCCGGCGAGAGGGCGCCGGGAATGCCGATGCCGATCGTCCCCATGGTGTCGGCCTCGCGTTCGAGCTCACCGACGAGATCGACCATTGCATTCAGCGTCGCCTCATAAGAGCCAGTGGGGCTGGCGCACCGCTTTCCGGCGCGCATCGCACCATCGGGTCCGAGCACGATGCCTTCGATCTTGGTGCCGCCGAGATCGATGCCGATCCGCGCCTTTGGTTGAAGGGCCTGTTGCCGAGACAACGCTTCCCTTTCCTTCTAGCTTGGGTAAACTGCCAACCCGGCTTCTCGAACGGGACGTAGGACAAGGCCCTTGCAATGGCAAAGACCGTTATGATCGTCGAGGACAACGAGCTCAACATGAAGCTCTTCAACGATCTTCTCGAAGCCAACGGCTACCATATCATCCAGACGCGCGATGGGCTCGAGGCTCTGAAGCTCGCCCGCCTGCACAAGCCCGACCTGATCTTGATGGACATCCAGCTTCCGGAGGTTTCCGGGCTCGAGGTGACCAAATGGATCAAGGAAGATGACGATCTGAAGTCGATCCCGATCATCGCCGTGACCGCATTCGCCATGAAGGGTGATGAGGAGAAGATCCGCGAAGGTGGGTGCGAGGCGTACATCGCCAAGCCGATCTCGGTGGCGAACTTCCTGCAGACGGTACAGCGCTTCCTGTCGTAGCGCTCGATGCCCGGTCGCATCCTCGTCGTCGACGACATCCCTGCCAATACAAGACTGCTCGAAGCGAAGCTGAGCGGCGAGTATTTCGAGGTCATCACCGCCACCAGCGGCCTTCAGGCGCTCGAGATCGCTCGCGCGGAGGCGCCGGACATCGTCCTTCTGGACGTGATGATGCCGGGTATGGACGGCTTCGAGGTGTGCAAACGGCTCAAGGCCGATCCTCAGACCACCCACATTCCTGTGGTGATGGTGACCGCGCTTTCCGATCCCTCCGACCGGGTTCGCGGCCTCGAGGCGGGGGCCGACGACTTCCTCACCAAGCCGGTGCGCGACGTCGCGATGTTCGCCCGCGTGCGCTCGCTGCTCCGGCTCAAGATGGTCATGGACGAGTGGCGGCTTCGCCAGCAGACGTCCTCCGAGCTCGGCATCGTGCCGCCGACGGCGACGCCGGAGCATGAGAGCTATCACCAAGCCCGCATCCTGATCTGCGAGGCGAGCGCCATCGAGACCGCCAATCTCCAGAAAGTGCTGGCGCTCGACAGTCACCTGCTGCAGATCGCGGCGACGGTCTCGGAGAGTCAGCGCCTGGCGGCTACCGGCGAGCACGACCTGGTGATCGTCGATCTGGCGCTCGGCGACGATGAGGCGCTTCGACTCTGCTCGCACCTCCGTTCCCAGGAGAAGACTCGCCAGACGCCGATCCTTCTGATCGCCGAAGAGGACCAGACGGCGAAGCTGGCGAAAAGCCTCGATCTCGGCGTCAACGACTACCTGATGCAGCCGGTCGATCGCAACGAGCTGCTCGCCCGCGTGCGCACTCAAATCCGTCGCCGGCGCTTCCAGGACCGGCTCCGCAGTTCCTACGTGCAGAGCCTGTCGATGGCGCTCACCGACCAGCTGACCGGCCTCTACAACCGCAACTACCTGATGACCCATCTCTCGGGCCTGATGCAGCGCACGCTTGCCAGCGGCAAGGCGATGGCGCTTGCCATGATCGACGTCGACAACTTCAAGCAGGTCAACGACACCCATGGACACGCCGTCGGCGACGAGGTGCTGGCCGAACTCGCCCAGCGCATGACCCACTACACGCGGAACTTCGATACGGTGGCGCGCTTCGGCGGCGAGGAGTTTGTGGTGGTGATGCCGGACACGACGGCGGCGCTGGCGATGCTGGTGGCCGAGCGCCTGCGGCGGCGGGTCGCCGACGTCCAGATCCGGCTCAAGAGCGGCACCGCGCTGTCGATCACCATCTCGATCGGCGTCGCCGTCTCGCGCCATCAGGCCGACCGCGCCGAGGAGCTCCTCAGCCGCGCCGACCGCGCACTTTACGCCGCCAAGCGCCAGGGGCGCAATCGAGTCATGCTCGCAAGCGACGTCACCGCCGGAACGGATACTCGGGCGGCGAATACCGCCGGCCTCTCCGAGCGGGTCGAAAAGCCCGGCGCCAAGTCCGAGTTTACTTGATCTTGTGCTCGCGGAAGACGACGTGCTTTCGAGCCACCGGATCGTACTTCTTCATCTCCAGCTTCTCGGTGGTCTTCCGCGGATTCTTGCTGGTGACATAGTAGAAGCCGGTGTCGGCGGTCGACTGGAGCTTGATGGTGATGGTGCTTGGCTTGGCCATGGCTGTGGTCGCTCGAGGCTATAGGGTTGGCGAGACATAGAGTGAGGCCGGCGGGCCGTCAAGTCGGCGTGCCGCCGTCCCGGCCCTAGGCCCTGATGTCGATGCCGCTCCGCGAAGGGCCGCTGCGGAGCCGGGCCGCCAGTTCGCTGAGCGCTCGCGTGGTCTCCCTGATCTCGGTCTCGGCCGCCCGCCGAACCGACGGGCTGGTCGGCTGTCCATAGGGTTGGACAAGCGCGGTCTGCGCCCGGATCAACGCCAGCTTGAGCTGCTTGTAGATGGACTTGGCCTCGTCGCCGGACGGCGATGGCGGGGACGCCTCGCCCCCGCCGGCCGCCGCTGTCTTGGCCTGATCGAGGCCGGAGCGGAGGCCGTTGGCGAGGATCCGGGTTTCGCGGGCGACCCGCTGGCGGCGCGGATGTCGCCGGTGGCGGCGGCGCTGCCGGCCGCGAGAAGGAGGCCGGGCAGCCTGATGCGCGCCGACTGGGCGGCCTCGGCTGCGGTCTGGGACGATGACGCGCCGCTCTGGCCGCTCGCGGCAACGGCCTTCAGTGTCGCCAGCGTCTTCGCCTGCGTCTCGGTCAGCACGGGTCCTGGGTTGGCGGTCACGGTCGTGACCATCGGACTCTCCTCGATCGGCCCGACACGAGGGCCCTCCACAAACTTCTGCCGGTCAGCGTAGGGGGCCGACCGAACCGCGGCAACTCCAATACGATGACCGGCTCCATTCGATCCGAGCCGGTCAGGCGCGGAAATCGACCACCCGCTCGCCACCGGCCTTGGCGCCGAGGGCGCCGTTCAGGGACTGGAGCTCTTTCTCGCCGTCCCGTAGCTGCTTCTCGACGTCCTTGATCTCCTGGGGCGAGGCGCCGCGGATCTGGGCGGCGATCAGCGCCACCCGGAGCTTGGCGACGATCTTGTGAAGCTCTTTGACCAGCTCCCTGCCACCCTCGCGGGCCTCTCCGGTGTCGGCCTCGCCTGTCGTCTCCTTCGTCGTCGCCGTGGATTCGTCTTTCGCCTTGGCGCCGGCGAGGACCCCCGACTCCTTGATCAAGCCCGCATCCTTCAGCGCCTGGGCCAGCTCCTTGGCCAGCGCCCTGACGTCGGCGATCGCCGAGCGCGCGAATTTGAGATCGCCCGTCGCCGAAGCGGTCCGGGCCGCGAGGTTGATCGCCATCAGCTTGTTGCGAAGATGGGCGACCTTGGCGGCCGCCGCCTTCGCCGGAGCGTCCTGCATCTCGGCGCGGACGGTCTCAAGCCGTACGAGCGCGTCGGCCTGCGCCTCGGTCGGCACCGGGCGCTGCTTCAAGCGCGCGAGGGCCGCGACCGCGGGTGTCGGGGGGGCGAATTCCGAGGGGGGAATCGATGTGGGCCCGGTGATGGCGACCATTCTGGTCCTCCTCAGCCGATCCGGTAGAGGGTCGAAGTCGACCCCCAATGATCCACAAAGATAGGACATCGGCCGGTCGCCCGCAAGCGGCCTCGTCGGCCGAGGCTCCTAGGGCGTCAGCGCGACCTGGCCATGGCGCGATGCCAGGGCGAAGAGCAGAGCATCTTCAATGAGTTGCTGGGCAACCTTGAGCTCCAGGTCGGATTCCGTGGCGCGCGCCGGGCAGGCCTTGCGGGCGGCCTCGGCGCCAGCGGCCTCGCCCTGGCGGACGAATTGGGTGCGCTGGGCAAAGGCGCTGCCCAGCTCCGGCGCGTTCCGGCGGAGATCGGCGATCAGGCCGGCAGGATCGCCCGAGTGGTGGCTGGTGCAGACGCTGGGTACCACGCCGATGCGATGCCAGGGCAGGCCGGCCGGGCCGATCATGCGCGCCCAGGTGATGGTCATCTCGCCGTCGTTGGGCAGCCGCATCACCGTCTGCACGCTGCCCTTGCCGTAGGAGGTCGAACCGATGACGAGCGCGCGGTGATTGTCCTGGAGCGCCGCCGCGACGATCTCCGCCGCGGAAGCCGAGCCGCCGTTGATCAACACGACCATGGGCATGCCGCGGGCGATGTCGCCGTCGTTCGCGCGGTAGCTCTGCTTGGCCCGCGGATGGCGGCCTTCGGTTCCGAGGATGGTGCCCTCGTTGAGGAAGAGATCGGCGACATGGACGGCCTGATCCAGGAGACCGCCGGGATTGCCGCGGAGGTCGAGGATCATTCCTTTGAGGCCGGGGCCGTGGGTGGCGATCGCAGTCTCCACCGCCGCTTCGATCTGCTTGGCTGTCCGCTGGTTGAAGCCGGTGACGCGGATATGGGCGGCAGCACCTACGTGCTTCACCACGACGGTCGCAGGCACGATGCGCGAGCGCTTGAGCACGAAGTCCAGCCGCTTGCCGTCTCGCTCGATCGCCAGCTTGAGGGTCGAGTCTACTGGTCCGCGGAGCCGGTCGAGCACGTCGTTGGACGAAAGACCGGCGAGTGGCGCGCCCTCCGCGGCGATGATCCGGTCGCCGTCTCTGAGGCCGGCGCGGGCGGCCGGCGTCTCCGGCATGACCGAGGAGATGGCGACCCCGGTCTCGTTGATCGACAGCGTGACGCCGATGCCGCCGAATCCCTCGCGGCTGGCCCTCGATTGGCGGGCGGCCTCGGCGGAGGAGTAGCGGGAGAAGGCGTCGAGATCGGAGAGTTCCGCCTCGAACACCGCCTTGTAGATCGATTCCGACGAGGCGTCTCTCAGCGGCGCGAAGTGAACCCGGCTCGCGGCCACGACGTCGACCGTCAACCGTGCCCAGCGATACGGGTCGTCGTCGCCGGGAAGGGCGAAGGTCCTGGACTCGGTCTTGCCAAGGGCGAGCGTGAGCTCGCGGTCGTCAGCGGTGAAGGCGAAGGCGGGATCGAGGCTTTTCAGGCCGTTGAGACCGTGAAACGTCAGCTTCCGCAGATCCAGGCGGTCGATGTAGTAGTCGGTCAATCCGTTATAGCCGACGCCGAAGACGTCCCGGGCGCCGTCGAAGCCGGCAGCGAGCGGCAATTGGTCGGACGACGAGGCGCAGCCACCGGCGAGAAGAAGCGCAAGAATGGTGCCGGCACGACCGGCGCTCTGAAGGCGGGGCGGGAGGAGTCGAGGCATCCGAAAGACGTCTGTATTCGTCATGGCCATCGTGGATAAGCATGGAATGTGCCGTTTGGCCGCCCAAAAATCCAGTAACAAGCGGAAGAATCGATTGGACCCGACATTTTCGATGACTTCGTGACGGCCGCGCCACAGCCGGGTTGGAGTCATCCGCGGCGGCGACTACCGAGCCTATGGCGCGGTCCCTCCGGCCGGCGTTCCTGCAGCAGGTGGAACACCAGCCCGCCCTTGACCGGGTCGGCATCGGCAAGGCGAACCCTGACCGGCTGACCCAACTGATAGACGAAGCGCGACTTCCGGCCGATCAACCGGTGGCGCGGCGCGTCGTATTCGAAGTAATCGGCCCCCAGGGTGGAGACCGGCACCAGCCCGTCGGCGCCGGTGTCCTCGAGCGCGATGAACAGGCCGAAGCGGGAGACGCCGCTGATGCGCCCCGAGAACTCGCCGCCGACCTGGCTCGACAGGAACAGCGCCGTATAGCGGTCGACCGCGTCGCGCTCGGCCACTTGGGCGCGCCGCTCGGTCATCGAGATGTGCTCGCCGAGCGGACGCATCCGCGCTGCCTCGGCCTCGGTCAGGCCGTCCTCGCCGAGGCCGAGAGCCCGGATCAGGCCGCGATGGACCAGCACGTCCGAATACCGGCGGATCGGGGAGGTGAAATGGGCATAGCGGCGGAGCGCCAAGCCGAAATGGCCGAGATTGTCCGGGCTGTACAGGGCCTGGGCCTGGGAGCGCAGCACCAGGTCGTTGACCATCTGCTTGTAGGGCGTGTCCTTGGCGCGCTCGAGCAGACGGGTGAAGCTCTTCGGCTGCAGCACCTGGCCCTTGGGCAGCGACAGGCCGATCGAATCGAGGAGTTCCCGGAGGCTCTCCAGCTTCTCGTAGGACGGCCGGTCGTGCACCCGGTACATGCAGGGGACACCCTTCGCCTCCAGCGTCTCCGCTGCCGCGACGTTGGCCGAAATCATGAACTCCTCGATCAGCCGGTGGCTGTCGAAGCGCGAGCGCGAGCGGATCGCCAGCACGTTGCCGTCGGGGCCGAGGAAGACCCGGCGCTCGGGGATGTCGAGGTCGAGGGTGCCGCGCTTCTCGCGCGCCCGGGCGAGCGCGCGGAAGGCGCCGTAGAGCGGCTCGATCGCGCTCTCCATCAACGGGCCGGTCGTTTCATCGGGCCGGCCGTCGCGGGCATTCTGCACCTGCTCGTAGGTGAGCCGCGCCGCCGAGCGCATGAGGGCGCGGGCGAAGCGGTGGCTCTTGAGCCGGCCCTCCTTGTCGATGGACATGAAGGCGGCCATCACCGGCCGCGGCACCGTCGGCTTCAGCGAGCAGAGCTCGTTCGACAGCGCCTCCGGCAGCATCGGCACGACCCGGTCGGGGAGGTAGACCGAATTGCCGCGCTTGAAGGCGTCGCGGTCGAGCGGGCTTCCCGGCGTCACGTAATGGGCGACGTCGGCGATGGCGACGACCAGCTTCCAACCCTCGCCGTCGGGCTCGGCGAAGACCGCGTCGTCGTAGTCCCGGGCATCGTCGCCGTCGATGGTGACGAGCGGCAGATCGCGGAGGTCCTCGCGTGTGCCCGGTTGGGTGACTGGTTTTGCCGCCGCGGCCTGCGCGAGGGCGTCCTCGGCGAACGCGACCGGAATGTCATGGGCGGCGACGGCAAGCGCGCCGATCGCGCGCGGGTCGTCGGACGAGCCCAAGCGCTCGACGATACGGGCCTCGGGCAGGCCGGCCCTGGCCGTCGTCAGCACCTCGGCCGATACCAGCTCGCCGTCGAGGGCGCCGCCGGAGTCGATCCGGGAGACGCGGAACTCGGTCCGGCTCCGCTTGTCGGCTGGCGCCAGCCGCCCGCCCTCCGGGCCGAGCCGGTAGGTACCGACCACACGGTCGGCCGTCGTCGGGATACGGCGGAGCACGCGGGCCTCGTAGAGCCGGGCGGACCGCTTCGAGAGGCGGGCGAGGAGCCGGGTTCCCGTTGGCAGCGCCGGCGCTCCCGGGCGCTCGACGACGACGATCCGCGGCGGCTCGCTCTCGCCCTCCCAGACCATCGGCCGGGCGAGGGTCTCGCCGTCCTCGTCGATGCCGGCAATGACGATCGGCGTCACCTCGGCGAGACGACCCGGCGGCGGTGCCGCCTTGCGGATGCGTCCGACCGTGCCCTCGGCCGAGAGCTCTCGCAGCATCGCCTTCAGCGCGACCCGGTCGTCGCCCTTGACCTGGAAGGCGCGGGCGATCTCGCGCTTGCCGACCGCGGTCGGACTCTCGGTAATGAAGGTCCGGAGCTGGTCCTTGGTCGGAAGCGGCGGCTTCTTGCGCGGCAATTCAGGCCGAGGCGGCCTTTCGCCGCCCGCCCGACTTCTTGGCCGTCGACCTGGCGGCGGCGCCCTTCTTCGGCGCCGGCCCCTTGGCCGCCTTCTCGGCCAGCAACGCGACCGCCTCGCCGAGAGTGACGGCGGCGGGATCGGTGCCGCGCTTCAGGGTGGCGCGCGTGCTGCCGTGCTGCACATACGGGCCGAAGCGACCCTTCCTCAGCGTGATCGGCTTCCCGTCCTCGGGGTGCTTGCCGACCTCGACCGCGGCCGAGCCGGCACCTTCGGCCGCGAGCAGGTCGACCGCCCGGTTGATGCCGACGGTCAGCACGTCCTCGTCTTTGGGCAGCGACTTGAAGCGCGGGCCGACCTTGAGATAGGGGCCGAAGCGACCGACGCCGGCAGTGATCATCTCGCCGGATTCCGGGTGCGTGCCGAGCTCGCGCGGCAACGCCAGGAGCGCGAGGCCGCGCTCGAGCGTCAGATCGGCCGGCGCGAGGCCGCGCGGCAGCGACACCCGCTTCGGCTTGACCTTGCCCTCGGCCTCGCCGAGCTGGACGTATTGGCCGTAAGGGCCACGCTTCAGCGTCACCGCCTTGCCGGCCGGATCCTTGCCGAGCTCGCGCTCGCCGCCCTCGGCGCCGGCGGCGTCGTCGCCCTGGCCTTCGACCACCAGGCGCCGAGTGTACTTGCACTCCGGATAGTTCGAGCAGCCGATGAAGGCGCCAAACTTGCCGAGCTTGAGGCCGAGCCGGCCGTTGGCGCAGGACGAGCAGGCGCGCGCATCGCCCTCGCCGTTCTGCGGGAAGAAGTGCTGGCCGAGATCCTGGTCGAGGGTCTCGATCACCTGCTTGATGCCGAGGTCGGTGGTGTCGCCGACCGCGGTGGAGAAGTCGCGCCAGAAGTCGCGCAGCACCTGCTTCCAGTCGAGCTGGCCTTCGGCGACCTCGTCGAGCTTGCCCTCGAGCTCGGCGGTGAATCCGTACTCGACGTAGCGCTGGAAGAAGTTGGAGAGGAAGGCGGTGACCACTCGACCGCGGTCCTCCGGCATGAAGCGCTTGCGCTCGAGGCGGACGTAGTCGCGATCCTGGAGAACCTGGAGGATCGAGGCGTAGGTCGAGGGCCGGCCGATGCCGAGCTCCTCCATGCGCTTGACCAGGCTCGCCTCGCTATAGCGGGGCGGCGGCTGGGTGAAATGCTGCTCGGGCTTGACCTCGCCCTGGGTCAGGGTCTGGCCGGCGGTGAGCGGCGGCAGGCGGCGGTTCGCCTCGTCGTCGTCATCGTCGTCCTTGCCTTCCTGATAGAGCTTGAGGAAGCCGTCGAAGAGCATGATCGAGCCGGTGGCGCGCAGCACGGTCTTGCCGGAGGCGTCCGCCACGTCGACGCCGGTCTGGTCGATCTGGGCCGCCTCCATCTGGCAGGCGACGGCGCGCTTCCAGACCAGCTCGTAGAGCTTCCGCTGGTCGTCATCGAGATACCGGGACATCTCGGCGGGAAGTCGTCCGAGGTCGGTCGGTCGGATCGCCTCGTGAGCTTCCTGGGCGTTCTTCGACTGGTTCTTGAAGGTGCGCGGTTCCTTCGGCAGGTAGCGGTCGCCGAATTCGCGCGTGATGATCTTGCGCGTGCCGGCCAGGGCCTCCTGGCTCAGATTGACGCTGTCCGTTCGCATATAAGAAATGAGTCCGACGGTTTCGCCGTCGAGCGACACGCCCTCGTAGAGCTGCTGGGCGAGACGCATGGTGCGGGACGTCCCGAATCCGAGCTTGCGGGACGCCTCCTGCTGGAGCGTCGAGGTGGTGAAGGGCGGCGGCGGGAAGCGCCGGACGGTCTTCCGCTCGACCTCGGATACGGCGAAGCGGCCGGCCTTGATCGCCTCGACGGCGCGCTCGGCCGAGGCCTGATCCTTGAGGCCCATCTTGCCGAGCTTCTCGCCGCCGAGATGGCTCAGGTCGGCGGTGAACCTGCCGCCGTCGGCGGTGGTGAACTCGGTCGAGACCGACCAGTATTCCTCCGGCTTGAACGCTTCGATCTCGGCTTCGCGCTCGCAGACCAGGCGGAGCGCCACGGACTGCACCCGCCCCGCCGACTTGGCTCCCGGCAACTTCCGCCAGAGCACCGGCGAGAGGGTGAATCCCACCAGGTAGTCGAGGGCGCGGCGGGCGAGGTAGGCCTCGACCAGCTCGCGGTTGATCTCGCGCGGATTGGCGATGGCGTCGAGGACGGCCGACTTGGTGATCTCGTGGAAGACCACGCGCTTCACCTCGATGCCGTCGAGCTTTTTCCGCTCCTTCAGGATCTCGGCCAGGTGCCAGGAGATCGCCTCGCCCTCGCGGTCGGGGTCGGTGGCGAGGAACAGCCGCTTCGCCTTCTTCAACTCGCCGGCGATGGCCGAGACCGCCTTCTCGGCCCGATCCTCGACCTCCCATGTCATGGCGAAGTCGGCCTCTGGGTCGACGGCACCGTTTTTGGGCAAGAGATCGCGGACGTGGCCGTAGCTGGCGACCACCTTGTAGCCATCGCCGAGATACTTGTTGATGGTCTTGGCCTTGGCCGGTGATTCGACGACGACGACGTCCATATTGTTCGTGCCTTACTTTATCCGTGCCTTACAACGCGCTGGAATAGCGCAAAGAAACCTGATTTCCAGGATGTCTGTCTAGGCGGCCGGCCAGCTCCGCCTCCAGGAGAACGGCGAGCACGGCGGGCGCTGACATGTGGCATTGGCGGATCAGTTCGTCAACCGCGACCGGGCTGGGACCGAGGAGGCCGAGGACGTTCGAGCGGGCCTGATCGACCTCGTGCTCGTCCGGTTTCGGGGCCGCCGACGATGCCGTTTCGGGCCTGGACTCACGAAGCTGCGGCAGCCGCCCGACCCCCTCGAGGATGTGCTCGGCCGACTCTATAAGTGTGGCGCCGTCACGGATCAGCCCGTTGCAGCCGCGGGCCCGAGGATCGAGCGGCGATCCCGGCACGGCGAAGACCTCGCGTCCCTGGTCGAGGGCGAAACGGGCGGTGATCAGCGAGCCGGAGCGTTCGGCCGCTTCCACCACCACCGTTCCGAGCGACAGGCCCGAAATGATGCGGTTCCGACGAGGAAAGTGGCGGGCCTGAGGGACCGTGCCGGGCGCCATTTCGGCGACGATCAGCCCCTCGGCCTGAATGCGCTCATGCAGGCCGCGGTTTTCCTCCGGGTAGATGACATCGGCGCCGCCGGCCACCACCGCGACGGTGCCGCCGGTGAGACTGCCTTCGTGCGCCATGGCGTCGATGCCGCGCGCCAGGCCGGAAACGACGACGAAGCCGGCGCCAGCGAGTCCATGGGCGATATCCTTGGCCAGACGCCGGCCGTTGGCCGAGGCGTTGCGGGCCCCGACCACCGCAATCGAGCGACGTCCGAGCAGATCGGTCTTGCCGATGACGCTGATCAGGGGCGGCGGGTCGGCGATTTCCCGCAGCAGTGCCGGGTAGTCGGGTTCCCAGGCGCCGATCCAGCGTCCGCCGGCGGCGGCGATCGCCGCGACCTGCGCCTCGGCGTCCTGGACGGAAGGGATCTTCGGCGCCCGGGCGCGGCCGCCGCGGCGAGCGAGGTCGGGCAAGGCCGACAACGCGGCCGAGGCCGTCGAATACCGGTCGAGGAGCTGGAAGAAGGTGACGGGGCCGACATGGTCGGCGCCGGCGAGGCGCAGCCAGTCCAGCCGCTCTTTATCGGTCAGGGGACGGGCGGGCTGAACGCTCATGCGTGCAAGGTGTGAGAGGTAGGCCGGCCGCGTCAACAGCCGGAGGGCGCAGCCATCAGGTCGGCGGCTTGTCCTTGAGGGCCGGGCCGCGGTTATGGCCCATCTGGGGGGGCACATCGCCGGCGGCAATCTCTTCGTCTTCCGTTGACGAGGCGTCGCCGAGCTTGATCTTGGATTCCTCGCCCTTCAGCAGGAGACGGATGTTCTCGTGGTGGCGGATACAGACGAGGACGGCGATGAGGAGGGCGAGGATCGCCCGTTCGACATCCGCCAGCCACCACGCATAAACCGGGGAAGCAGCGACGGCGGTCAGGGCCGCGACCGACGAGTAGCGGAAGAGGACGGCGGCGACGAGCCAGGTCAGGCAGGCGAGCAGGCCGACCGGCCAGGCGACGGCGAGCAGCGTGCCGAGTGCGGTCGCCATCCCCTTGCCGCCCTTGAAGCGGAGCCAGACCGGAAAGCAATGGCCGAGCATGGCCCCGCCGCCGGCGAGCACCGCCAGGTCCTGGCTCCAGGCTCCGGCGATGAGCACCGCGCCCGCGCCCTTGGCGCCGTCGAGCAGGACGGTGGCGGCAGCCAGCCCCTTCCTTCCTGTCCTGAGAACGTTGGTCGCCCCGATATTGCCGGAACCGATCCGGCGGATGTCGCCGAGGCCCGCGAGCCGGGTCAGGACCAGCCCGAAGGGGATCGAGCCGAGGAGATATCCCGCCAGCGCCGCCACCCAGAACGGCCAGGTCAAGGATAAATATCCGAGGGACGTCGGCATCGGGTCAGACCCTGCGGCCGTCGTAGACGATCCGCCCGGAGGTCACGGTCAGCAAGACCTTGCCCTCGACCGGCCGGCCGTCGAAGGGGGAGTTCTTGGACTTGCTGCGGAAGCTATCGACGTCGATCCGGTAGGCGTGCTCGGGGTCGAAGAGGACGAGGTCGGCCCGGCGGCCCTTCGCAAGACGACCGGCATCGAGGCCCAGTAGTGCAGCCGGACCCGCGGTCAGCCTCTGCAACGCCGTTTGAAGTTTCAAGTGGCCGTTATGGTAAAGCTCCAACGTCAAGGGTAACAAAGTTTCAAGCCCAAGGATTCCAGACGCCGCCTGGGCGAAGGGCAGGCGTTTAGAATCCTGATCGTGGGGGGCGTGGTCGGAGGCGATGGCGTCGATAGTGCCGTCGGCAAGCCCTTCGACGATGCCGCGCCGATCGTCCTCGGAACGGAGCGGCGGCGACAGCTTGGCGAAGGTCCGGTAGTCCCCGACGGCCGTCTCGTTGAGCGCGAAGTAGGCCGGTGCAGTGTCGCAAGTGACTGCTAAACCGCACTTTTTCGCGCTGCGTATGACCTCGACTGCGGCCCGTGTGGATAAGTGAGCGGCGTGGTAGCGCCCGCCGGTGAGCTCGACCAGGCGCATGTCGCGGTCGAGCAGGATGGCCTCCGCGGCGGCGGGAATACCCGGCAGACCGAGCCGGGTGGCGATCTCGCCCTCGTTCATCCCCGCGTCCGAGGCGAGCGCCGGCTCCTCCGGGTGCTGAAGGATCAGCTGGCCGAAGGTCTTGGCGTAAGAGAGAGCACGGCGCATCACCAGGGCGGAGGCGATCGCCTGGGTCCCGTCGGTGAAGCCGACCGCGCCGGCGGCCGCCATCAGCCCGATCTCGGTCAGCTCCTTCCCCGCCATCCCTTTGGTCGCCGCTCCATAGGTGCGGATGTTGACCAGGCCGACGGTTCGCGCCCGGCGCTCGACGAACTCGACCAGCGAGGGTTCATCGACCGGGGGGCGGGTGTTGGGTAGGGCCACCATCGTGCCGACGCCGCCGGCCACCGCCGCCTGGCTCGCGCTCTCGAAATTCTCTTTGTGCTCTTCGCCCGGTTCGCGCAGTTGGACGCGCATGTCGACCAGCGCCGGGGCGAGCACGGCGCCCTTGCCGTCAATGACTTGGACGCCCTCGGGGGGCCGTTCGAACAGGCGGGGGCCGAGATCGGCGACGATCCCGTCGGCCACGATCAGCTGGCCGGCCTCGTCGCGGCCGCTCTCGGGGTCGATGAGGCGGACGTTGGTGAAGGCGATCCGGTTCACGGGGTGTTCCGGCCGCCGTCCGGGCGGGATCGGGAGAGCAGGTCCAGGCAGGCCATGCGAACCGCGACCCCCATCTCAACCTGTTGGCGGATCAGGGATCTGTCGATGTCATCGGCGACCTCGGAGTCGATTTCGACGCCGCGGTTCATTGGTCCCGGGTGCATGATGAAGGCGTCGGGCTTGGCCAGCGCCAGCTTGGCCCGGTCGAGGCCGAAGAAGTGGAAATACTCGCGGATGGACGGCACGAAGCTTCCCTGCATGCGTTCGGTTTGCAGACGCAGCATCATGACGATGTCGCAGCCGACCAGGCCCTTCTTCATGTCGGTGAAGATCTCGACCCCAAGGCGGTCGGCGGCGGCGGGGATCAACGTCGGCGGCGCGATCAGCCGAACCCGCGCGCCTAACGTATTGAGAAGATGGATATTCGAGCGGGCGACGCGGGAGTGCAGGCTATCCCCGCAGATGGCGACCAGGAGGCCGCCGATCCTGCCCTTGGTGCGGCGGATGGTCAGCGCATCGAGCAGCGCCTGGGTCGGATGCTCGTGGGTCCCGTCGCCGGCGTTGATGACCGAGCAATTGACCTTTTCCGACAAGAGCTTGACCGCACCGGAGTCGTAATGGCGGACGATCAGGACGTCCGGGTGCATGGCGTTGAGCGTCATCGCTGTGTCGATCAGCGTCTCGCCTTTTCTGGTCGAGGATGAGGCGACCGCCATGTTCAGGACGTCGGCACCGAGGCGCTTGCCGGCGAGCTCGAAGGACATCTGGGTCCGGGTCGAGGGCTCGAAGAACAGGTTGATCTGGGTGCGGCCGCGTAACACCGACGCCTTCTTGTCGGGGCCGCGGTTCATGTCGACGTAAGTCTCTGAAAGATCGAGGAGACTCAGGATATCGTCCGGCGTCATGCCGTCGATGCCGAGCAGATGTCTCAGGGGGGAGCCGGAAGGCGACGCCATTAATGCCCCTGATTACACCAGCGGCCGCGCCTTGGGTAGGGCGGCCCCGCCGGCCACGGGCCGCCGCCGGTCGGCCCCGGATTTGCACGTGATGCTGGGCCTGGAGAAAGCGAATCGGCTATAGTGTTTCATCCCGAGAAAGGATTGGTTGCGTGTTGAGCCTTGACGCGACGCGTTTGAGGGAGGTCCGGATCGACCGGGCCATTCATGTCGGAGCCTTGGCCGTCGCCGCGGTCGGCTGCGCCGTTCTGATTCCAGTCAGCGCCGTCCGTGAGAGCCTAGCCGGGTTCATCGGCATCGTTCTCTACGCCGTCGGGCTGTTCGCCATGTTGACCTGCTCCGCGCTTTACAACGGGCTCCGTCAGTCGCCCAGGCGGCACCTCCTCCAGCGTCTCGACCACGCCGCGATCTTTCTCTTGATCGCCGGGACTTACTCCGCCTTCCTCGGCGGCATCGTCGACGATCCCAGCATCGCCCTCCTGCTCGCCGCGGTGTGGGCGATCGCGCTGATCGGACTCATTCTGACCCTGCTGGCGCCGAAAGCGATCCGTCGGATCGCGATCGGCCTCTACCTGGCGCTGGGGTGGAGCATCGTCGCCGCCATCGGCCCGGTCTGGGAGCATCTTTCCCTAGCGGTGATGGCGCTCATCGTCGTCGGTGGGGTCCTCTATTCGGTCGGCGTGATTTTCCACGTGCTCGTGCGGCTGCCTTATCAGAACGCGATCTGGCACGGTTTCGTGGTCGCGGCCGCGACCTGCCACTTCGTCGCGGTGGTGACGAAGCTGCCGATCGCCTAGCCGCGTTCTCAATATATTTTCTATCTATTCAGGATTGATATACGAGACCTGGGGCGGCGCCAGAGCCGATATAATGGTCTGAAACGCCCAGACCTCTGCTTCCGGCGGGAAATCACGCCCCTCTAGTATGCCACCACGGAGAGGGGCGGTGGTGCCAAAAAGGCGGTCGCCGGCATCGAGACGACACGAGGGCGGGGCCGGCGATCCAAGTGTGGAGTGGCCGCGTCGCGAATGCCACGGAGCCGGCCGCGTGATGCGCTTCTTCGCGGTCGGGGTGGGCGAGAGGGGCGGTGCCTTGCCGACCGGAAGCGGCGCCGACGGCCGGTGCACTCGCCCTCCGGGAGCTTCGGGGTGCCGGAGGCGGCGGGACCTCATGCGAACTCGCAACTCCCGGCGGGATCGGCGGGAACGGCAGAATGTGGATAATTCACCGTGTCGCCGGCCGTCAGCCGCCGGCGCACCACTCGTGCCAGGCCCGGCGGTAGGCCGCCTCCAGATGTCGGACGTAGCGTTTGCCGTCCATCATCGGGGACGCGGCGAAGCGCTGCCTGAGGCCGCGCCGAAGCCGGGCGAGTCGGTCGAGATCGCGGGCGAGGGAGACGGCGAGCTCGACGTATCCCTGCTCGTCGTGGGCGACCAGCTCCGTCAGACCGACATTGGTGAGCAGGCCGAGACCGGCTCGGGAAAACGTCGTGTCGCCGGCGAGGGTCACGACCGGAACACCCATCCACAGGGCGTCGCAGGTGGTGGTTCCCCCGTTGGCGGGGTACGGATCGAGGCAGATGTCGAGCTCCCGGAAGGGGGCATAGACCTCGGGCGATCGCCCGAGGAACTGCACCCGGTCGTGGCCGATCCCCGCGGCCAGGAAGCGATCGGCGAGCCATGCGGGGTCGGCGACGCCGAGGCCTGACCACTTGATCACCAGCCGCGACGCCGGGACCTGCCTCAAGATCGCCGCCCACAGCCGAAGGGTGGTCGGGCTGAGCTTGGCGATGTTGTTGAACGAGCCGAAGGTGACGGTGCCGCAGAGCCGGGCGGGCGGGGTTTCCACCGGTTCCGCCATCTCGTAGCCGGGTTGGTAGCAGGCGCAGGTCTCCGGCAGCAGCATGATCTTCTCGGAATAGAAACGATCGAGCCAGGGCGGCGTGAAATACGGGTCGCCGAGGCGATAGTCGATGGCCTCCACCCCGGTCGTATTGGGATAGAGGGGAAAGCTGATCTGGATCGGCGCCGGTCGCCGGGCGAAGACGGCCAGGCGGTTGCGCGCCATGTGGCCGGCGCACTCGACCAGGATGTCGACACGGTCGTCGCGGATGCGCTCGGCCAAGTCCTGGTCGCTCATATGTTTGCATGGCACCCAGGAATGGGCGCGCGCGCTGCAGAGGCGGGTGAACTGGTCTTCGACATCGTTGGCGTAGTAGGCGATCAGCCGGAACCGGGCCGGGTCGTGATGAGTAAACATCGGGGAGAGGAAATTGCCGCCGGGATGGGTGCGGAAATCCGGGGACAGGTAGCCGACCACCAGCGGCCTCGACGGGTTCTCGCCGTCGCGCGGGCGTGCGGGCAGCCGCGGGATCGAGCGCATGTGCCTGATATCGAAGGCGCGATGGGCCGCCAACACGTCCTCGCGCGAGACGTCGTCGCGGAAACACAGGGAGAAAAGATAATCGCTGGCAGCCCCGGCGAAGTCGGGTTTGAGCTGAACGGTCCGCTGAAAGGCTGTACATGCAGCCACGCAGAGGCCCTGCGAGAATGCCACGGTTCCGTGGGCGAAATGCGCCTCGGGGACAGCGGGCCCGACGATCATCGCCAGCCGCATCGTCCGTTCGCCACCGACCAGGTCGCCGGCATCGCGCTGGAAAACCGCGCGTCGGGCGAGGTCGAAGGCGACACGATCGAGATTGTGCGCCGCTGCGGCATTTTCGCGGTCGAACGCCAGCGTCCGCTGCATGATGACGACGGCCTGGTCGAGGCGGCCATCGGCATGCAGCGCGTTTCCGAGGTCGAGGTAGAAGTGTCCGCTCGTCGGCCGCAGGGCTATGGCCTGCGCCATCAGCGGGACGGCGTCTCGAGGCCGGTGGCTCCGATAGGCGATCACACCGCGCAGGAAGAGCGCGTCGGCGCCTTGAGCGGTATCGGCGGGAATGCGCCGATATGCCGTGTCCGCCTCGCCAAGCCGGCCGGCGTGATGGAGCTCGAGGGCCGATGCCAGCGCCGCCTGCGGGTCCATCAGGGGATCAAAGCCTCGTATCCTTATTCCGGGCCGGCGATGCCAGCAGCGGCGACAACCTCAGCGAAGCGTGTGTGGGCCTTGGATATCGAGCCAGACACGGGACCACCGGAGTTGGTCGGATCGGGCGAGCGCGCCGATCCGGCGAGCCAGCAACTCGTTCGGCAGAGTGAAGAGCTTGGGGCGAACGACGGAGGCGACCGGGAGGCCGGCGGCGGCCAGGTCGTCGATCGCAAGATCGGAGGGCCAAGCCGTCGAGCGAGCGGTGGTGATCATGGCCAGGACCGTGTGGCCGTTCGCGGCATTGAAGGCACGGGCCGACAGAACCAGGGCGGGGCGCGGCTTGCTCTTGGCAAAATCGGCGAAAGGGAACGGCGCAACGATCGTGTCGAAGAGATCAAAGCTTGTCGTAGGCGTCGGCATCCTCCTTGGAACTCCACTCTTCTAAGGTTGCCTCCACCGCGCGCAGGTAGCCCAAGTCGACCTTGTGAAGCTTTCGGACGACGACATGATCTCCTTCGACCTCATACCCCAGGACATCTCCGGCCTTCAGATCAAGCGCCGCTCGAACCGCCCGTGGGATGGTCGTCTGTGCCTTGGCCGTAAGCTTGCTCGTGACCATGATGAAAGCCCAGAGAGATGTTCCTTGCGATCTTACCGTATGGCGGTAAGGAATTACACCTGCATTTCAGCGTCTTGGCCTCGACTCCGACTGGCGCCGTCGCGCGTCAACGGAGAAAAGGTACGCCCGGCCGCCTTGAGCGGCCGCGGTCATCCCGGCGGCGGCCCGCCGTGCCGGATCGCGTCGAGCGCCCCCTGCAGGATGTAGGCGGCGGCCATCTTGTCGACCACTTCGCCCCGGCGCTTTCTCGACGCATCGGCATCGAGGAGGGTGCGCGTGACCGCCGCCGTCGACAGCCGCTCGTCCCAAAAACCGATCTCGAGGTCGCGCCGGGCCAGCAGGTTGGTCGCGAACTGGCGGACCGACTGGCAGCGCGGCCCCTCGCTCCCGTCCATGTTGAGCGGCAAGCCAAGGATGAGCGCGCCGACCTCGCGGCCATCGATCACCTTGAACAGCGCCTCGGCGTCTCTCGCGAACTTGGTGCGGCGGATGGTGTCGAGCGGGGTCGCCACGGTCAGCGTCCCGTCGGCGATGGCGAGCCCGATCGTCTTCGTGCCGACGTCCAGACCGAGCAGCCGATTGCCCGGTGTTATCAAAGGCTTGAGCTCGAAAATGTTGCGGATCGCCATGGGCCGATGATAGGGTGCGCCGACTTTGCCAACATGGAGCGCGCGTGGGCCGGCCCCGCTTCTGAGCCCGGCCGCGGGGCGCGTTCCCGATCCTTAAGAGACCTATCCCATGTCCCTGGACAAAGCCACGGTCCGGAACGTCGCCACCCTGGCGCGGATCAAGGTTCCGGATTCCGACCTCGACCACCTGGCGAAGGAGCTTTCGGGCGTCCTCGGCTGGATCGAGCAATTGAACGAGGTCGACGTCACCGGCGTCGCGCCGATGACGTCGGTCGCCAAGATGACGCTGAAGATGCGGGCCGACGAGGTGACCGACGGCGGCGACGCCGAGAAGGTGATGCGGAACGCGCCGGAAGGCGCGCACGGCTTCTTCGTCGTGCCGAAGGTGGTCGAGTGATGGCGCTGACCCATATGTCCATCGCCGAGGCGCGGGACGCGCTGAAGGCGAAGAAGATCTCCTCGGCCGAGCTGACGGGCGCGCATCTTGACGCGATGGCGAAGACGCGCGGGCTCAACGCCTTCGTCACCGAGACACCGGAGCGGGCACGGGCCGATGCCGCCCGTGCCGATGCGGCCCTGGCGAAGGGAGCGGGCGGGGCGCTCGAAGGGATTCCGCTCGGGATCAAGGATCTGTTCTGCACCGAAGGAGTGCTGACCACCGCCGGCTCGCACATTCTCGACGGTTTCAAGCCGCCCTACGAATCCACGGTCTCGGCCAAGCTCTGGCAGGCCGGCGCGATCATGCTGGGCAAGCTCAACATGGACGAGTTCGCCATGGGTTCGTCCAACATGACGAGCCACCACGGCCCGGTGAAGAACCCCTGGCGGCGGAAGGGCGGGAATGCCGACCTCGTCCCCGGCGGCTCCTCCGGCGGCTCGGCGGCGGCGGTCGCCGCCCGCTCGGTGATGGGCGCGACGGCGACCGACACCGGCGGCTCGATCCGTCAGCCCGCCGCATTCACCGGCACCGTCGGGATCAAGCCGACCTACGGCCGCTGCTCGCGCTGGGGCATCGTCGCCTTCGCCTCGTCCCTGGACCAGGCCGGGCCGATCGCCCGCACCGTCATGGACTCGGCGATCATGCTGCAGGCGATGTCCGGCTACGACCCCAAGGACTCGACGTCGGCCGATCTGGCCGTGCCGAATTTCGAAGCGGCGGTCGAGCGTGGGGTGAAGGGCCTCAAGATCGGCGTTCCCAGGGAGTACCGGATCGACGGCACTCCGAAGGAGATCCAGGATCTGTGGGAGCAGGGGATCGCCTGGCTCAAGGACGCTGGTGCGACGCCAGTCGAGATCACGCTACCGCACACCAAATACGCGCTGCCGGTCTACTACGTGATCGCGCCGGCGGAAGCGTCGTCCAATCTCGCCCGCTATGACGGCGTGCGCTTCGGCTTGCGCGTTCCAGGCAAGACGCTGGACGAGATGTACGAGAACACCCGCGCCGCCGGCTTTGGCGCCGAGGTCAGGCGCCGTATCCTGATCGGCACCTACGTGCTCTCGGCCGGCTACTACGACGCCTATTATCTTCGGGCTCAGCGGGTGCGGACACTGATCGCGCGCGACTTCACCGAGGCCTACAAGACGGTGGACGCCATCCTGACGCCGGCGACGCCGTCGGCGGCCTTCGCCGTCGGCGAGAAGATGGACGACCCGATCGCGATGTACCTGAACGACGTCTTCACCGTGCCCTCCAGCCTCGCCGGCCTTCCCGGTATATCGGTCCCCGGCGGCCTCACCGCCGACGGCCTGCCGCTGGGATTGCAGGTGCTCGGGCGCGCCTTCGACGAGGAGACGGTGTTCGCCGTCGGCCGCGCGTTGGAGCGCGCCGCCAACTTCACCGCGACGCCCGGAGGCATGGCATGAGCGCGCTGATCAAGGGCGAGACGGGAGAGTGGGAAGTTATCATCGGCCTCGAGATCCACGCCCAGGTGATCTCCAAGGCGAAGCTGTTCTCCGGTGCGGCGACCGCCTTCGGGGCCGAGCCCAACACCCAGGTGAGCACCGTCGATGCCGGCTTCCCCGGCATGCTGCCGGTCATCAACGGCTACTGCGTCGAGCAGGCGGTGAAGACCGGGCTCGGCATCAACGGCACGGTCAATCCGCACTCGGTCTTCGATCGCAAGAACTACTTCTACGCCGACCTGCCGCAGGGCTATCAGATTTCCCAGTATCAGCAGCCGATCGTCTCCGGCGGCTCGGTCCTGCTCGACATGCCGGATGGCACGACGCGGACGATCGGCGTGACCCGCCTGCACATGGAGCAGGATGCCGGCAAAAGCCTGCACGACCAGCATCCATCCCAGAGCTATATCGACCTCAACCGATCCGGCGTGGCGCTGATGGAGATCGTCTCCGAGCCCGACATGCGGACGGCGGAGGAAGCGGGCCTCTACATCAAGAAGTTGCGCTCGATCATGCGCTACCTCGGCACCTGCGACGGCAACATGGAGGAGGGCAGCCTCCGTTGCGACTGCAACGTCTCCGTCCGCAAGCCCGGCGGCGAGCTCGGCACGCGAACGGAGACCAAGAACGTCAACTCGGTCCGCTACGTCATGCAGGCGATCGAGTACGAGGCGAGGCGCCAGGTCGAGGTGATCGAGGGCGGCGGCACGATCAAGCAGGAGACGCGGCTGTTCGATCCCGGCAAAGGGACGACGCGGGCGATGCGGTCGAAGGAGCACGCCCACGACTACCGCTACTTCCCCGACCCCGACCTTCTGCCGCTCGAGATCGAGCCGGCGTGGATCGAGGGGTTGCGGAAGGGCCTGCCGGAGCTGCCGGACGAACGGAAGGCACGCTACATCGCCGACTACAAGCTCACGCCCTACGACGCCGGCGTGCTGGTGGCGGAGCAGGAGACGGCGCAATTCTACGAGACCGTCGCCAAGGGCCGCGATCCTAAGCTCGCCTCCAACTGGGTCACGACCGAGCTGTTCGGCGTGCTCAACCGCCAGAGGAAGGCGATCCAGGACTCGCCCGTGACCGCCAAGGCGCTGGGCGGCCTGATCGACCTGGTCTCCGACGGTACGATCAACGGCCGCATCGCCAAGGAAGTGTTCGAGGCGATGGTCGAGACCGGCAAGGAGGCCGCTGCGATCGTCGAGGAGAAGGGGCTCCGCCAGGTCTCCGACACCGGCGCCATCGAGAAGGCGATCGCCGAGGTCATGGCGAAGAACCAGGACAAGGTCGCCGAGTACCGCTCGGGCAAGGAGAAGCTGCTGGGGTTCTTCGTCGGCCAGACGATGAAGGCGACCGGCGGCAAGGCCAATCCGGGCGTGGTCAACGAGCTCTTGAAGAAGATGCTGGCGCCGTAGGTCGCACGAAACTCATGCTTCGATAAGCTCAGCATGAGGTTCTTCAAAATGAAAGGTCTCATCCTGAGCTTGTCGAAGGGTGAGGCCGTCTCGCACGGAAGGTCCATGCACGATCTCTCTAACCTCCACCCGGCGACCCGCGCGGCCCAGGCCCTCGGCTACATCGACGGCGAGACCAAGGCGATCATTCCGCCGATTCACGCCGCGACGACCTTCGAGCGCGATGCCGACCTCACCTACCCCAACGGCTACAGCTACTCGCGCAACGACGCGCCGACCCAGGCTCTCTTGGAGAAGGTTCTGGCCGATCTCGAAGGCGCCGCCGCCGCCATGGCCTTCGGCTCGGGCATGGCGGCCACGTCCAACCTGTTTCTTTCGCTACCGATAGGTGCCCACGTCGTCGTGCCGGCGGTCATGTACTGGGGCATCCGCAAGTGGCTCCTGGAGATGCAGACGGCCGAACGCCTCGCCGTCGACTTCTTCGCGCCCGGCGAGACCGCGAACATCGGTCGCGCCATCAAGCCCGGTAAGACCAAGCTCGTCTGGATCGAGACGCCGAGCAATCCCACCTGGGACGTGACCGACATCGCCGCCGCTGCAAAGCTCGCCCATGACGCCGGCGCGCGGCTCGCCGTCGACTCCACCGTCGCAACGCCGGTGTTGACCCGGCCGCTCGCGCTCGGCGCCGACATCGTCATGCATTCGGCGACCAAGTATCTCAACGGCCATTCCGACGTGCTCGCCGGTTGCCTGATGACAGCGAAGGCCGACGAGTTCTGGACCGCGGTCAGGTCGGTCCGCACCCAGCTCGGCGGCGTGCTCGGTCCGTTCGAGGCGTGGCTGCTGCTCCGCGGCATCCGCACGCTGTTCGTGCGCGTCCGCCATGTCTCGGCCTCGGCGCTGGCGCTCGCCGAGCGCCTGAAGAAGCACCGGAACGCGCTGGCCGTGCTCTATCCCGGCCTTCCCGACCACCCCGGCCATGACGTGGCGAAGCGGCAGATGCAGGGCGGCTTCGGCGGCATGCTCTCGCTTCGCGTCAAGGGCGGCGAGGCGGCGGCGGTCGCCACGGCGGCGCGGCTCCGCGTCTTCGTCCGCGCGACCTCGCTCGGCGGCCCGGAAAGCCTGGTCGAGCACCGCGCCTCGGTCGAAGGCGCCGGCAGCCCATGCCCGCCCGATCTCCTCCGCTTGTCGATCGGGCTCGAAGACGTCGGCGATCTCATCGGTGACCTCGAACAGGCTCTCGACGGAGTCTGACCTCCGGGTCAGGCTGGCGGTGCACGGCGATCGGGCTCGGCTCGCCGAGATCTTCCTCGTCGCCCGCCGCCATGCCTTCCCGTGGATCCTGCCCGAGCGGTTCCGCCTCGGCGACTTCAAGCGGGAGACCGACGGCGAGACGATCCTGACGGCTGAGGTCGACGGCCGCGTCGCCGGCTTCGCCTCCGTCTGGGAGCCGGACGGCTTCCTCCATCACCTCTACGTCGATCCGCCGATGCATCGGCGTGGGATCGGCCGCGCGCTGGTCGTGGCGATGGCCGGGCTCTGCGAGAAGCCGCTCAAGCTCAAGTGCCAGACCAACAATCGCCCGGCGATGGCTTTCTATCGGCACCTCGGTTTCGTTGCTGAGGACAGCGGTGTCTCCGACATGGGGCCGTGGGTGCGCTACCGGGCGCCGGCCGGCGCCTGAGGCGGTGAATCCGGCCAGATCCGGCCGAGGCGCCGCTCCAGCGCCTGGAGCCGGCCGGCGACGAAGCGCCGCGCCGCCTCGTCATCGCCCCGACGCCATTGCCAAAGCGCGGCCGGGACCAGCGCGCTGACCGCGACCTCCGTCGCCTGACGCCGGCGCCCGGTGGCCGGGCAGCGTGCGGCGTCGAGCATCCACTGAACCAGTCGGCTCAGATTGAAGATGAGCGGACCCCAGTGATGCGGGTGCGAGGGATAGAGCTTGGTCCGGAGCATCGCCAGGCTCGCCCGGCGGTGCGGCGCCAGGGCGTCGAGCCAGCCGCAGAAGACATGCGACAGGCGCTCGTCGAAGGGGAGCGCGTCATCGACCGGCCCGGCCATGGCGGCGGCGAGGGCCCGGGCGAACCAGGCGTCGGCGACCGCGTCGAGGTCGCGGTAATGAGTGAGAACGAGTTCGGGGCCGCCGCCGAGCCGGGCGCCGATGCTGCGCGCGGTCACATGCGACCAGCCGATCTCGTCGGCGAGCGCCAGCGCCGCATCGAGGACGTCGTCGGAGGTCGAAGCCGCGGTCATGGATGTGAGGTAGTCACGCCCACGACCCCGGGCAAGAGGTCAGCCGCCGGCGGCCTTCTTGACGAAGCGGTCGACGAAGGTCTTCGGCAGATCCTCGTCCTTCACCGTCTTCAGCTCGTCGTCGAACTCCTTCAGCATGCCGAGCGCGCTCTTCATGCCGTCGAAGGGGACGACGCCGGTTCGGGAATAGGTCTCGAGCGACGCCTTGACGGCGCGGATGTAGAGGGCGCGATCGCCGAGGTAGTAGGCCTCCGGCACCGCCGCGGCGATGTCCTCGGGGCTCGCCTTCTCGATCCACTTCAGCGCCTTGTAGAAGGCGGCGACGATCGCCTGGGTGGTGTTCGGGTTCTTCTCGATGAACTCGTTCCTGAGGTAGACGACGGCGGCCGGGTTGGAGCCGCCGAAGATCGCCTTGGTGTCGGCTTCCGTCCGCGTGTCGGCGAGGATGACGATGTCACCGTCGGTCTCCAGCTTCGAGATGACGGGATCGAGGTTGGAGATGGCGTCGATCTCGCCCTGCTTGATCGCGGCGACGGCGCTCAGGCCGGTGCCGACCCCGATGAACGACGCGTCCTTGGGATTGGCCCCGGCCTTGGCCATCAGGTAGTTGACGAAGAAGTTGGTGGACGAGCCGGGCGCGGTCACGCCGATCTTCTTGCCCTTGAGATCGGCGGCCGACTTGATCGTGCCGGCTCGGTCCTTCTTCACCGCCAGCACGATGCCGGGAAAGCGGCCGAGCTCGAGCACGGCACGCACGTCCTGGCCCTTGGCCTGCATGCGGATGGTGTGCTCGTAGGCGCCGGTGACGACGTCGACCGAGCCGCCGAGAAGCGCCTGCAATGCGCGGGCGCCGCCGCCGAAGTCGTTGACCTCGATCTCGAGACCGGCCTCCTTGAAGAAGCCCTTGGTCTCGGCGATGGTCAGCGGCAGGTAGTAGAGCAGCGTCTTGCCGCCGACGCCGAGGGTCAGCTTCGGCTTTTCCAGCGCCTGGGCGGCAGCGGGGCCGGCCAGCAGCGCCAGCGCGGCGGCAGCCGCCAGCAGTTTCAGGATCTTCATCGGTCGTTTCCTCCTTCGTTCGATCAGCCTTGTGCCGTCGTGGACTGGGTCCCCGGCCGCCAGACCAGCAGCCGATTTTCGACCGCCGTGACGATCGTGTCGATGACGATGACGAAGACGGCAAGGATCAGCATGCCGGAGAAGACGCCGGTCACGTCGAAGACGCTCTCGGCCTCTTGGATCTTGTAGCCGAGGCCGGCGGCGGAGCCCAGGTACTCGCCGACCACCGCGCCGACCAGGGCGAAGCCGACGGAGGTATGCAACGAGGAGAACGTCCAGGTCAGCGCCGCCGGCCAGTAGACGTGGCGCAGCAGCTGGCGTTCGTTCATGCCGAGCATGCGGGCGTTGGCGAGGATGGTCGGACTGACGTCGCGTACCCCCTGGTAGACGTTGAAGAAGACGATGAAGAAGACCAGGGTGAAGCCCAGCGCCACCTTCGACCAGATGCCGAGCCCGAACCAGAGCGCGAAGATCGGCGCCAGCACGACCCTGGGCAGCGCGTTCGCCGCCTTGATGTAGGGATCGAAGACCGCGGCGATCAGTTCGCCGCGGGCGAAGACGAAGCCGAACAGGATGCCGCCGGCAGCCCCGGTGACGAAAGCGAGCACGGTTTCGAGCAGCGTGATGCCGAGGTGGCGCCAGATGGTACCGGTGTAGAAGTCCTTCCAGACCCGCGCCAGCACGTCGATCGGCGTCGAGAAGAAGAACGGGTCGAGCAGCTTCTTGCCGTTGACGGGCACGGTGGTGAGCAGGTGCCAGACCGTCAGGAGAACGATGGCGACGCCGATCTGGAGCGCGAGCAGGGTCCAGCGGTTCACCTTCACGGGCGCCGGCCTTCGCCGAGCGCATAGGCCTTCTGCACCTCGCCCCTGAGCTTTCCCCAGATCGCCTTGTGGATTTCATGGAACCGCGGCTCGGTCCGGATCTCGGCGATGTCGCGCGGACGCTCCAGCGCCACCGGATAGTCGCCGACGATGACCGCGGCCGGGCCGGCGGACATTACCACGACCCGGTCGGCGAGCGAGATCGCCTCCTCCAGGTCATGGGTGACGAACAGCACCGCCTTCCGGTTCTGGGCCCAGAGGTCGAGCAGCAGATTGCCCATGATCTGGCGGGTCTGGGCGTCGAGCGGGCCGAAGGGCTCGTCCATCAGCAGGATCCTTGGGTCGCGGATCAGCACCTGGGCAAGCGCCACCCGCTTCTTCTGACCGCCGGACAGCATGTGCGGATAGCGGTCGGCAAAGGTGCTCAAGCCCACCCGGTCGAGCCATTCCCGCGCCCGGTCGAGGGCCTGGCGGCGGGGAACGCCCTGCGGCTCCAACGCCACGGCGACGTTGTCGAGGGCGGTCTTCCACGGCATCAGCGCGTCCTGCTGGAAGAGGTATCCGGCCTCGCCGTTGAGGCCGGAGAGGGCCGTGTCGAAGACTTCGGCCTTGCCGGTCGAGGGTGAGATCAGGCCGGCGGCGACGTTGAGCAGCGTCGATTTCCCGCAGCCGGTCGGCCCGACGATGGCGACGAACTCGCCGGGGGCCACCACCAGGTCGGTCTTGGCGACCGCCTCGTAGGTGCCGCCCTTGTCCAGAAGAAAGGCGATGGAGACGCCGCGCAGCGCGACCGCGGCCGGTGCGGCCGGCGGCTCGGCGCGCGCGGCGTCGGCCAAGAGGGGTCGTCCCATCAGGTGTTCATAACATCAGCCCTCTCCAAGGGGGAGGGGGCGACGAGCCACTGCCATCGTTTCGCCGGCGGACGAAGTGCGGCGGCCTGCCGCGGGACGCCGGCATGATTGCCGGATGAGCATGAGCCGGGGTGAAACAACGACGCCAATCTGAGGGAGAAACGACTATGGCCGAGACCAAATCGAGAATCTGGACCGAGCTCGACTTCGAGAAGAACGGCAAGCAGACGGGCTATCTGCATCTGCCGCATTCGGTGACCCGCTCGGCCTATGGCACCATCGCGATACCGTGCGCCATCATCCGCAATGGCGCCGGGCCGTCGACGCTGCTCATGGCCGGCAATCACGGCGACGAGTACGAAGGCCAGATTGCGTTGTGCCGCATCATGCGGGAGATCGAGGCCGGCGACATCAAGGGCCGCATCGTCATCGTACCGGCGATCAACCTGCCGGCCGCCATGGCGGGCGCCCGGGTTTCGCCCATCGACGATCTCAACCTGAACCGCTGCTTTCCCGGCAATCCCAACGGCCGGCCGACCGAGCAGATCGCCTATTACATCGAGACCGTTCTGGCGCCGATGTGCGATGCCTGGGTCGACCTGCATTCCGGGGGCGGGTCCCTCGACTACATGCCTTACGCCCAGGTCATCATGTCCCGCGACGCGAAGATCAACAACCGGGCGCTGGCGGCCCTCGAGGCGTTCGGCTCCCCGGTCAGCGTGATTCAGGCATTCTCCGATGAGAAGACCATGGCCAACAGCGCCGCGGTCCGAAACAAGAAGATCTATTTCGGAACCGAGGCCGGCGGCACCGGCAGCGTCAATGTCGACGGCGTCAGGCTCGCCTATGAAGGCACGCTCCGGGTATTAGCGTATTTCGGGCACCTGTCGCGGAACAACAAGCGCATATCGGTGCCCCCTCCGCCGAAGAAGACGCGGTGGGTCGAGATCGCGTCCCGCGACTACTACGTCTATGCCCCGCAGGCCGGCCTGTTCGAGCCGAAGGTCAAGCTCGGTGACGCGGTGAAGAAGGGGCAGCTCTACGGCCTCGTGCATTTCGTCGACGACCCGATGCGGCAGCCGACGGAGGTCCGCTTCAAGGCCTCGGGTCTTCTGATGTGCAAGCGTCATCCCGGGCGCTGCGAGCGCGGCGATTGCTTAGGCCATCTCGTCAGCGACACCAAGAGGTGAAGGGCAGGTAGGGCGCTCGTTGGCTTTGCGGGGGCCCGTCCCGGCTGCTAGCGTCTTCGGGCAACATATTTTCCAGTACGAAACGGCTCACCAGAAGGGAGACTTGCAATGGCACGCCTTCGTTTCGACAGGCCGGCATTGGCTTTGGCCTCGGCTATGGCAGTCGCGCTCGGCGGCGGCGCCGCCGCCGCTCAGCAATTCTCGTGTCCGAAGAAGGGGGGCGAGTTCGTCTTCGGCCAGGAGGCCAAGGTCAACAGCCTGGACTCCCACACCTCGGCGGCGATCTCGACGCGCAACGTCGCCATGAACATCTACGAAGCGCTGATGACGCGCGACGAGAATTTCAATCCGATGCTCGATCTGGCGTCCTCGGTCGAAACGAGCCAGGACGGCAAGACCCACGTCTTCAAGCTCAGGTCGGCCGTCAAGTTCCACACCGGCAAGACAATGACGTCAGCCGATGTCGTCGCCTCGTTCGATCGCTACAAGACCGTCGGCATCGAGCGCGGCATGTTCGGCGTGGTCGAGAAATGGGAGGCGCCGGACGCATCGACCTTCGTCATCCGCATGAATGTGGCGCAGCCGACCTTCCTCGAGAATCTGAGTTCGTTCCTGGTGCCGATCGTCATCATTCCGGCGGAGAACGCCAATGCGCCGGCCATGCAGCTGACGCCGGTCGGAACCGGGCCGTTCCAGCACGTCGAGTTCGTCGCCGACAGCCACGTCAAGCTGAAGCGCTTCGACGGCTACGCGGCGAATTCGGCCCACAAGGACCTCGACGGGTTCGGCGGCTACAAGGTGGCCTGCGTCGACACCGTCAATTTTCGTCTCGTCACCGAACCCGGAGCGCGGGTGGCGGGGATCGAGACCGGCGAGCTGCACGCGGTCGAGGACGTGCCGGCCAAGTCGCAGGAGACCCTGAAGAAAAATAAGAACGTCGTGCTGAAGGAGTGGAAGAACTTCTGGATCCAGCTGGTCGAGGTCAATGCCGGCTTCCCGCCGACCGACAATCTCAAATTCCGCCAGGCCGCGATCGCCGCGCTCAACATGGAAGAGATCATGGAGTCGGCGTCGGACGGCGCCTATCGGCTCAACATCGGTCTCCAGTATCCCGGCCAGGCCGCCTATACCGAGGCCGGAAAGGAGACCTACAACCAGAAGAATCCGGCGAAGGCGAAGCAGCTCCTGGCCGAGTCCGGCTACAAGGGCGAGGAGATGATCCTGCTCACCAACAAGGACTACACCTCGATGTACAACGCCTCGTTGGTGGTTGCCGAGCAGCTGAAGGCGGTCGGCATCAACGCCAAGCTGCTGGTCGTCGACTGGCCGGCAGCGGCCCAGATGTTCGAGAAGAGCCAGACCGGCTGGAACTGGTTCTTCGATGCCTTCGGCAACAACCCGGTGATCGGCCCGATCTCCAGCGTCCGCAAATTCTCCACGCCGCAGAACGCCTACAAGCCGAAGACGCCCGACGACGTCGACAAGCCGTTCAACGCCGCCTTCGACGAGATGGTGAACGGCGCCACCCCAGAAATCCGAAGGGCCGCCTTCGCCAAGGCCCAGGCGCGCCTGCTCGAGCAGGTGTACGTCGTGCCGTTCGGGTCCCTGACCAAGATCCAGGCGGTGCGGGCCAACGTCGAGAACTTCCGTCCCTACCGGATCCCGAGGATCTCCAACGTCTACTTCTCGGGTTAGTTCGGAGCGGCCACCTCACCCTTCGAAGCGGCGAAGTCGACTTCGCCGGAGCTCAGGGTGAGGTGACCGGTTGAATGAATGTCGTCGGCGTCTCAGTCGCCCTCATCCTGAGCTCCGGCGAAGTCGACTTCGCCGCTTCGAAGGATGAGGGCGCATCTCAGATGAGAGAAGCAGTTCATGATCATCGACTGTCACGCCCATGTGTTCCAGAACTGGCAGGAGACCTGCGGCCATCCGTCGGTGGCCACGCACCTGAAATACCTGCAGAAGACCGTGACCCGCCCCTCGGCGAAGGCCTTTCGCGCCCGCGACGGCAAGCAGGTCGGGACCGACATGCTGTTCCGCCCTGGCGACAACACCTGGGCCGGCCTGACCGACGTCCGCTTCCAGGTCGGCCCGTTCGGCCGGCTCCTCTTCACCTGGGAGGGCGAAGACTACTACGTCCAGTACATGCCGGTCGGCATGCAGGAGATCGTCTGCTCGCCGGAGTTCATGATCGCGCAGATGATCAACGCCGGGGTCGATCACTGCATTCTCCAGGCCGGCGGCGGCTACGGCGTGATGAACGACTACAACGCCTATGCGCAGTCCCAGCATCCCGCCCGGTTCTCCGGCCTGCTCAACATCGACGAAGGCATCGCCGATCGGCCGGAGGTGATGGCCGAGGTCGACCGCGCCATCGAGCGGCTCCACCTCAAGGGGATCCATTACAGCCACGACATGTCGCGGCACGGCTACGCCCGCAATATCGATCACAGGGATTTCGTGCCGTTCTGGGAGAAGATCGCAGGCTACAAGTTGCCGGTGTTCCTCGAGCTCTCCTCGACGCCGACCTACGACCGCGCCAGCTATCTTGGAAACCTGAAGGCATTCGACACGCTCGTCAGGCGTCACCGCTCGACCAGGTTCCTGATGGTGATGGGCCCCTCGGTCGGGCATCTGGCGCCGAAGGGCTCGTGGGAGTTTCCCGACGACGTCAAGGCGACGATGAAGCTCGACAATGTCTGGATCGAGGTGATGTTCCCGATCGTCTGGGGCGGCACCTGGGACTACCCGTACCCGGAAGCGCAGGTGCTGATCCGCGAGATGCGCGACCTGCTCGGCGCGGCGAAGCTGGTCTGGGGCTCGGACATGCCCAACGTCGAGCGCTTCTGCACCTATCGGCAATGCGTCGACTACGTGCGCCGGCATTGCACGTTCCTGAGTGCGGCGGAGAAGGACCTGATCCTCGGGGACAACGCGGCGGGGCTGATCGGGCTCGAAAGCGCGCAGGCCTCTGTCGCTGCCCAATAGACGTCGTACCCCCTCTCCCGGCTGCGCAGCAGACGGGGGAGGGGCGGGGTGGGGGCCGAGCGCAGCGAGGTCGGTCGTCGCTTGCCGGGCCCACGAGTCCCTCGCTTTGCTCGGCCCCCACCCTAACCCTCCCCCGCGCTGCGCACGGGAGAGGGGACACGACGGGAGCCGTGCTAGTCTCGCGGCCTCCCCACATCTCCGGATAACTGAAAATGATCGACCTCTACACCTGGGGCACGCCCAACGGCCGCAAGGCCTCGATCATGCTGGAGGAGGTCGGGCTGCCCTACAGCGTCCACAAGATCGACATCGGCAAGGGCGACCAGTTCAAGGCGGAGTTCGTCGCCATCAACCCCAACGCCAAGATCCCGGCGATCGTCGATCGGGACGGCCCGGACGGGACGCCGATGGCGGTCTTCGAGTCCGGCGCCATCCTGATCTACCTCGCCCAGAAGACCGGCACTCTGCTGCCGCCCACACCGCGGGCGAAGAGCGAGACCCTGCAGTGGCTGATGTTCCAGATGGGCGGGGTCGGGCCGATGTTCGGCCAGAACCATCACTTCCGCCGCTTCGCGCCGGAGAAGATCCCCTACGGCATCGAGCGTTACGGCAAGGAGACCGAACGGCTCTACGGCGTGATGGACCAGCGGCTGGGGAAGGTCGCCTACCTCGCCGGCGACTACTCGATCGCCGATATCGCCACATATCCCTGGGTCTCGCGTTACGATTTCCAGGAGATCGACCTGGCCCGCTTTCCCAACGTCAAACGCTGGTTCGACGCGATTTCCGCCCGCCCGGCGGTGCAGAAGGGGATGAAGGTTCCTTAAGCTCGCCGCCGCGCCCTACGTGGACAATACGGCGACCTGTCTTTAGGTTGACGGCGTCGCTTCAAGATCCCGGCCAGCGGGACGTTGCGAATCCTCAGGGAGGAACCGATGACGTTCTCCATCGCGAAGCTCGCCGCTGTCGCCATTGCGGGCTTCCTGCTCGCGGGCCCCGCCGCTGCGCAGGCTCCGAAATCGCTGACATTAGGCACCGCCTCGGTCGGCGGCGTGTTCTTCGTCTACGGCCAGGTCTGGGCCAACATCGCCTCCGAAGCGATCAAGGTGCCGATCAGCACGCGGCAGACCGACGGCCCGAACCACAACATCATCCTGACCGAGACCAAGCAGGTCGATCTCGGCATGACGACGATGGGGGTGGCGCTCCAGGCCTGGAACGGCGAGGGGGCGTGGACCCAGGGGCGGAAGTTCCAGAGCATCCGCGCCATCTTCCCGATGTACGACACGATGTTCCACTTCGTGTCGCTGCAGAAGAGCGGCATCAAGTCGGTCACCCAGCTCGCCGGCAAGAGCGTCGGCGTCGGCCCGCGCGCCGGCACGCCCGGCACCTACGTCCCGCTGATGCTGGAAGCGCTCGGGGTCAAGGTCGGCTCGATCCGCAACGGCAGCGGCAGCGACATGACCTCGCAGCTCGGCGACGGCCTCATCGACAACTTCGCCTTTGCCGCCGGCCTGCCATTCCCCGCATATTCCGAGGCCGAGGCGTCGCATGCGGTGAACTTCTTCGCCTTCACCGAAGAGCAGATCGCGATACTGAAGCAGAAGATGCCCGAGCTGTCGGACGCGACGATCCCGAAGGGGACCTACCGGACGCTCACCGAGGATCAGCCGACGGTCGGCGTCTTCAACTTCGCCATCGCTCACAAGGACGTGGCACCCGACATCGTCTACGGCATCGTCAAGGCGGTGATGGAGAACAACCCGCGGCTGGTCCTGGGTCACTCTGCCGCCAAGGAGACGCTGCCGGCGAACGTCACCAAGAACACGTTCCTGCCGTTCCATCCGGGCGCGGTGAAGTACTTCGAGGAGAAGGGCTTCAAGATTCCCGCCGATCTGAAGGGATGAGCCTCCGCGGGCGTTGAGGTAGGCGCGGCGCCCGCGCCTGCCGAGGGGGGAAGGGAACATGGCGGCAAACACGTCCGGCGATGCCGTTTCGGCGGAAGCCGCTGAGAAGGCGCTGGAGGTCGAATACGGCGCGGCCAGGCGTGCGCTCACCGGCTGGACCGGCGATCTCGTCTTCTGGCTCGGCGCCGGCTACGTCGTCTTCCACCTGGTCGTCCTCAACATCCACCCGATCGATCCCTGGGTGTTCCGGACCTTCCATATCTGCATCGGCTCGGTCATCGGCTTCGCCATCTACGGAGCGCGCGCGAGCGAGCCGAGGGACAGCGGCGTTCCCTGGTACGACTGGGCGATGATGGCGGCGAGCGTCGCCATTCTCGCCTACATCACGGTCAACCTCGACGAACTCCTGTTCCGCGCCGGCGTGCTGCCCACGACCTGGGACCTCGTCGTCGGCGCCTCCGGGACCTTCATGGTGCTGGAGCTCACACGGCGCTCGGCCGGGCTGGCGCTGCCGATCCTCGCCTGCATGTTCATCCTCTATGCCTTCGTCGGCCCATGGATGCCCGGCGTTCTCCATCACAACGGCATCTCGGCCGACGTCTTCTTCAGCTACATCTACTCGATGCAGGGGATCCACGGGATCACCACCGACGTCTCCGCCACCTACATCATCCTGTTCATCGCCTTCGCCTGCTTCCTCAACGCGTCGAAGGCCGGCGACTTCTTCAACGATCTCTCGATCGCGCTGGTCGGCTGGGCCCGCGGCGGGCCGGCGAAGGTCGCCGTCGTCTCCGGCATCCTGTTCGGCACGATCAGCGGCAGCGCCGTCGGCAACGTCGTCGCCTCCGGCATGATCACCATCCCGATGATGCGCCGCGTCGGCTACGACCGCTCGACCGCGGCGGCGATCGAGGCGACGTCGTCGACCGGCGGCCAGATCACCCCGCCGATCATGGGCGCCGGCGCCTTCATCATGGCCGAAATCCTCGGCATCCCCTATACCGACATCGCCGTCGCCGCGATCATCCCGACGCTGCTGTTCTACATCGCCTGCTATGTCCACTGCGACCTGCACGCGCGCAAGAACGACCTGCACGGCATCCCGCGCGACGAGCTGCCGACGATCCTCTCGGTGCTGAGGCGCGGGCATATGCTGGTGCCCATCGTGCTGCTGATCGTGCTGATGCTGAATGGCTATTCGGTCTTCCGCGCCGGCTCCGTCGGCATCATCGCTGCGGTCGTCGCGAGCTGGCTGTCGGGACGCGCCGAGCGCATGGGGCCGCGCGCCGTGCTCGACACGCTCTCGCTCTCGGCGCGCGAGGCGATCCAGCTCATGGCGATCTGCGCCTGCGCCGGCATCATCGTCGGCGTGATCGCGCTCACCGGCATCGGCGGCCGGTTCTCGAACATGGTCCTCGGCATCGCCGGCGAAAGCCGCTTTCTCGCCCTGGTCTTCGCCATGCTGATCGCGCTCGTGCTCGGCATGGGCATGCCGACGACGGCGGCCTATGCGGTGGCCGCCTCGGTGATCGCGCCCGGCCTCGCCCAGATGGGGATACCGCCGCTGACCGCGCACCTGTTCATCTTCTACTACGCCGTCATCTCGGCGATCACGCCGCCGGTGGCGCTCGCCTCGTTCGCCGCGGCCGGCATGGCCAATGCCGATCCGTGGAAAACCTCGTTCATCGCGCTCAAGCTCGGGCTCGCGACCTTCATCGTGCCGTTCATGTTCGTCTACGGCCCGGAGCTGCTGTTCCAGGGCGAGTGGCTCGACATCGCCGGGGTTCTCATCAGCGCGTCCTTCGGTGTCTTTCTGCTGGCCTCTTCGACCGAGGGCTGGTACGCCGCCGGCCGGATCGGCTGGCCGGCCCGTGCGGTGCTGTTCGTCTCGGCGCTTTGCCTGATCGTCCCCGGGCTGGTCACCGACCTGATCGGCCTTGGCGGGGCGATCCTGGTCTATGCCTACCAGCGCCTGCTCTTCCGCCGCGCGGTCGCGTGACGCCACCAGCCGGCTTCGGCCGGCCCTTGACCGGCACACCACCAGCTTCAGCCCCGACCAGGTCCGGTCGACGGCGCAGACCTTGACGTCGACCAGGCCGGTGGCGATCGCCCGGTCGCGGATCACGTCCTCGGTCACGTCGGTCGCCACACCCGAGGCGCGCTTGGGCCACGAGATCCAGATCATCCCGTCCGGCCGGATCGCGGCCTTGAGTCGGGCGAGCAGCGCCGGGTGGTCGCCAGCGCGCGCGACGAAGGCATAGACGACGTCGTAGGCGCCGTCCGGCCATGTGCCCCGGGATTGGGCGACGACGCGGTCGAGGCCCGGGACGGTCAGCGCCGGATGCAGGTCCGCCGGCGCATCGAGCAGCAGCATTCGTTGGCCGGGCTTCAATCCCAGTTTGGTGGCGAGCGGCTTGCCGGAGTAGCCGGCGGTCATCTCTCCTCCTTTGGTCGGTGGGGTGCAGGCTTGCGACGGCTCGAACAATCCGGTTGAATACAATCGAAAGGGAGAGCGAAGCTGAAGAGAACACCAATCGCCGCAGCCGCGGCGCTCGGACTCTGGATCGGCGGGGCTCTGGCCCAGGCCTATCCGACCAAGCCCATCGCCATCATCGTGCCCTTCGCCGCCGGCGGGCCGACCGACGTGACCGCCCGAATCCTCGGCGAGCACATGTCGAAGACGCTCGGGCAGCAGATCGAGGTCAAGAACATCGTCGGGGCCGGCGGCACCACCGCCATCACCCACGGCGCCCAGTCCGCCCCGGACGGCTACACCATCATGATAGGCCACATGGGCACCCACAGCGCCGCCCCGGCCTTCTATCCCAACCTGAAGTACGATCCGACCAAGGACTTCGAGCCGATCGGCCTCGCCGTCGGCACGCCGATCGTGATCGTGGCGAGGAAGGACTTCCCGCCGAAAAACTTGAAGGAGTTCATCGCCTACCTAAAGGCGAACTCGACCATGATCGACGTGGCCCATGCCGGCATCGCCTCGGTCTCGCACACCACCTGCCTCATGCTCACCCATCAGCTCGGCGTCAAGCTGACCGAGGTCACCTATCGCGGTACCGGCCCGGCGCTCATAGGCCTCGCCGGCGGCCACGTCGACATAATGTGCGACCAGATCGTCAACCTGGTCGAGCGGATCAAGGACGGCCAGATCAAGGCCTATGCCATCGCCACCCCGGCGCGCTCGCCGGCGCTGCCGGACGTGCCGACGACCAAGGAGGCGGGGCTGCCGGACTACGAGGTCAGCGCCTTGAACGCTCTCTTCGCACCCAAGGGCACCCCGGAGCCGATCGTCGCCAGGCTCAACGAGGCCCTTTCGAGGGCGCTCGACGACCCGACGACGAAGAAGCGGCTGCTCGATCTCGGCGGCGTCATCCCGGATAGCCAGCAGCGGACCGGCGCCTGGCTCGGCGACTTCGTCAAGGCGGAGGTCGCACGCTGGTCGCCGATCATCAAGGCCGCCGGCGTGCTGGGCCCGTGACTTCGGACCGCCCGGTGCCCGCGTCTCCGGCGGTCCTGTTCCTCTCGGCGCTCTGCCTGATCGTTCCCGGTCTCGTCACCGACTTGATCGGCCTTGGCGGGGCGATCCTGTACGGCTACCAGCGCTTGATCGTCCGCCGCGCGGTCGCGTGACGCCACCAGCCGGCTTCGGCCGGTCCTTGACCGGCACCACCAGCTTGAGCCCCGACCAGGTCCGGTCGACCGCGCAGACCTTGACGTCGACCAGGCCGGTCGCGATCGCCTGGGCGCGGATCACGTCCTCGGTCACGTCGGTCGCCACGCCCGAGGCGCGCTTGGGCCACGAGATCCAGATCATCCCGTCCGGCCGGATCGCGGCCTTGAGGCGGGCCAGCAGCGCCGGAAGGTTGCCGGCGCCGGTCACGAAGGCGTGGGCGACGTCGCGGGCACCCTCGGGCCATCGGCCCTGGGATCGGGAGATGATCCGGTCGATGCCCTCAACCGACAACACGGCTTGCAGCTCAGCCGGCGCATCGAGCAGCAGGAGGCGCTGGCCCGGCTTCAGCCCGAGCTTGGCGGCGAGCGGCTTGCCGGAGTAGCCAGCGGGCATCGCCCCCTCCTTTGGTCGTAGTGGCAAGATGCCCTGGGTCGGGCGACCGGCCTTGCGACCCCTCGGACGACCCGGTTAAGTACACCTCGAGGGTAGGATGCCACGCGCCGGGCTCGTCCGGGCGACAAGAACGCGGCTCCGCCCGGGGAGAAGCGCATGGCCGGACGATGATCAAGTCGCCCCAGGACGCCGGTGCCGGCGTTTTCCTGCTGGCGATCGCCGGCTTGGCGTTCTGGCTGGGGTCGGACCTGCCCGTCGGCAGCCTCCGGCAGCTCGGGCCCGGCATGTTCCCGCGGGTGCTGGCGGTCCTGGTCGGCATCGTCGGCGCGATAATCCTTCTGGATGCGATGCTGGAGCAGGGGGCGGGGCTGGGGCGCTGGCCGCTCCGGGCGCCGCTGTTCGTCCTCGGCGCCGCCATCGCCTTCGGCTTCGCCATCCGACCGCTCGGCCTGGTGGTCGCCGCGCCGCTGGTCATGGTCATCGGCGCCTATGCCAGCCCGGAGACGCGTTGGCGCGAGGTGCTGATCTTCGGTGGCGCGATGACTGTCTTCTGCGTCGGTCTGTTCAAGTTAGCGCTCGGCCTGCCGATCCCGATGGCGCCATGGCTCGTTGGCTACTGATGGCGACTGCCCATGGGTGACCTCGTCGGCAACCTAGCGCTCGGCTTCTCGACCGCGCTGTCGCTGCAGAACCTCGGGCTGGCCCTGGTCGGCTGCCTGGTCGGCACGCTGGTCGGCGTGCTGCCGGGGGTCGGGCCGGTCGCCACCATCGCCATGCTGCTGCCGCTGACCTTCCAGGTCGACCCGACCGGCGCCCTGATCATGCTGGCCGGCATCTACTACGGCGCCCAGTACGGCGGCTCGACCACGGCGATCCTCATCAACATCCCGGGCGAGGCGACCTCGGTCATCACCACCCTGGACGGCCACCAGATGGCGCGGAAGGGCCAGGCCGGCGTCGCTCTCGGCGTCGCCGCCATCGCATCGTTCTTCGCCGGCACGGTCGCGACCCTGGTGATCGCCGCCCTCGGCGCGCCCTTGACCCGGGTCGCCCTCCTGTTCGGGCCGGCCGAGTATTTCTCGCTGATGGCGCTCGGCCTCGGGCTTGCCGTGGTGCTCGCCCGCGGCTCGGTGATCAAGGCGATCGCGATGATCCTGCTCGGGCTCCTGTTCTCGACCGTCGGCACCGATCTCGAGACCGGCCAGGACCGGATGACGCTCGGCCTCTCGGCGCTCTCCGACGGCGTCGACTTCGCCGTCCTCGCCATGGGGCTGTTCGGCTTCGCCGAGATCCTCCGCAACTTGGACAATCCGGAGTCGCGGAGCGTGGTCCAGGGAACGATCGGCCGGCTCCTGCCGTCGCTGGCCGACCTCCGCCGCTGCGTCGGACCGGTGCTGCGCGGCACCGGGCTCGGCGCCATCCTCGGCATCCTGCCCGGCAACGGCGCGGTCCTCGGGCCCTTCGCCTCCTATTCGCTCGAGAAAAAGCTCGCCCGCGATCCCAGCCGCTTCGGCCAGGGCGCTATCGAGGGCGTCGCCGGGCCGGAGGCGGCCAACAACGCCGGGGCCCAGACCGCCTTCATCCCGCTCCTGACCCTCGGGATTCCCCCGAACGCGGTGATGGCGCTGATGGTCGGTGCCATGACCATCCACGGCGTCATCCCGGGGCCGCAGGTGATGACCAAGCACGCGACCCTGTTCTGGGGGATGGTCGCCAGCATGTGGATCGGCAACCTGATGCTGCTGATCATCAACCTGCCGATGATCGGGCTCTGGGTGCGCCTCCTCAAGGTCCCCTACCGGTTGATGTTCCCGGCGATCCTGGTGTTCTGCTGCATCGGCATCTACTCGATCAACAACACGCCGGCGGACGTGCTGATGACCGCCTTCTTCGGCGGCTTCGGCTACATTCTCTATCGCTTCGGCTTCGAGCCGGCGCCGATGCTCTTAGGCTTCGTCCTCGGCCGGCTGATGGAAGAGAAGCTGCGCCAGGCGCTGGTGATCTCGCGTGGCAACATCATGGAATTCGTCGAGCGGCCGGTCTCGGCCGTGCTGTTGGCGCTGGCGGCGGTGGTGCTGATCGTCGCCATCCTGCCGGCGATGCGGGCCCGTCGCGAGCGTGCGTTCCAGGAATGAATCAAGCAAGGAGAGATCGATGCTGAAGAGAACCCTCGTCGCCGCGGCAGCGGCGCTCGGACTCTGGGCCGGCGGCGCCTTGGCCCAGGCCTATCCGACCAAGCCGGTCACCGTCATCGTGCCCTTCGCCGCCGGCGGGCCGACCGACGTCATCGCCCGCATCGTCGGCGAGAACATGTCGAAGACGCTGGGCCAGCAGATCGTGGTCGAGAACGTCGTCGGGGCCGGCGGCACCACCGGCATCACCCGCGGCGCCCAGGCGACGCCCGACGGCTACACCCTCATGATGGGTCACATGGGCACCCACGGCGCCGCGCCGGCCCTCTATCCCAACCTCAAATACGACCCGACCAAGGACTTCGAGCCGATCGGCCTCGCCGCCGGCACGCCGATCCTGATCGTGGCGAAGAAGGACTTCCCGCCGAAGGACCTGAAGGAATTCGTCGCCTACGTGAAGGCGAACGCGACCAAGATCAACCAGGCCCATGCCGGCATCGCCTCGGTCTCGCACACCACCTGCCTCATGCTGACCCATCAGCTCGGCGTGAAGCTGACCGAGGTGGCCTATCGCGGCACCGGCCCGGCGCTGAACGATCTCGTCGGCGGCCAGGTCGACCTGATGTGCGACCAGATCGTCAACCTGGTCGAGCAGATCAAGGGCGGCCAGATCAAGGCCTATGCCATCGCCACCCCGGCACGCTCGCCGGCGCTGCCCGATGTGCCGACGACCAGGGAAGGGGGGCTGCCGGAGTACGAGGTCAGCGCCTGGAACGCGCTGTTCGCCCCTAAGAACACGCCGGCGCCGGTGGTCGCCAGGCTCAACGACGCGCTCTCCAAGGCGCTCGACGATCCGACGACCAGGAAGCGCCTGCTCGACCTTGGCGGCGTCGTCCCGGAAGGCCAGCAGCGGACCGGCGCCTATCTCGGCGATTTCGTCAAGGCCGAGGTCGCGCGCTGGTCGCCGATCATCAAGGCCGCCGGCATCGTCGGCCAGTGACATCGGAAGGCCGGCGCTTGGCTCACCGGCGCCGGCCGGCCCTTGGTCGTTGACAGTCCATCCGCCGCCGCCTAAGCAGGCAACCGCATACGCCGTGCGAAAACACCCGCTCCCGGCGGAGGGGTGGCCGAGTGGCTGAAGGCGGCGGTTTGCTAAACCGTTGTAGGGTCCTAAAACTCTACCGTGGGTTCGAATCCCATCCCCTCCGCCAAGCCCCTGTCCACGCTTGTCCACGGCCGACGCTGAAACCGCAGTTATCCGCCGGTTTCTGCCTATCGAACGTCCGCACACGTCCACCCTTGACCGCCGCAATCCGCGTCACCATGATAGGCGCGATGATGGGTAAGACGAG
>SHVZ01000013.1 GCA_009694025.1 Alphaproteobacteria bacterium | reverse complement strand
CTTCATCACCGCATACAACGACACCGCAAAACCCTTTGCATGGACCAAATCCAAGGTCCATCAAAAGCGCCTCAAAGCCCATTTCGCGGATCAGTGATTCCGGGTACTAGAGAAGTCGACGGCTTCGGGGGGCGGGTATGGACGACGCGTTCGATCCGGCAATGACCAGGATGGCGGCCGCGGCGGCCTTCTGGGTCGTCCTTCATGTGGTTCTGGCGGGTTCGCCGCTGCGCTGGCTGGTCGCCGGCAGGATCGGCGAGAACGGTTTCCGCGCACTGTTCTCGGCGCTCTCGGCCATCGGCATCGTCTGGATGGCCATCGCCTATCGGCAGGCAACCTCGCCGGATTCGTTCTACGGGATGCGGCTGATCGAGCCCTGGATGCTGTGGGCCCCGGCCGTCGTCATGGCGCCGGCGCTGATTCTGTTCGTCGGGTCTCTCACGCAGCCGAATCCGACCATGGTCATGGGCGAGCGGCATCTCGCCGCGGCCGAGCCGGCCCGAGGCGTCCTCCGCATCACCCGCCACCCGATGCTCTGGACCTTTCTTTTGTGGGCGGCGGCGCACTTCGTCGCCAATGGCGACCTCGCGTCCTACTTCCTGTTCGGCAGCATCATGCTGGTGGCGGCGGCCGGCATGGGCTCGATCGACCGCAAGCAGGCCAGGCGCGACCCCGAGGGCTGGAAGCGATTTGCCGCGGTCACCTCGGTGGTGCCCTTCGTCGCCATCCTCACGGGCAAGAACCGTCTCGCCCTCGAGGAGATCGGCTGGGGCCGCCTCGGCGTCGCCGCGGCGCTGTGGGTCGCGATCGTCGCCATCCATCCTCTGGTCTTCGGCGCCGCGGCTTTGCCCTGACCTCAAGAAGCGACGACGGCCGGGCGAGTCCGTTGCCGCCGGCCGTCGCGCGGTGAGAAGGCCGCTGGGAGCTACTCGGCCGGCCGCGGGCGAGGCGAGGCGCCATGCGGCTTCTGGCCGTGCGCCGCCGGTCCGGTCGCGGCCTCTTTCTTCTCGAGCGCCGTGATCGACTCGGCGACGTGACTCGCCGGCTTCGACTTGGTCGCCAACAGAAGGTAGAAGACCGGGATGACGAAGAGCGTCATGACGGTGGCGAACAGCACGCCGCCGACGATGACGTTGCCGATCGCTTGCCGGCTCTCGGCGCCGGCGCCGGTGGCGATCGCCAGCGGCAACGCGCCGATAGCGGTCGCGATCGAGGTCATCAGGATCGGTCGCAGCCGCGCCACCGACGATCCGAGGATGGAATCGTAGAGGCTCTTGCCTTCGTCGCGGAGCTGGTTGGAGAACTCGACGATGAGAATGCCGTTCTTGGCGACGATGCCGACCAGCATGATCATGCCGATCTGGCTGTAGACGTTGAGCGTCAGCCCCTGGAGCCAGATCGTGCCGAGCGCTCCAGTGACCGCCAGCGGCACCGCCAGCATGATGACGAAGGGGTGAACATAGCTCTCGAACTGGGCGGCGAGCACCAGGAACACGGTGAGGAGGGCGACGGCGAAGGTGAAGTAGATGGCGGCCGAGCTCTCCTTGAACTCGCGCGCCTCGCCGCGGTAGCTGATGCGGGCCTGAGGCGGCAGCTCGGTCGCCGCGGTCCGCTCGACGAACTCGATCGCATCGCCGAGCGTGTAGCCGGCGGCGAGGTTGGCCGAGACCGTGATCGAGCGCAGGCGGTCGGCGCGGTAGAACTCGCTGGCGCCGGCCATGTCGCGGAGCCTGATCAGGCTCGACAGCGGCACCAGCGCCCGGGTCGTCTGCGAGCGCACGAAGATGTTGGCGAGATCGCTCGGCTGGGCGCGGTCCTGCGGGCTCGCCTGGAGGATGACGTTGTACTCCTCGCCGCGATCGGAGAAGGTCGTGACGTTACGCGAGCCCAGCATCGTCTCCAGCGTCCGGCCGACCTCGTCGATCGCCACGCCCAGGTCGGCGGCGCGGTTGCGGTCAATCTCGACCCGGAACTGCGGCTTGTTCTCCTCGTAGTCGGCGTTGACGTTCTGCAGGTTCGTGTTCTCGCGCATGCGCTGCATCAACGTGTCGCGCCAGCCGACGAGCTCCTCATAGGTGTTGCCGCCGAGGACGACACGGAGCGGCAGCTGGAAGGCGGGCTGGCCCAAGCTCGGCGGGTTGATGGCGATGGCGCGGACGCCGGGAAGCGCGTTCAGCTTCGGGAAGAGGTCGCGGACCATCTCCTGCTGCTTCTGCTTTCGCTGGGCCCAGGGCTTGAGGCGGATGTTGAGCGAGGCTGCCCGCACGTCGCCCGGCCGGCCGAAGGACGGTGCCACGTTGGTGAAGACGCGCTCGACGTCGCCGGCGTCGATGAGCGGCTTCAGGATCGCCTCGATGCGGTTCACCTGCTCGCGGGTGTAGTCGATCGACGAGCCTTCCGGCGCGGTCACCGAGATGAAGAAGTAGCCGCGGTCCTCGGTCGGGGCGAATTCGCGCGGCAGCGCCTTGAACAGGAAGTAGGACGAGCAAGAGACGGCGATGCCGAGCGCGATGACGATCATCGGTGCGTTCAAGGTCCGGATCAGGAGCCAACGATAGCCCGCGATCATGCCGACGAAAATCGGCTCGGTGATCTTGTGCAGGAGCCCCTCGCCCTCGACCGGCTTGAGCAGCTTCGAGCACAGCATCGGCGTGAGCGTGAGCGCGACCAGGCCTGAGAACATGACGGCAGCGGCGACGGAGATCCCGAACTCGCTGAACAGCCGGCCGGTGTTGCCCGGTAGAAGCGACAGCGGAATAAAGACGGCGACCAGCACGAGCGTGGTCGAGATGACCGCGAAGCCGATCTGGCGGGCGCCGCGCACGGCGGCCAGCAGCGGCGGCTCGCCCTCCTCGATGTGCCGATGGATGTTCTCCAGCACGACGATGGCGTCGTCGACGACAAGGCCGATCGCCAGCACGAAGGCGAGCAGGGTCAGCACGTTCAGCGAGAAACCGAAGGCCGCGAGCACGATGAACGATGCGACGATCGAGACCGGAATGGCGATGGTCGGAATGAAGGTGGCGCGGAACGAACGAAGGAAGAAGAAGATCACGCCGACGACCAGCACGAGGGCGATGCCGAGGGCGTGGAACACCTCTTGGATCGACTGGGCGATGAAGAGCGAGGTGTCGAAGGAGACGTCCATCGCCAGGCCCGCCGGCAACGTCGGGCGGATGAGCGTGATCATCTCCTTGGCGCCGTCGGCGACGTCCAGCGTATTCGCCTTCGACTGCTTGACGATGCCGAGGCCGATCGCAGGCTTTCCGGTGTTGCGGATGTCGCCGCGCGAATCCTCAGGACCCAGCTCCACCTTAGCCACTTCGCCGAGGCGGACAGGGTAGCTGTCCTTGACCGCCAGCACGATGTTCCGGAACTGCTCCGGCGTCTTCATGCTGGTGTCGGTCCTGACCGTGAACTCGCGCTTCGTCGACTCGACGCGTCCGGCGGGGAGTTCGACGTTCTGCTTGCGGAGCGCCGCCTCGACGTCCTGGACCGTGAGCTCGCGCGCCGCCATCTCGCGCCGGTCGAGCCAGATGCGCATGGAGTAGCGCCGCTCGCCGCCGATACGAACCGTGGCGACGCCGTTAATGTTGGAGAGCCGGTCGACCAGGTTGCGCTTGGCGTAGTCGGTGAGTTCGAGGCTCGACATGCGGTCGGAGGACAGAGAGATCCAGATGATCGGGCGGGCGTCGGCCTCGACCTTGGAGATTACCGGAAGGTCGGCATCGACCGGCAGGCGCGCCATGACCCGGCCGACCTTGTCGCGGACGTCGTTGGTGGCGCCGTCGATGGCGCGGTCGATGCGGAACTCGATCGAGATCGACGAGGAGCCTTCGCGGCTCGAGGAGGTCATCACCTTGATGCCCTCGATGCCGGAAAGCGCATCCTCGAGGATCTGCGTCACCTGCACTTCGATGACGTTGGGGGACGCGCCCTTGTAGGTCGTCTGGACCGAGACGATCGGCGGGTCGATGTCCGGGTATTCGCGGACGGACAGGCGCTGGAAGGCGAAGAGCCCGAAGGTCAGCAGCACTAGGCTGATGACGGTCGCGAAGACCGGGCGCTTGATGGCGATGTCGGAGAGAATCATGGACGCCTCTCGTCGGCGAACGGGGTCAGGCGCCGGTTCGCACCAGCGAACCGTCGCGGATTTTCTGGATGCCGCTGGTGACGACGACCGAGTCCGGCTTCAGCCCCTCGCGGATCTCGACCTCGCCCGGAAGCCGCGCGCCGAGCTTGACCTCGGTCTTCACCGCCTTGCCGTCGGCGACGATGTAGACGTATTGGCGGATGCCTTCGGGAACCACCGCTTCCTCCGGCACGATCATCGCGCCGTCGCGGCGGTTGAGCGCCAGCTTGACGGTGAGGAACATGCCGGGCTTTAGCAACCCGTCGTCGTTCGCGAATTCGGCCCTGACCTCGATGGCACGGGTCGTGGTGTCGACACGGGTGTCGATGCTGGTGATGGCGCCGGAGAAGGTGCGGCCGGGCACGCCGTTGCCGGACGCGGCGACGCCGGACCCGGGCTTGATCGAGCCGATCGCGGCCTCGGGAACGTAGAAGCGGAGCTTGATCGTCTCGACGTCGTCCAGCGTGGTGATGACCGTGCCGACCGAGACCAGCGACCCCGGGCTGACCCGCCGAATGCCGAGCTTGCCGGGGAAGGGGGCGGTGATCTTGAGATCGGCGAGCTGCGCGTCGATGACGCGGACCCGGGCCTCGGCGTTGCGGTAGGCGCCTTCCAGGTCGTCGACCCGGGCCTGCGGCGCGTTGCCCTGGGTCAGCAGCATCTTGGCGCGATCCAGGGCGGCCTTGGCCTGCTCGCGGGTCGCCTTCGCCGCCTCGAGGCTGGCCGAGGGCTCGCGGTCGTCGAGCTCCAGGATAATGGTGCCGGCCTTCACGACCTGACCTTCGGTGAACTTGATCGCCTTGACGATGCCGGAGATCTTGGTCGTGACGGTGATGCTCTCGTTGGCGAGCGCCGTGCCGACTGCTTCGACCGTGTCGTCGATCGGGCCGATACGCACTTTCTGGGCTTCGATCGGAATCGCGCGCTGCGCCGGTGCCGCAGTGGCGCTCGCCTTCGCCTGCTGGCCGGGCAGCACGGCATCCCGGAAGTACCAGCCGGCGCCTCCCGCCGAGGTCAGGACCGCGACAACCGCGATTTGTGCGACGACCTTCATTGCTTCCCAGCCCATCCCGTCCCGAGGCGGCGCGACTTTAGCCCAATGTTTCGCGACCTGAAACTAACATTAGCCGATTACATCCCGGCGACGCTCGGCCCGTGGATCGAGGGGGGACGCCTCCGGCGTGATGGCCGCCTCCGGGACGAAGGGGGATTGCTCGGGCACGGGTCGCCCAGCCCGCATCCTGCGGCGGTAAACGACGAATGAGGCGAGCGCCGCGCTGAAGGCGGCGGCGAGCCAAAACAGGGCCGAAGGGCCGAAGGCGTCCATCAGCGGGCTCGCGACGAGGGGGCCGATGGTGGCCCCGACCGACCACAAAAGCAGCATGCTGCCGCTGACGGAGACAACCTGGCTCCGCTCGATGAAGTCGTTGGTATGGGCGACGCAGATCGGATAGATCGCGCCGGAAAGGCCTCCGAACAAGGCAATTAACACGTAAAGAGAGAAAATTGACCAAGATCACGCAACCGCAAGTCCTGCGGTCGCCAGGGTCATCAGGATCGAGGTGGTCAGCAGCACCAGGCGCCGATCGAAGCGGTCGGACAGCCACCCGATCGGCCACATCAAGATCAGGCCGCCGACGGTGAGGACGGCGATGAATTGGCCGACTCCGGCCGGAGTGAGGCCGATCTGCTGGGCGAAGACCGGGGCAAGGCCCGAAATCGACGAGCCGACGAACCCGGCCAGGAGCACGCCGACGACGCCGAGGGGGGATGCCCGGTAGAGTTCGGCCAGCGGCATGCGGCGGGCATCGTGGATCGGCGGCGCCGACTCGACGGTGAGCGCCACCGGCAGGAGCGACAGCGCATAGGCGATCGCCGGCACCATGAACAGGAGCTGGCCCGCCGGGTCGGCGAGACCGAGCAGGAACTGACCGCCGCCGAAGGCGAGCTTGCTGACGATGGTGTAGACCGCGAGCACACGCCCGCGTTCGTCGGCGCGGGTGCGGTGATTGAGCCAGCTCTCGGTGATCATGAACATGCCGGCCGCCGAGGCGCCGCTCAAGGCGCGAAGCACGATCCATGGCAGGGTCGAGATCACGAACGGGTAGAGAAGGGTGAGGGCGCAGGTGAGGCCGGCGAGCACAGCGAAGGCACGGATATGGCCGACCCGGCGGATCAGCCGGGGAGCGAACCGGCAACCGGCCAGGAACCCGACCGAATAGGAGGCGACCACCAGGCCGATCGAGCCGGTTGCGAAGCCTTCCATCGACATCCGGAGCGCAAGGAAGGTCGAGAACACGCCGTTGCCGACCAGGAGCAGCGCCGTCCCCGTCAGGATCGGCGCCACCGCCAGGAGAGCCGCCTGCACGGGCCGGCTCCGCGCCGCCTAGGGCTGCTCCGGCTGGCAGGCCTGGAAGGCCGGCAGCTTCTCCAGCTTCTTGGCGTGCGCTTCGAGCCGTTTGTAGCGGCCCTCCGGCACCAGATGCGGCGATGCCCGCCTGAGGAAGCCGAAGAGGACGGCGGCGGTGACGTCGGCCTGGGTCAGCTTCGGCCCGGCGAGGTAGGGCTTGGGCACGATGGCATTCAGCGTCTCGAGCCCGGCCGTCACCTGGCTCTCGAGCTGGTCGAGCCAGGGCTGGTGGACCTTCTCGGCTGGCCGGCGGGTCTTCTCGTAGAGCGCGCCGACCGCCTTCTCGAGGGTGCCGAGGGCGAGGAAGACGATCTTCTGGACCCGGCGGCGGGGAGCGCCCTTGGCCGGCGTCAGGGCCCGGCGCGGTCCCGCATCTTCATCGACGTGGTCGAGGATGGCGGTGGAATCGACAAGGACCTCGGCGGTCTTGCCCTTGCCCAGGATGAGCGCCGGCACCCGGCCCAAGGGGTTGACCTTAAGGAGCTTTTCGCGGTCGGTCACGGTCGAGAGAACCAGCCGGTCGAACTTGGTCCCGGCCAGCGTCAGGCTGATGCCGACCCGCCGGACGAAGGGCGATAGATAGCGGCCGATCAGGATCACGGGCTCCCCCTTTGTTGCTGGCGGCGGAGGACCGCTCCGCCCGCCTTCGCTTAACACGCGGCTGCCGGTCGGGAGTAGCCTCGACATTTCATCGTGCTAGCCCTGTCAAGGTAACAATTGGTTTGACAGTGGCGGCGGTGTCACGGAGAAGGCCGGTATGGGCTTCTCGCGCCTTTTTGCCCGTCTTGCCGTCGCCTGCGCCCTTTTGGCGCCCGGTATCGCCTCGGCCGCCCCGAATCTCTGTACGACGGGAGTCGCCGAGGCGGAGCGGACCCACGGCATTCCCGAGGGGCTGCTCCTGGCGATGGCCATCCAGGAGAGCGGCGTAAGCGGTCAGCCGTACCCTTGGGCGCTCAATCTCGGCGGTCGTGTCGTCTATGCCAGCACGCAGGACGCGGCCCAGAAAATCCTCGGCGAGCGACGGGCCAAGGGCCGGAAGAACCTGTATGCCGGGTGCATGCAGCTCTCGGTGTTCCATCACGGCCGTGCCTTCGCCTCGCTCCGCGACCTGCTGCAGCCGCAGCGCAATGTCGCCTACGCCGCCCGCTATCTTGCCGCTCACTACGACGACTACGGCGACTGGCAGGCGGCGGTCCGCCGCTACCAGGGCGGCAAAGCCCGGCAGTCGGCCGCTTATTTCTGCAGGGTTCTGCGTACCTTGGGCGAGATCCGCCCGGCGACGGCGCGGAGTCTCGACACCGGCCGCTGCGGCTTGCTCCCGGCGATCGCGGCGACGCCCGAGCCGGAACCGGCCCGCTCCCCGCTCTCGCGCGAGGATCTTCGCGAGCTCACCTGACGGCTCCTTCGTCCACGAGGTCCTGATGTCGCGCCCTGCCTCCGTCCTCGTCGCCGGCTCCGGTGTCATGGGAGCCGGCATCGCCGCCGCGTTCCTGCGCTCGGGCGCCAAGGTCCGGATCCTGAGCCGGACCCCCGATCGGGTCCCGGACAAGGCGCCGGGAGCGACGGGGGTCGCCCGGCTTCCCGACGAGGCGCCCGATCTCATCGTCGAATCCGTGCCCGAGAAGCTCGACCTCAAGCAGCGGCTCTACGCCGAAGTCGAGGCGCGCTACGGCGGCCGGCCGATCCTGGCGACCAACACCTCGGGCCTGCCGCTCGAGGATCTCGCCTCCGGCCTCGCCCACAAGAAGCGGTTCCTCGGCCTCCACTACTTCATGCCGGCCGACGTGATGCCGCTGGTCGAGGTCATCCGGACGGCCGAAACCGAGGACGCGGCAGTCGATGCCGTGGTCGCCGGCGTCCGCGCCTGCGGGCAGAACCCGCTCGTCCTCAACCGGCCGATCGCGGGTTTCCTGATCAACCGGCTGCAGCATGCGATCCTGCACGAGGCCTATTATCTGATCGAGCAGGGAATCTGCGGACCGGAGGAGGTCGACCTGGCGGCGCGCGAGATGTTCGGCCCCCGCATGTGCGTGACCGGCTTGATCGAGCAGAAGGATCTGAGCGGCATTGACACCCACGCGCTGGTCCAGCGGGCGATCGTCCCGCATCTCAATCACTCGGCCGAGCCCAGCCGACTGGTCCAGGACATGTATGCGCGGGGCGACCTCGGAGTGAAGTCCGGCAAGGGCTTTTACGATTGGTCGAAGCGCGACCCGAAGAAGCGCCAGACCGAGGCGCGGACCAGGCTCGCCGAGATCCTGGCGCTGCTCGACCGCCAGAAGCGCGGCGGCGGCGCTTGATCGTCCGCGCCTGACTCGGGCACCATCCCGGTCCCCGTTTGCGCGGTCCTTGATCGAAGGGGCCGCGGGCGCCTATCTCCGGAGGATTTCAGCATGACTGCGGCCGGCTCCCGACGGCGCAAGACCTACGACGATCTGCGCTCCAAGCGCTGGTACGGCGCCGCCGACCTGCGCGCCTTCGGTCACCGATCGCGTACCCTCCAGATGGGCTATACCCGCGACGACTGGGCCGGGAAGCCGGTGATCGCGATCATCAACACCTGGTCCGACATCAATCCCTGCCACAGCCACTTCAAGATCCGGGTCGAGGAGGTGAAGCGCGGCATCTGGCAGGCAGGCGGATATCCGCTGGAGATGCCGGCGATCGCTCTCGCCGAGCCGTTCCAGAAACCGACCACCATGCTCTATCGCAACCTTCTGGCGATCGAGACCGAGGAGCTCTTGCGCTCGTATCCGGCGGACGGCGCGGTGCTGCTGGGCGGCTGCGACAAGACCGCGCCGGCGCTGCTGATGGGCGCCATCACCATGGACCTGCCGACGATCTTCGTCCCGGCCGGTCCGATGCTGCGCGGCAACTGGCACGGGACGCCCTTGGGATCGGGCACCGATTCCTGGAAGTACTGGGCCGAGCTCCGCGCCGGGAACATCACGGAGAAGGACTGGGAGGAGGTCGAGGAGGGGATCGCCCGCTCCTACGGCACCTGCATGACCATGGGCACGGCGGCGACGATGATGAGCATCGCCGAGGTGCTGGGCTTCACACTTCCGGGCGCCTCATCCATTCCCGCGCCCGATTCCAGCCATTCGCGCATGGCGTCGCTCTCCGGCCGGCGCATCGTCGAGATGGTGTGGGAAGACCTGAAGCCGTCCGACTTCCTGACGAGCGCGTCCTTCGACAACGCCATCACCACGCTGATGGCGATGGGCGGATCGACCAACGCGGTGGTGCACCTGCTGGCGCTGGCCGGACGCGCCGGCGTCAAGCTCGGCCTCGACCGCTTCAACGAGCTCTCCAAGCACGTGCCGATGATCGCCAACGTGCGTCCGTCGGGGAAATACCTGATGGAGGACTTCTACTACGCCGGCGGCCTGCGGGCGTTCCTCGCCGAGCTCGGCGACCTCCTGGACCTGAAGGCCGGCACCGTGACCGGCCGGAGCCTGGGCGAGAACATCGACGGTGCCAAGGTCTACGACAAGGACGTGATCGTCAGCCGCGACAAGCCGCTCTACGCCGCCGGCGGCCTCGCCGTGCTCCGGGGCAACCTCGCCCCGGACGGCGCCATCATCAAGCCGACGGCCGCCGATCCCAAGTTGTGGAAGCACACGGGACCGGCCGTGGTGTTCGAGGACTACAACGACATGGCCGCCCGCATCGACCGCGACGACCTCGAGGTCACGGCCGACTCCGTGCTCGTGCTCAAGAATGCCGGCCCCCAGGGCGGCCCGGGCATGCCCGAATGGGGCATGCTGCCGGTGCCGAAGAAGCTCCTGAAGGAGGGGGTACGCGACATGGTCCGCATCTCGGACGCACGCATGAGCGGTACCAGCTACGGCTCCTGCGTCCTGCACGTGGCGCCCGAAGCCTATATCGGCGGACCGCTGGCGCTGGTGAAAGACGGCGACCTGATCGAGCTCGACATCGAAGGGCGGACGCTCAACCTCAAGATCTCCGCCGAGGAGATGGCGCGCCGCAAGGCCGCCTGGAAGAAGCCGCCGCCGCGCTTCGGCCGTGGCTGGGGCGCCCTCCACGCCATGCACATCACCCAGGCCGACCAGGGCTGCGATCTCGACGTGTTGAGAGATGGCCCGCGCGTTCCCGAACCGGAGATCCATTGATGCACGCCGATATGCCGATCAACCGATTCAAGCACGCGCTCGCCGCCGGCCGCAGCCAGATCGGCCTCTGGTCCAACATGCTCCATCCGATGGCACTCGAGGCCTTGGCCGGGGCGGGCGCCGACTGGATCCTGATCGACTGCGAGCACGGGCCGGGCGACCCCAACGAGGTCCTGGCGGCCCTCCAGGCGATGCAGTCGGGGACGGCGACGGCCGTCGTGCGGCCGGCCTGGAACGACTCCGTCCTCTTGAAGCGCTATCTCGATCTCGGGGTCAACGCCGTGCTGATCCCGATGGTGCAGACGGCGGCGGAGGCGAGGGCCGCGGTCGCCGCCACGCGCTATCCGCCTGAAGGCATCCGCGGCGTCGCTGCCGGCACGCGGGCCAACCGCTTCGGCCGGGTGAAGGACTACTTCAAGCTGGCGACGTCGGAGATGTGCGTGCTGGTCCAGGTCGAGACCCGGCCGGCGCTCGACGCGATCGAGGCCATCGCCGCGGTCGAGGGCGTCGACGGCATCTTCATCGGCCCGTCCGACCTCGCCGCCGCGCTCGGCCACATCGGCAATCCGGCGCATCCGGACGTGCAGGCGGCGATCCAGGCGGCGCCGAAGCGCCTCGGCGGCAAGCCCGCGGGCATCCTCACGCCGGTGGTCGCCGACGCCAAACGCTATTTGGAGTGGGGCTACAAGTTCGTCGCCGTCGGCATCGATCTCGCGATCCTCGCGCGGACCTCCGAGTCTCTGGTCCAGACCTTCAAGGGGTAGGTCTACCCCAACAGGCGGCGATGCCTGCCCAGCACGCCGGCATCCGGGCGCGACTCGTGAGCGGTCACCAAGTTCTGCCGTTTCGGGCTTAGCGGCCGGATACGCCTTAACGTGTCCTTCATTCGCCGCCTGGACTCCATCAGCTCATAGTCCGTCTGCAGGCCGAGAAAGAATCCTTCGGACATTCCGAAGATCCGGGCGAGACGGAGATCGGTGTCGGCGGTGATCGACCGCTTACCGAGGACGATCTCGTTGATTCGCCGCAGCGCAACGCCGATGGCGCGTGCCAGGGCATTCTGGCTGAGGCCGAACGTCTTCCGGTCCTGGACCCGCGCCCTCGTCGATATAGCGTCCTCCCTCGCCGGCTTCGGCGGTCGGAAGCTCGTCCATGTTCGTCCGGTTGACGTGCGCGAATTCCCGGAAAGGCTGCCGCCCCGGTTGCCACCCGCGGGCCCGCCAGCCTACCCTGCGGGAAACCATACATCGGGAGGATGACCATGCGCCGTCGTTTCGTGCTCGCCGCCGCCGTCGCCGCCGGGCTCGGCCTCGCCGCCCAGCCGGCGTCGGCCGCCGACACCTATCGTTTCATGACAGGTCCCCAAGGCGGCGCCTGGGTGCCGTTGGCGGGCTCGCTGAAGGCGATGTGGGAGAAGGCGATCCCGGACGTCTCCGTCCAGACCCAGCCCGGCGCCGGCATCGCCAACGTGCTCGGCGTGCACCAGGGCAAGGCCGAGATCGGCTTCGGCAACTCGATCTCGACCGTCGACGGCATGCAGGGAGCCGAGCCGTTCAAGGAGAAGACGGCGAACGTCTGCCAGCTCGCCTCGCTCTACCCGCAATACTTCAAGGTCGCCGTGCTCGCCGGCGCCGGCATCAACTCGGTCGCCGATCTCAAGGGCAAGTCGGTCGCGATCCAGACCCGCGGCAACACCGCCGAGGTCGCGACCCAGCACATCCTCAAGGTCTTCGGCATGGACTACATGGCGATCAAGCCGAACTTCATCCCCTCCTATACCGACGCCGTGTCGATGATGAAGGATGGGCATGCCCAGGCCTTCACCCTCGGCACCACGATCCCGTCCTCGGCGGTGATGGATCTGGCCTCGGCGCGGGACATGAAGATCCTCAACTTCTCCGACGACACCGTCGCCAAGATGCGCCAGATCAACCCCGGCTACGCCAAGGTCTCGATCCCGGCCAACACCTATCCGAAGCAGACGCAGCCGGTGCAGGTTGTGGGCTACGCCGCCCACCTGATCGCGTCTTGCAAGCTGCCGGCCGACCGCGTCTATGCCATGACCAAGACCATGCACGCCAACTTCAGGGACCTCATCCTCATCAACAAGGCGATGGAGGCGACGACGCCGAAGATGATGGCCGAGGACATCGGCGTGCCGCTGCATCCGGGCGCTGCCAGATACTTCAAGGAGATCGGCGCGCTCTGAGCGTCGGGGAGACGGCGACGAAAGGGGGCCGGGGTCAACCCGGCCCCATCGATTTGAGGGGGATGGCATGGGGGGCTATGCGGGCCTGATCCGCGGCCTGGTGTCGGTGATCGCGATTGCGATGTCGCTCTGGCACATGTGGGTCGCGGCGTTCGGCCCGCCGGAGGCGATCTTCTTCCGCGGCGGACATCTTCTCTTCGCGCTCGCCATCATCTTCCTCACCTATGGGTGGAAGGCGGCGTCCAACGAAGGGGAGGGCGGGCCCGAGAACAAGCGCTGGCTGCCCAAGGCGCCCGATCTTGCCATCCTCGTCCTCAGCCTCGCTTCGGTCGTCTACTTGTTCGTCACCTATCCGGCGCTGATCCAGCGCATCCCCTACATCGACGACCCGACCCGGCTCGACATCGTTTTCGCGGTCATCTGCATCGCTACGGTCATCGAAGCGACACGGCGGACTACCGGCTGGGCGCTTCCGATCACGACGGCGATCTTCGCCGGCCATGCCCTGTTCATCGCCAAGATCGATCCGCTGCTCCTGATCGACCAGCTCTACCTGACGACCGAGGGCATCTTCGGCTCGACGCTCGGAGTCTCCGCTTCCTACGTCATCCTCTTCGTGGTGTTCGGCAGCTTCATGGAGCGGTCCGGTACCGGCCGGCTGTTTATGGAATTCGCTCTCGCGCTCGCCGGCCGCTCCGCCGGCGGACCGGGCAAGGTCGCGGTGGTCTCGTCCAGCCTGTTCGGCACCATCTCCGGCTCGGCCGTCGCCAACGTCATGGTCGACGGGCCCATCACCATCCCGCTGATGAAGAAGACGGGGTTCCGGCCGCCCTTCGCCGCCGCGGTCGAGGCCGTCGCCTCGACCGGCGGCCAGATCATGCCGCCGGTGATGGGCGCGGCCGCCTTCGTCATGGCCGAGTACCTGGCGGTCGGCTACTTCCAGGTCACGGTCTGGGCGTTGATTCCGGCGATCCTCTACTACGTCGCCTGCTTCGGCGCGGTTCATTTCGAAGCCAAGCGCACGGGGCTGGTCGGACTCCCTGCGTCGGAGATCGTGCCGCTCCGCCAGGTGTTCCGAGACCGCGGACACCTGTTCATCCCGGTCCTGATCGTGCTGGTCGGCATGTACCAGGACTACAGCGCGCCGCTGGCCGCGTTGGTCGGTGCGCTTGCCTGCATGCCGGTCGCCCTCATGCGGAAGACGACCCGCCAGGGCATCACCTTCAGGTCGGTGTTGCTCGCCCTTGAGGAGGGCGCGAAGAACTCGGTCGCCGTCGCGCTCGCCTGCGCCTGCTCCGGCCTCATCATCGGCTCGATCGCGATGACCGGTCTCGGCATCAGCTTCACCGCCTTGCTCGTGGACCTGTCGAAGGAGACGTTGCTCCCCGCGCTGGTCCTGACCGCGCTCGCCGGCCTGATCCTTGGCCTAGGCCTGCCGACCACGCCGGCCTACATCATGATGGCGTCGCTGCTGATCCCGGCGCTGATCAAGCTCGGTGTCATCGCGCCGGCCGCTCACATGTTCGCCTTCTACTACGCGATCCTCTCGGCGATCACGCCGCCGGTGGCGCTCGCCGTCTTCGCCGCCGCCAGCCTCGCCAAGGCCGACATGTGGGAGTCCGGCTGGATCGCCATGAAGATCGGCGTCGCCGGGTTCATCGTGCCGTTCATGTTCGTCTACGAACCGGCCCTGCTCCTGGTCGGGGATCCCTGGGCCAGCCTCCGCGCCTTCGTCACCGCCGTCATCGGCTGCCTCGCCATCGCCGCCGGCCTGCATGGCTATTTCGTCGGCCCCGCCAGCCTCTGGCAGCGCGCTCTGTTGATCGCCGCCGCCTTCTGCCTGGTGAACCCGACGCCGGTCACCGACCTCGTCGGCCTCGCGCTCCTTGCGCTTGTCGCCGGTGTGCAGTGGCGCGAGCGCTCGCTCTCACGGACCACCACCGCCGGCTAGTGGCCGAGCGGCTCTCATCCGGCTAAGAATGACGCCCCCGATCCAGGAGCCCTCATGTCTTTCGTCGCATCGTATTTTTCGAGCAGCTATGCCGAGGCCCGCGAGAAGTTCCTGAAGGCCGCGGAGGCGGCCGGCGCCGAGATCGTCGACACCTACGACCATCCGATGAAAGGCCCCGACGGCGGCGCCCTCGCCACCGACGTCGCCTGGCTTGGCCCCCGCGCGGCGAAGAAGCTCCTGGTGCTGGTCTCCTCGACCCATGGCATCGAGGGATATTGCGGCTCCGGCTGCCAGATCTCCTGGCTCGAGAACCGGCACTATCACCGCGACGCCGCGACGGACACGGCGGCGCTGATCATCCATGCCATCAACCCGCACGGCTTCGCCTTCGGGCGACGGGTCAACGAGGACAATGTCGACCTCAACCGCAACTTCCTCGACTTCACCAAGCCGCTGCCGGCCAACCCCGACTACGAGGCGCTCCGCGACAAGGTCAATCCCAGGGAGTGGAACGAAAGCTCGATGGCCGAGGCCGAGCGCGCCATTGCCGCCTTCTACGGCCGGCCGAACGCGGAGTTCCTGGCCAAGGCGACCCACTATGCCCAGCACGTGAACCCGAAGGGCACGGGCTTCGGTGGCATCGAGCCGACCTGGTCCAACAAGACCTTTCGCTCGATCCTCGCCAACTGGATGCAGAGGAAGAGCGACATCTGCCTTATCGACTACCACACCGGCCTCGGCCCCTTCGGCCACGGCGACATGATCTATGCCGGTCAGCCCGGCGAAGGCATGGCGCGCCAGTGGTTCGACCACGTGACGCCGACCGAGGAGGAGCTGAAGACCCCGGACCACCTCGCCAATCGCCTCACCGGCATGCTCTGCCAGGTGCCGCCCGAGGCGTGTCCGGGCGCCAACGTCACCTCCGGCGCCATCGAATACGGCACCTACGACCGCCGCTCGGTCGGCCGGTCGACCCGGGGCGACGTCTGGCTGCACACCTATGGCGATCCCTCCTCCAAGCAGGGCCGGGAGATGAAGGCCGATATCCGGGAGATGTTCTTCCCGGCCTCGATCGAGTGGCGGGTCATGGTGCAGAGCCGCTCCAACGACATCCTCCGCCAGGCGCTGTCCGGGCTGAAGCGGGCGTGAGGCGCTTCAGCCGCCGACCAACTCGTCCCGTCGGTAGCCCTGGAGATAGAGCAGCGCCGTCAAGTCGCTGTGGCGGACCTGGATACGCGTCTCGGCGTTGACCGCCGGCTTTGCATGGAAGGCGACGCCGAATCCGGCGGCGCCCAGCATATCCAGGTCGTTAGCTCCGTCGCCGACCGCGATCGTGTCGGCGAGCGTGAGCCCCCGCGCCGCCGACAGCTCCTTCAGGCTGTCGAGCTTGGCCGTCCTGTCGAGGATCGGTCCGACCAGCTCGCCGGTGAGCGCGCCATCGGCGGTGCCCAGCACGTTCGAGCGATCGAGGTCGAAGCCGCAGCGTCTGCCGATTGCCGACGTGAAGTAGGTGAAGCCGCCGGAGACGAGCGCGGTGAAGGCGCCGTGCGTCTTCATGGTCTGCACCAGCGTCCGCGCGCCGGACGTCAGCTCGGTCTGCTCGAGGGTCTTCCCGAGCGCGTCGACCGCGAGGCCGCGGAGCATGGCGACGCGCTCGCGGAGCGCGGTCGGAAAGTCGATCTCGCCGTTCATCGAGCGCCGGGTGATGGCGGCGATCACCTCTTTCAAGCCTGCATGGGCGGCGATCTCGTCCAGCGTCTCCGTGGTGACGACGGTCGAATCCATGTCGGCGATCAGCAGACGCTTGCGCCTTGCCGTCGCCGGTATCAGGTTCGCATCGACCGGCGCGTCGCCGAGCGCCTGGCGGATCACGGCGAGATCGGCATCGCTGCCGACCGCGATGTCGCAGGCGGCGCCGGGCGCGAGCCAGGCGGGATCGCCGGCCTCGCCCGCCGCCTTTCGGGCGCGGTCGACGAGACGACGGTCGAGGATCGGACGCGCGGGATCGACCAGAAGGGAGAGCACCAGGGACATGGCGCCCCATAGCCGAGAGCCGGCGGCGATGTCCACCGATGTCGTGCTGCTGGCGGGGCCGACCGCCAGCGGCAAGTCGGCGCTCGCCCTCGACCTCGCCCGGCGCTTCGACGGCATCGTCATCAACGCGGACGCCATGCAGGTCTACCGCGAGATGCCGGTGCTGACCGCACGTCCGGACGCGGCGGCGGAGGCGCTGGTGCCCCATCGGCTCTACGGCTTCCTGTCGGCGGCGGAGGCTTGCTCGGCCGGTCGGTGGCGGCCGCTCGCGGTTGCCGAAATTCGCGCGGCCCAGGATTCCGGCAGGCTGCCGATCGTCGTTGGCGGCACCGGGCTTTACCTGAAGGCGCTGACCGACGGGCTCTCGCCAGTGCCGTCGGTTCCGGGGACGGTGCGGGCGGCGGTGCGGGCGCGGCTGGAGACGGTGGGGGCCGAGGCCTTCCACGCGGAGCTCGCGTCGCGCGATCCGGTGATGGCCGGGCGTCTCCGTCCTTCCGACCGGCAAAGGCTCGCCCGCGCGGTGGAGGTGCTGGAGGCGACCGGTACTTCGCTTGCCGGTTGGCAGGGGCGGGCCGCGGCCGACGAAGGCTTCCGCTTCCGCACGCTGCTGCTGGCACCGCCGCGGGACGTGCTCCATGCTGCCTGCGATGCGCGGTTCCGGGCAATGGTCGTGTCCGGTGCCCTCGACGAGGCGAGGGCGATGCGGCGCCTGGCCCTCGATCCGGCGCTGCCGGCGACCCGGGTACTCGGTCTTCGCGAGCTGACCCGCCACCTTGAGGGCGGCATAAGCCTCGAAGAAGCGACCACCCTGGCCCAGGCCGCAACGCGGCAATACGCCAAACGGCAAATAACATGGTTTCGCAATCAGTTGGCCAATCCCGTCATCTTTTTTGAGCAATATTCAGAAAGAGTACGGCAAGAAATCTTTTCGAAAATTGAGCCTTGGCTGTTGACCCCGGCGCGGCCGAACGTTTAGGGTCCGCGTCCACGCTCAGCCGATTCGCGGCCGGGCGCCAAAGGATTCGTGCCATGACGACCGTGACCCGCCCCCCTGCGACCGCCGCCGAGCTGACCGGCGCCGAGGTGATTCTGAAAGCGCTGGCGGATCAAGGCGTAGAGGTCATTTTCGGTTATCCGGGCGGCGCCGTCCTGCCGATCTACGACGCGCTGTTCAAGTCGAACTACGTCCGCCACATCCTGGTCCGCCACGAGCAGGCGGCGGTGCACGCGGCCGAGGGCTATGCCCGCTCGACCGGCAAGGTCGGCGTCGTGCTGGTGACGTCCGGACCCGGCGCCACCAACGCGGTCACGGGCCTCACCGACGCGCTGATGGATTCCGTGCCGATCGTCTGTCTCACCGGCCAGGTGCCGACCCACCTGATCGGCAACGACGCTTTCCAGGAGGCCGACACCACGGGCATCACGCGCCCGTGCACCAAGCACAACTACCTGGTGAAGGATGCGGGCATTCTGGCACGCACCATTCACGAGGCCTTCCACGTCGCCAGGTCCGGACGCCCAGGCCCGGTGGTGGTCGACCTGCCGAAGGACATCCAGCTCGCCAAGGCGCCATATGTCGGCCCGGAAGCGATCGAACACCGTACCTACCGCCCGCGCCGCGCGCCCGATCTTCAGGCGGTCGAGCAGGCGGTCGAGCTCATCGCCAAGGCGAAGCGGCCGCTGTTCTACTGCGGCGGCGGCGTCGTCAACTCAGGCCCCCGCGCGGCCGAGCTCCTGACCGAGTTCGTGCGGCTGACCGGCTATCCGGTGACGTTGACCCTGATGGGCCTGGGATCCGTGCCGGCCTCCGATCCGCTGTTCCTCGGCATGGTCGGCATGCACGGCACCTACGAGTCGAACCTCGCGATGCACGGCTGCGACGTGATGATCAACATCGGCGCCCGCTTCGACGACCGGGTGACCGGCAAGCTCGCCGCCTTCTCCCCGGGATCGAAGAAGATCCACGTCGACATCGACCCGTCCTCGATCAACAAGAACGTCCGCGTTGACCTGCCGGTGGTCGGAGATGCCGGCGAGACGCTGGCGGCGATGATCGCCGCCTGGAAGAAGAAGAAGCTCAAGGTCGACCGCGCGGCGTTGGCCGAGTGGTGGGATCAGATCAAGGCATGGCAGGCGCGGGACTGCCTTCGCTACAAGGGGTCCACGACGGTGATCAAGCCGCAATACGCGCTGCAGCGGCTCCATGCCCTGACCAAGGATCTGGATCCGTACATCACGACCGAGGTCGGCCAGCATCAGATGTGGGCGGCGCAGTTCCTCAAGTTCGAGCGGCCCTATCACTGGATGACGTCGGGCGGCCTCGGCACCATGGGCTACGGCCTTCCCGCCGCGATCGGCGCCCAGATCGCGCATCCTGGCCGGCTCTGCATCGACGTCGCCGGCGAGGCGTCGATCCTGATGAACATCCAGGAGATGTCGACCGCCGTTCAGTATCGACTGCCGGTCAAGGTCTTCATCCTCAACAATCAGTGGATGGGCATGGTCCGCCAGTGGCAGGAGCTGAGCCATGGCGGCCGCTACTCCGAGAGCTATACCGAGGCGCTGCCGGACTTCGTCAAGCTGGCCGACGCGTTCGGCGGCGTCGGCTTCCGTATCACCAAGCCCTCCGATGTGGACGGAGTGATCAAGGAGATGATCAAGGTCGAGAAGCCGGTGATCGTCGATTGCTGCGTCGACCAGAAAGAGAATTGCTTCCCGATGATCCCGTCGGGCGCGGCCCACAACGAGATGCTGCTGGGTCCGGACGATCGGGCGTCGCAGACGACCTCGGAAGAGGGGATGGTTCTCGTATGAAGGCGTGGAAAAGTCCTCGCCGCCGTCCGTCCCGTCCCCTCCGTTTCCGTTCCGAGCCATGCCAGACCAGATCCAGACCCATACGCTGAGTGTGCTCGTCGACAACGAGCCCGGCGTTCTCGCCCGTGTCATCGGCCTCTTCTCCGGCCGCGGCTATAACATCGAAAGCCTGACCGTGGCCGAGATCGACGCGGCGCGGCGCCTGTCGCGGATCACGCTCGTGACGTCCGGCACGCCGATGGTGATCGAGCAGATCAAGGCGCAGCTCGACCGGCTGGTGCCGGTCCACGCCGTCCGCGATCTGACCACCGAAGGCCCTCACGTCGCCCGCGAGATGGCGTTGATCAAGGTGGTCGGCAGCGGCGACAAGCGGGTCGAGTCCTTGCGGATCGCCGACATCTTCCGCGCCCGCGCGGTCGACTCGACGATCGAGAGCTTCGTCTTCGAGATGACGGGCTCGCCCGAGAAAATCGACGCCTTCGTCAATCTGATGCGGCCCTTGGGGCTGGTCGACGTCAGCCGCACCGGCATCGTCGCCATCAGCCGTGGTGCCAAGGGCATCTGACAATCCCGTTCGACAAGGAGAGTGTGTGATGCGCGTTTACTACGATCGCGACGCCGACGTGAACCTGGTCAAGACCAAGAAGGTCGTGGTCGTCGGCTACGGCAGCCAGGGGCACGCCCACGCCCTCAACCTGCGCGACTCCGGGGTCAAGGACGTGGTGATCGCGCTCAAGACGGGATCGCCCTCGGCGAAGAAGGCCGAGGAGGCGAAATTCAAGGTGATGACGCCGGCCGAAGCGGCGAAGTGGGGCGACGTCATCATGGTGGTGACGCCCGACGAGCACCAGGCGGCGCTGTGGCGCGACGACCTCAAGGCCAACATGAAGAGAGGCGCCGCCATCGCTTTCGCCCACGGCTTCAACATCCACTTCAACCTGGTCGACCCGCGGCCGGACATCGATGTGTTCATGATCGCGCCGAAGGGCCCTGGCCACACCGTGCGCTCGGAGTACCAGAAGGGCGGCGGCGTTCCCTGCCTCGTCGCAGTCCACCAGAACCCGTCCGGAAACGCGCTGGAGATCGCGCTCTCCTATGCCTCCGCTATCGGCGGCGGACGTTCGGGCGTGATCGAGACGACCTTTAAGGAAGAATGCGAGACCGATCTCTTCGGCGAGCAGGTCGTGCTCTGCGGCGGCCTTACCGAGCTGATCATGGCGGGCTACGAGACTCTGACCGATGCCGGCTACGCGCCGGAGATGGCGTACTTCGAGTGCCTGCACGAGGTGAAGCTGATCGTCGACCTCATGTACGAGGGCGGCATCGCCAACATGCGCTACTCGATCTCCAACACCGCCGAGTACGGCGACTACACCCGCGGTCCCCGCATCGTCACGAAGGAGACGCGGGCCGAGATGAAGCGGATCCTCGACGACATCCAATCCGGCCGCTTCGCCCGTGACTGGGTGATGGAGAACGTGGCCGGCCAGCCGAGCTTCAAGGCGATGCGCAAACGTGGCGCCGAGCACCCGATCGAGCAGGTCGGCGAGAAGCTCCGTGCGATGATGCCGTGGATCAAGGCGAACCGCCTGGTCGACAAGACCAAGAACTGAAATCGGCGCGCTCCCGCCGCCTCATTGTCGGGGGCGGCGGGAGCCAATGCTGAGGCGGTGGTTGTAGCTTCCGTCTGTAACCCCTGCCAAACACTTGCAAATCCAGGGCTTGAGGGCGTACAAGGGGGCGCTGCGACGGGGCTGGGTCCAAGGCCTCCCAGTGCCGCAGTCGGTCCCGTCATAGTTTTGGTTTTGTTGAGTTATTTCGCGTTTTCGCGGACTTCGGCGGAGCGTGCCGGAGGTGGCCTCGATTCGCGCGGGTGGCTGGAAGGCAGGACGGGATGACGTCGGTGAAGGACCGCGTCCTCATTTTCGACACGACGTTGCGCGACGGCGAACAATCGCCGGGCGCGTCCATGAACCTTGAAGAGAAGCTCAAGATCGCGCTTCTCCTTGAGGAGATGGGCGTCGACGTCATCGAGGCCGGCTTTCCGATCTCCTCCAATGGCGACTTCGAGGCGGTGCGACGGATCGCCGAGACGGTGAAGACCTCGACGGTCGCCGGGCTCGCGCGCGCGGCCAAGGGCGACATCGATCGGGCCGCCGAAGCGCTGACCCGGGCCAGGCGCAAGCGCATCCACACCTTCATCTCCACCAGCCCGCTGCACATGAAATTCAAGCTTCAGATGGAGCCGGAGCAGGTGCATCAGGCGGTGATCGACAGCATCGCTCACGCGCGCCGCTATACCGACGACGTCGAGTGGAGCCCCGAGGACGGCTCGCGTACCGAGCACGACTTCCTCTGCCGCTGCGTCGAAAGCGCGATCAAGGCCGGTGCTCGCACGATCAACATCCCGGATACGGTGGGATACGCCGTGCCGGCGGAGTTCGGCCAGCTGATCGCCATGCTGAGGAACCGCGTGCCGAACATCGACCAGGCGGTGATCTCCGTCCACTGCCACAACGACCTCGGGCTCGCGGTCGCCAACTCGCTTGCCGCCGTCCAGGCCGGCGCCCGCCAGGTCGAATGCACGATCAATGGCCTCGGCGAGCGCGCCGGCAATGCCGCGCTCGAAGAGATCGTGATGGCGCTCAGGACCCGGCCGGATTTCATGCCGTTCTCGACTGGCGTCAGGACCGAGCTCATCACCAAGGCCTCGCGCCTGGTCTCCACGATCACTGGCTTTGTCGTCCAGCCGAACAAGGCGATCGTCGGCGCCAACGCTTTCGCCCACGAGAGCGGCATCCACCAGGACGGCGTTCTCAAGAACGCCCAGACCTACGAGATCATGACGCCGGAGTCCGTCGGCCTGACGCGCTCGAAGATCGTCCTCGGCAAGCTCTCAGGGCGCGCCGCCTTCAAGGCCAAGCTGAGGGATCTCGGACTCGAGCTCGGCGACAACGCCCTGCAGGAGGCGTTCCGGCGCTTCAAGGACCTCGCCGACCGCAAGCGCCACGTCTATGACGAGGATATTGTCGCCCTGGTCGACGACGGGCTCGGCCGGGCGAACGACCGCATCCGCTTCGTCTCGCTCATGGTCGTCTGCGGGTCGACCGGGCCGCAGACCGCCGACCTCGCCCTTACCGTCGACGGCGAGTCGCGCGCGATCCAGGCGAGCGGACAGGGGCCGGTCGACGCCACCTTCAATGCGATCAAGGCGTTGTTCCCGCACGAGGCGAAGCTGCTGCTCTACCAGGTCCACGCGGTAACCGAAGGCACCGACGCCCAGGCCCAGGTCACCGTGCGGATGGAGGAGGCCGGCAAGTCGGTCATCGGCCAGGCCTCCGACGTCGACACCCTGGTCGCCTCGGCCAGGGCCTATGTCCACGCCCTCAACAAGCTCCTTGTCAAACGCCAGAAGCAGGCGCCGGCCGCGATCTCCGCATGACTCTCCTGCGCGCACACGGATGAAGGACCGTCCCCACTAGATGTTCTCCAAAATACTCGGCTGGATGTCCGCCGACATGGCGATCGACTTGGGCACGGCGAACACGCTGGTCTACGTCAAGGGCCGCGGCATCGTCCTCAACGAACCCTCCGTCGTCGCCATCGCCACGGTGCGCGGCAAGAAGACCGTGCTCGCGGTCGGCGACGAGGCCAAGCTTATGCTCGGTCGCACGCCCGGCAACATCTCCGCCATCCGCCCCTTGCGCGACGGGGTCATCGCAGACTTCGAGGTGGCGGAGGAGATGATCAAGCATTTCATCCGCAAGGTTCACAACCGCCGCTCCTTCGCGAGCCCGCAGATCATTGTCTGCGTTCCCTCGGGCTCGACCGCGGTCGAGCGCCGCGCGATTCAGGAGTCTGCCGAGTCGGCCGGCGCCAGGCGCGTGTTCCTGATCGAAGAGCCGATGGCGGCGGCGATCGGCGCCGGCCTGCCGGTGACCGAGCCGACGGGATCGATGGTGGTGGACATCGGCGGCGGCACCACCGAGGTCGCCGTTCTGTCGCTCGGCGGCATCGTCTACTCGCGCTCGGTCCGCGTCGGCGGCGACAAGATGGACGAGGCGATCATCGCCTATATCCGCCGCAACCATAACCTCCTGGTCGGCGAGGGCTCGTCCGAGCGGATCAAGAAGGAGATCGGCTCGGCCTGCCCGCCCGAGGACGGCGAGGGGCGGACCATGCACATCAAGGGCCGCGACCTGATGCTCGGCGTGCCGAAGGAGCTGATGATCTCCGAGCGCCAGATCGCCGAGAGCCTGGCCGAGCCGATCAGCGCCATCATCGAGGCGGTGAAGGTGGCTCTCGAGCACACGGCGCCCGAGCTCGCTGCCGACATCGTCGACAAGGGTATCGTGCTCACCGGTGGTGGAGCGCTCCTCGGCAATCTCGACCTCGTGCTTCGGCATGCGACCGGCCTTCCGGTCTCGATCGCCGACGATCCGCTGTCCTGCGTGGCGCTCGGCACCGGGCGCTGCCTCGAGGAGATGGGTACGCTCCGGAGCGTGCTCATCTCCTCGTACTGAGCCAGCCAGGGAGGCGGGAGATGCGTGAGCCCGGATATCGCTTTGCCAAACGGCTGGCGGTACCGCTTCGCGGCTTCGCCCACCGTTTCGTCTATCCGCTCCTTGTCCTCGGCGCCTTCACGCTGATGATCCTCGGCAAGGCCGACCTCTTGTTGATCGAGCGCATGCGCGCCACCATGGCGGATGCGCTGGCGCCGATCCTCTCCTTCATGTCGGAGCCGGCGGCCAGGGTCGCCGATGGCATCGAGGCCGGGCGCGAGCTGATCCGGCTCCACGACGAGAACGTACAGCTGAGGCGTGAGAACGAGAGGCTGCGCCAGTGGCAGCTGGTCGCCAACCGGCTCGAGCGGGAGAACGTCCAGCTCCGCGACCTGGCGCGCCTGATCGCCGAGCCGCCGGCGACCATGGTCGCAGCCCGCGTCGTCGCCGACGCTGGCGGTATTTTCGTCCATTCCGTCCTGATCGGTGCGGGCGCCAAGGCCGGTGTCGGCAAGGGCAACGCCGTGATGACGTCGGAGGGCTTGGCCGGCCGTGTCGCCACACTCGGTGATCGCTCGGCCCGGGTCCTGCTGCTGACCGACCTCAACAGCCGGATTCCGGTCATGATCGAGTCGACGCGCGAGCGCGCGATGCTGGCCGGCGACAACTCTCACGTGCCGCGCCTCCTCTACCTGCCGTCGACGGCGCAGCCGAACCTGGGCGAGCGCATCGTCACCTCCGGCGACGGGGGCAACTTCCCGCCGGGTCTGCCGGTCGGCGTGATCGCCGAAACCAGCGGCGGCGGTCCGATACGGGTCCAGCCGTTCGTCGACTTCAACCGGCTCGTATTCGTCCGCGTCGTCGACTTCAAGGTCGAGGGGCCGGTTGTGCAAACGGAGGTCCCGCGCGGACGCGAGCGTCGATGACGCCGACGCTGACCGAGCGAATGGACGATTGGGGCCGCCGACTCGCTCCGATCGCGACGGTCCTCGTGCTGTTGTTCTTCGGCCTCATCCCCTTCGGCGTTCCCGGCCTGCCGCTGATCGCTCCCGCCGGGACCCAGGTCGCCGTGTTCTATTGGGCGGTCTACCGCCCGGACCTGATGCCGCCGCTCGCCGCTTTCGGCCTCGGATTCATCCAGGACGCGCTTGCCGGCACGCCTCTCGGCGTCGGCTCGCTCGCCTTCCTCATCCTTCACGGCATCGCCGTCAACCAGCGCAAGGCTTTCATCGGCAACCCGTTCATCCTCGCCTGGCTCGGCCTCGCGATCGGCGCGCTGGCCGCCGCTTGCGCCGCCTGGGCGCTTTCGTCGATCATCCTCGGCGGATTCATTCCCCCGGAGCGGCCGTTGTTCCAGGCCTTGGCCACCATCGCGCTCTTCCCGTGCTTCTCCTGGGTGCTGGTCCGCGTCCATCGCGGCGTGGTGCACTGACGTGCCGAGCTGGAAGGACAAGGATCAGGACCGCGGCAAGCTGTTCGGCCGGCGGGCGGCGCTGCTGGCGGGTGGCCAGTTGCTGCTGCTGTCGACCCTCGTTGGCCGCATGTACTACCTGCAGGTGGTCGAGTCGGCGAAGTATCAGAAGCTCGCCGAGGACAACCGCATAAACTTCCGCCTGCTGGCGCCGCCGCGGGGCGTCATCTACGACCGCCACGGCGAGGTGCTGGCGCACAACCAGCAGAACTACCGGGTCGTCGTCGTGCCGGAGCAGATCAGCGACGTCACCCTGGCGTTGGACGCGCTCTCCGAGGTCATCGAGGTTCCCGCCTTCGTCCGCCGTCGGGTCATGCGCGAGATCCGGCGCAAGCGCTCGTTCGTTCCCGTCACCGTCCGCGACAACCTCTCCTGGGAAGAGGTGAGCCGGATCGAGCTCAATGCCACCAGCCTGCCGGGCATGCAGATCGAGGTAGGTCTGACCCGGGCCTACCCGTTCGGGCCGGCGGTTGTGCATGCGGTGGGGTACGTCGCGGCTGTGTCGGAGCAGGATCTGACCGGCGAGCCGCTGCTCGAGCTTCCGGACGTGCGGATCGGCAAAAGCGGGATCGAGCGCCAGCATGACCAGGCGCTCCGCGGCACCGCCGGCACCAGCCAGGTCGAGGTCAACGCCCTCGGCCGCGTCATCCGCGAGCTCAGCCGCGACGAAGGGCGGCCGGGGAAGGCCGTGACCCTGACCCTCGACATGGGACTGCAGAGCTTCGCCAACGCCCGCCTGGCGAGCCAGGAAAGCGCTACGGCCGTCGTCCTTGGCATTCCCGATGGCGACGTGCTCGCGTTGGCGAGCCACCCGAGCTACGACCCCGTGCCGTTTGGTCGCGGCCTGACCTCCCAGGAGTGGCAGGACCTCTTGCGCCATCCCTATGGCGCTCTCAACAGCAAGACGATCGCCGGGCAGTACCCGCCGGGGTCGACCTTCAAGCCGGTGGTGGCGCTCGCCGCTCTGGAAAGCGGGATGGCGTCGAGCCAGCGCTTCTTTTGCCCCGGGCACTTCGAACTCGGGGACGCGAAGTTCTTCTGCTACGCGTTCAAGACCGGCGGGCACGGCCAAGTCGACATGGTTGAGGCGATCGCCAAGTCCTGCGACTGCTACTTCTACAACGTCGCCCTCAGGATCGGCATGGAGCGCATCTCCGCCATGTCCCGCCGGCTCGGACTCGGCGCCCCGACCGAGCTCGACATTCCGGGCGAGCGACCGGGCCTCGTGCCGAGCCGGGAGTGGAAGAAGGCGACCACCGGCGAAAGCTGGCAGAACGGCGAGACGGTGAACCTCGGCATCGGCCAAGGCTACATCCTGACGACGCCGCTCCAGCTCGCGGTCATGACCGCCCGCGTGGCGACCGGCCTCATGATCAAGCCCCGGCTCACGCGCGCCGTCGGCGGCGTGCCGGTCGACATCGATCCGCCGGAGCCGATCGGCCTCTCGCCGCAGAATCTTGCGGTCGTCCAGCGCGGCATGGATCACGTGGTCAACTCGCCGTATGGGACGGCGAGGGCGGCGGCGATCAAGGAGGCCGCATTTCGCATGGCGGGCAAGTCCGGATCCGCCCAGGTCAAGCGCATCACCCAGCGCGATCGCGACATGAAGAACACCGACTCGAAGAAGTGGGAGTGGCGCTTCCGCGACCATGCGCTCTTCGTCTCCTACGCCCCGGTCTCGGCGCCGCGCTATGTCTGCGCCGTCGTGGTCGAGCACGGCGTCGGCGGCTCGGCGGTCGCCGCGCCGATCTGCCGCGACGTCCTGCTGGAGGCGCAAAAACGCGACATCATGCGCGGCGGCGGGGTCAAGGTCGCGAGGGCCGAAAGCCTCTAGTCGAGCCCCATCAGCGAGCGGGCGAAGGCCGCGGCCTCGAAGGGCCGGAGGTCGTCGGCGGACTCGCCGATGCCGATGGCGACCACCGGGATCTTGAAGGCGTCCGCCAGCGCCACGAGCACGCCGCCCTTGGCGGTGCCGTCGAGCTTGGTGACGACGATGCCGGTAAGCGGCAGCGCCTTCGAGAAGATCTCGACCTGCTGGTGGGCGTTCTGGCCGACCGTCGCATCCAGCACGAGGACGGCATCGTGGGGAGCCGCCGGGTCGAGCTTTCGGACGACGCGGACGAGCTTGGTCAGCTCGTCCATCAGATGCGCCTTGTTGTGGAGGCGCCCGGCGGTGTCGATCACCAGGACATCCACTACCTCCCGTTGGGCGCGCTCGAGCGCTTCGTAGGCGAGCCCGGCGGGGTCGGCGTTGGCGGCGCCGGACACGACGGGAACGCCGGCCCGCTCGCCCCAGATCTGCAGCTGCTCCACCGCGGCGGCGCGGAAGGTGTCGCAGGCCGCCAGCATCACCTTGAGCCCGTCCGCCTTCCAGCGATGGGCGAGCTTGCCGATGGAGGTGGTCTTGCCGCTGCCGTTGACCCCGACCACCAGGACGACATGCGGCTTCCGCCGGGGATCGGGGGAAAGCCGCGAAGCGACCGGTGCCAGGATCTCCGCGGCGGCAGCGGCGAAGGCTTCCCGCACTTCGTTGCCGGTGACGTCCTTGTCGAAGCGCTCCCGCCGAAGCCGCTCGATCAGCTTCGCCGCGGTGGCGACGCCGAGATCGGCCTGGATCAGCATTTCCTCGAGCTCGTCCAGCATCGCCTGGTCGAGGCGGCGCTTGGTGACGAGGGCCGCTATGCTTTGGGTCAGGCGGGACGCGGTCATGCCGAGCCCCGTCTTGAGGCGCGCGAACCAGCCGGTCACGAGGTCGGGTGGCCGAGGAGCCGGTCGCCGTCGCGGGCGACGAGTCGGATCTCCGGCACGTTTCCGGGGATACCGCCGTCGATCCCGATCGGCGAGAAGTCCTCGGCCCGGGCGAAATCGGCGGACTCGACCACCGCCCTTACGGTGCGGCCGATCTGGCGGTCGAGGTGGCGGTGGAGCGCCGAGGTACCGGCGTCGCGAAGGCGCTGGGCCCGCGCCTTGCGGACCGGCTTCGCCACCGCCGGCATGCGCGCCGCCGGGGTTCCCGGGCGCTCCGAATAGGGGAAGACGTGGAGGTAGGCGAGCCCCGCCTCGTCGATGAGCCTGAGCGTGTTCTCAAACATCGCCTCGGTCTCGGTCGGGAATCCGGCGATCAGGTCGGCGCCGAGCGCCATGTCCGGGCGAAGCGCGCGGGCACGCTCGGCGACGGCGAGAGCCTCGGCGCGGCCATGCCGGCGCTTCATGCGCTTCAGAACGAGGTCGTCGCCGGCCTGCAAGCTGAGATGCAGGTGCGGCATCAGCCGCGGCTCCTCGGCGATGAGCCGCCAGAGATCCTCGTCGATCTCGACCGGGTCGAGGGACGAAAGGCGCAGGCGTCTCAGGTCCGGCACCAGCGCAAGCACGCGGCGGACCATCTGGCCGAGGGTCGGCCTTCCCGGGAGGTCGGCGCCATAGGACGTCACGTCGACACCGGAGAAGACGATCTCCGGAAATCCCGCGTCGACCAGCGTCTGCGCCTGACGGACGACGACGCCGATCGGAACGGAGCGGCTGGGACCGCGGCCGAGCGGGATCACGCAGAAGGTGCAGCGATGGTCGCAGCCCTGCTGCACCTGGACGACGGCACGGGCCCGGCCGTCGAAGCTCTCGATCAGGTGGTGGGCGGTCTCCCGGACACTCTGGATGTCGTTGACACGGACCCGGGCCTCACCGGGTACGAAGCCTTCGACGGTCAGCTTTTCGGCGTTGCCGAGCACCTGGTCGACCTCCGGCATGGCGGCGAAGCGGCCGGGGTCGATCTGGGCGGCGCAGCCGGTGACGACGATGCGGGCACCGGGCCGTTCGCGCCGGGCCCGGCGGATCGCCTGGCGGGCCTGGCGCTCGGCCTCGGCCGTCACCGCGCAGGTGTTGACGATGACCGCGTCCTCGAGCCCGGCGGCGCCGGCGAGTCCGCGCATGACCTCTGACTCATAGGCGTTGAGGCGGCAGCCGAAGGTGAGGACATCGAGGCCGGGCACGGCTGCTCAGGCCGCGAGCTGGCTGTCGATGGTGCCGGTGAAGGCGGTCGCCACCGGGCCGGTCATCATCACATGGCCGTCCTTCATCCACTCGATCTCGAGCTCGCCGCCGTCGAGGACGACGGTGGCGCGGCGTTCGGCGAGGCCGCGGCGGACGGCGGCGACCAGCGTCGCGCAGGCGCCGGTGCCGCAGGCGCTGGTGATGCCCACGCCCCGCTCCCAGACGCGCAGGCGAATACGGGTCGGCGACGCCACCTGGGCGACCTCGATGTTGGCGCGGGCCGGGAAGATCTTGTGCCGTTCGAGCGGCGGGCCGAGGGCCGAAAGATCGACGGCCTCGGCATCGGCGACGAAGAAGACGGCATGGGGGTTGCCCATGCTCACGCCGACGGGGTCTGAGAGCTGGCCGAGCGATATGCCGAGATTCAGCGTGTCGCGCGGCTCAGCGAGCGGGATGTCGCGCCAGTCGAGCCTGGCCGGGCCCATGTCGACGGCGACACGGCCGCCGCTGGCGGCCTCGGCATCGAGCAGGCCGACCACGGTCTCGATCACCACGTGATCACGGCCCTTCTCGGCCATCAGCAGGCTGGCGACGCAGCGCGTCGCGTTGCCGCAGGCCTCGACCTCGCCGCCATCGGCGTTGCGGATGCGCATGAAGGCGTCGGCACGCCCGGCGCGGGCTGGCTCGATGACGATCAGCTGGTCGCAGCCGATGCCGGTCCGCCGGTCGGCGATCCGGCGGGCGAGCCGGTCATCGAGGGAGAGCGCCTGGTCGCGCGCATCGATCACGACGAAGTCGTTGCCGAGGCCGTGCATCTTGCGGAAGGAAATCGCCATGGCAGGGCCTTATAGGCCGGGCGACGGCGCGCTGTCCACGTGGCCGCCGGGGCGGGTTCGAGGGCCCGACCCCGGGTTCGAGGCGAGGCTCAGCCCGCCTTGTAGTAGTCCAGATACTCCTGGATCTGCTTCTTCTGGCTGGGGTGGAGGAGGAAGAAGCGGCAGGCGAGTCCCTCGTCGTCGACGCGCATCACCAGGACGTCGGTGTCGAAGTCGATGTTGAACTTGTCGTCCTTGAGCTTGATGGTGATCCGCGACCGCTGCTTGGCGATGAGGCCGCCGTTGTACGGTCCGACCAGAACGCCCTGCGTCGACCAGTTCTTCAGCCGATAGGTCCTGCCGTCGATGATGACCGAAGCCTCGCCTCGGGCATCGACGCGCGGCGCCTTGCGCCGGGTGTCGCCGGAATCCTCGGTGAAGAAACTCTTGATCTGTTTGAACATGGCTCCCACCCCACCCTGTCGGCGAAACGTCGCAAAAAGCGGCCACGTAAGGACGCGAATCACTCCGGCAAGTCTGTGATGCGTCGCCGGAAAGTCAAGCGGAAAGGAGGAAATTTCCGCAGCGTTTCCGGGCACTTGGCTCAATTACCCACAGACCTACAGCAGCATGCGTAAACAAGTGCGATGTCCCACTAGCTATAGCGGGCCAAGTAGTCCTGCGCCTGTTTCTTATCCGCCGGCGTCAGGTAGTAGAACTTCACTTCGACCGAGGCTCCCTCGACCTTGGAGACCGTCACCACTGCTTCGACGCGAAGGTTGATGCTGCCGTCCTGGATGATCAGGTCGGCCCGCATGCGCTTGCCCGGGCTCATGTCGCGCGACGCAGGCCCGAAGGTCAGCCCGTCCTGGCCGATGGTCTTCATATTATAGCGCTTGCCTTCGACGATGACCGTGGTCTCGCCCTTCGGGGTGACGCGTTTCCCGGCGCCGCCCTTTGCCGGCTGCGCCTCGTTCATCCCGAGCAACTTCTTCAATCCGTCCAGCATTCAGGCTCCGGCCCCCCGGCCGCGTGCACACCCCACCCACCCATAGGAATTAGTGTGAACCGGCCGAGAAGACAACGAAATGCGCGACCGCCGGGGTACCTGGATCGTTGACAGTTCGAGGCCCGGGACATAGGTTTCCCGGCCCTTCCACGGCAGCATTTTGCTGTCCGGCTCCGGGAGCATCCCGGGGCTCCGCCCGTCCGCGAGTATCGCGCACGGGCGCGGTGGCGCTTGGGACATCCGGAGAGCGTAAGGGAACATCGTGTTCGACGGGCTGACCAACCGGCTGGGCCAGGTCTTCGATCGGCTGAAGCGCCGCGGCGCGCTCACCGAGGCCGACGTGACGGCCGCCCTGCGCGAGGTGCGGGTGGCGCTGCTCGAGGCGGATGTGGCGCTGCCGGTGGTCAAGGCTTTCGTCGAGGGCGTCCGCGAGAAGGCGGTCGGCCAGGACGTGCTGCGTTCGGTCACCCCCGGCCAGATGGTGATCAAGATCGTCCACGACCATCTGGTCGAGATCCTCGGCGGCGACTCCGAGCTCACGACCAACGTCGTGCCGCCGGCGGTCTTCCTGATGGTCGGATTGCAGGGCTCGGGCAAGACGACGACGACGGCCAAGCTCGCGCGCCGCATCGCGCGCCGCGAGAAGAAAAAGGTGCTGGTCGCCTCCCTCGACGTCTATCGGCCGGCGGCGATGGAACAGCTGCAGCAGCTCGCTGCCCAGGCCGAGGTCGCCTCGCTCGACATCGTCCCCGGCGAGAGGCCGGCGGCGATCGCGGTGCGCGCCCTCGACCGGGCCCGCCGCGAAGGCTTCGATCTCCTCCTGCTGGACACCGCCGGGCGCCTCCACATCGACGAGGAGCTGATGGCCGAGGTCGCGGAGATCCGCGACCTCGCCCGACCCCATGAGACCCTGCTCGTCGCCGACGCCATGACCGGACAGGACGCGGTTCGGGTCGCCAAGGGTTTCCACGAGAAAGTAGGCCTGACCGGCATCGTCTTGACCCGTGTCGACGGCGACGCCCGCGGTGGCGCTGCGTTGTCCATGCGCCAGGTCACCGGCTGCCCTATCAAGGCGATCGGCGTCGGCGAGAAGCTGGATCAGATCGAGGAATTCCAGGCCGGGCGGATCGCGTCTCGCATCCTCGGCATGGGCGACGTGGTCGGCTTGGTCGAGCGCGCCGCCGAGGCGATCGACAAGGAAGATGCCGAGAAGCTGGCCGCGAAGATCCAGAAGGGCGGCTTCGATCTCGACGACATGGCGCAGCAGCTCCGCCAGCTCCGCAAGATGGGTGGCCTCGGCGGAGTCATGGGCATGCTGCCGGGCGTCGGCCGCATCAAGGAGCAGCTCGCCGGCGCCAAGGTCGACGAAGGCATGCTGAAGCGCCAGGAGGCGATGATCCAGTCGATGACGCCGAAGGAGCGGAAGGACGCCAAGGTGCTGAACGCGTCCCGCAAACGCCGGATCGCCGCCGGTTCCGGCACCTCGGTTCCCGACATCAACCGGCTGATCAAGCAGTACATGGAGATGAGCCGGGTGATGAAGCAGATGGGCAGGCTCGGCCAGAAGGGCATCATGCGCCAGGGCCTGGGCAGCCTGTTCCGGAGATGAGCACGATCACTGATCGTTCAACGAGAAAGGACTGAAGAGATGGCTTTGAAGATCCGCATGACCCGCGGGGGCGCCAAGAAGCGCCCGTTCTATTCGATCGTCGTCGCCGAGCACACGAGCCCGCGCGACGGGCGGTTCATCGAGAAGCTCGGCACCTACAACCCGATGGTTGCGAAGGAGCATCCCGACCGGGTGCGCCTCAACACCGAGCGCATCAAGCACTGGGTCTCGGTCGGCGCGACGCCGTCGGACCGGGTCGCGCGCTTCCTTGCCGATGCCGGCCTCGGCGAGAGGCCGAAGATCCGCGAGACGCCGAAGAAGAGCGCGCCCCGGGCCAAGACCCAGGCGCGGCTGAAGGCCGCGACCGAGGCGGCTAGTGCCGCCGGCGGCGGAGCGAAGGCGGAGTAGGGACGAAGGTCGATGCCGTCGCCGGAGGCGCGCGTGCTGCTCGGCGAGATCGTCGGCGTCCATGGGGTCCAGGGCCAGGTCCGGATCCGCACCCATACCGGCGATCCGCTGGACGTCGCGGCTTACGGGCCGCTGACGGCCGAGCCGGGCGGGCGGGCGCTCGATCTCAAGGACGTGCGCGGGGTCAAGGGGGGCGTGGTGGTCGCCCGGGTGCCGGGCGTCGCCGACCGGGAGGCGGCGGCGGCGCTGAAGGGGCTTCGCCTCTACGTCGCGCGCTCGGTCCTTCCGGCGCCCGAGGAGGAGGAGTTCTACCACGCCGACCTCGAAGGTCTCCGGGCCGAGCTTGCCGGGGGCGGCGTGCTCGGGCAGGTGCGGCGGGTGGTCAACTTCGGGGCCGGCGACATGCTGGAGATCCAGCGGGAAGGCGGAAGTGCGCTCGTGCCCTTCACCCGGGCCGTGGTCCCGACGGTCGACCTGGCGGGCGGCCGGGTCGTCGTCGATCCGCCGGCCGGGCTCCTGGCCGACGAGCCCGAGGACGAGGCGCCATGACCTGGCGCGCTTCCGTGCTCACCCTGTTCCCGGGCATGTTCCCCGGGCCACTCCGCGCCAGCCTCGCCGGCAAGGCGTTGGAGGACGGAATCTGGGCCCTGGAGGCGCTGGACATCCGGGGCTTCGCGAGCGATAAACACGCCTCCGTCGATGACACTCCGTTCGGCGGGGGCGCCGGCATGGTCTTGCGGCCGGACGTGCTGGACCGGGCCCTTGCCTTCGTCGAGGATCGTCCGGGGCCCCGCATCTACCTGAGTCCGCGCGGGCGCCTGTTGGACCAGGCGCGGGTGAAGGAGCTGGCGCAGGGCTCCGGCGTGGTGCTGCTGTGCGGGCGCTACGAGGGGGTCGACGAGCGGGTCATCGAGGCCCGCGGGCTCGAGGAGGTCAGCCTCGGCGACTTCATCCTGTCCGGCGGCGAGCCGGCGGCGATCGCGCTGATCGACGCGGCGGTCAGGCTCCTGCCCGGCGTCATGGGCACGGCCGAGGGCTTGGTCGAGGAGAGTTTCGAGGCGGGGTTGCTCGAGTACCCGCACTACACGCGGCCGCGCGAGTGGCAGGGCCGCACGGTGCCGGAGGTCTTGATCTCCGGTCACCACGAGAAGATACGCGCCTGGCGGCGCGCCGAGGCGGAGAAGGTGACGGCCCTAAGGCGGCCCGATCTCTGGTCCCGCTATTCCGGCGGCCGCTCGGGCGAAGGTCGTTAGATCGAACGGTTGTCAGGACGGGATGAGTGCCATGAATCTCTTGCAGACGCTCGACAAAGAGCAGGCGGACAAGCTCGCGGCCAAGCGAGAGGTCCCCGATTTCGGCCCCGGCGACACGCTGAAGGTCAACGTCAAGGTGATCGAGGGCACTCGCGAGCGCGTTCAGGCCTACGAGGGCGTGTGCATCGCCCGCAAGAACGCCGGAATCAACTCCTCCTTCACCGTGCGCAAGATCTCCTACGGCGAAGGCGTGGAGCGCGTGTTCCCGCTTTTCTCCCCGATGGTCGGATCGATCGAGGTGGTGCGCCGCGGCAAGGTCCGCCGCGCCAAGCTCTATTACCTCCGCGGCCGCACCGGCAAGTCGGCGCGCATCGTCGAGCGCCAGTCGGCGCGCCCGGGCCAGGAGGCCGAGATCCCCGTCGCCGAGGCCCCAGCGGAATCCTGATCGCGTCTTCATAGCGAGGAGGCAGCGGTCGCCATGGTCGGTTCGCGCACGCTCTTCGACAAGATCTGGGACGGCCATCTGGTCGATTGGCAGGCGGACGGGACCTGCCTCATCTACATCGACCGCCACCTCGTCCACGAGGTGACGAGCCCGCAGGCCTTCGAGGGCCTCCGGCTCGCCGGCCGCAAGGTCCGCCGCCCCGACCTCACGCTCGCCGTCGCCGACCACAATGTCCCGACCACCGACCGCTCGCACGGCATCGTCGACGAGGAGAGCCGGATCCAGGTCGAGACGTTGGATGAGAATGCGCGCGTCTTCGGCGTTCCCTATTTCAACATGACTGATCCCCGCCAGGGGATCGTCCATATCATCGGGCCGGAGCAGGGCTTCACGCTCCCGGGCACGACCATCGTCTGCGGCGACAGCCACACCTCGACCCACGGCGCCTTCGGTGCGCTCGCCTTCGGCATCGGCACCTCCGAGGTCGAGCACGTGCTGGCGACCCAGACCCTGGTCCAGTCGCACGCCAAGAACATGCGCGTCACCGTCGAGGGCGAGCTGCCCTTAGGCGTTACCGCCAAGGACGTCGTGCTCGCCATCATCGGCAAGATGGGCACCGCCGGCGGCACCGGGCACGTGATCGAGTATGCCGGCTCGACCATCCGCGGCCTCTCGATGGAAGGCCGGATGACCGTCTGCAACATGACGATCGAGGGCGGCGCCCGCGCCGGCCTGATCGCACCCGACCAGACCACCTTCGACTATCTCGAGGGCCGGCCGATGTCGCCCAAGGGCGCGGCGTGGGAGGCGGCGGTCGCCTATTGGAGGACGTTGCCCTCCGATCCCGACGCCCAATACGACCGCGAGATCCGCATCGACGCCAAGGAGATCGTCCCGCAGGTGACCTGGGGGACGAGTCCGGAGGATGTGCTGCCGATCACCGGCAAGGTGCCGAACCCGGCCGAGGTCGGCGATGCGGCCAAGCGCGCCTCGATGGAACGTGCCCTCGACTACATGGGCCTGACGCCGGGCACGCCGTTGAGCCAGATCAAGGTCGACAAGGTCTTCATCGGCTCCTGCACCAACGGCCGCATTGAGGATCTGCGTGAGGCCGCCAAGGTCGCCCGGGGCCGCAAGGTGGCATCCCACGTCAATGCGCTGGTCGTCCCGGGCTCCGGCCTGGTCAAGCACCAGGCGGAGGAAGAGGGCCTCGACCGCATCTTCGTCGAGGCCGGCTTCGAGTGGCGGGAGCCCGGCTGCTCGATGTGCCTCGCCATGAACGCCGACAAGCTCGAGCCGGGTGAGCGCTGCGCCTCGACCTCCAACCGTAATTTCGAGGGACGTCAGGGCCGCGGCGGGCGCACGCACCTGGTAAGCCCGGCCATGGCCGCGGCCGCGGCGGTTTCCGGCCACCTCACCGACATCCGCGAGCTGATGCGGTAGCTCGGATGAACGCCGAGGACACGCCGCCGACCGATGTCGCCGTGGCGTATGGCGGGTTCTGGCGGCGCGTCCTCGCCGGCATCATAGACGGGATCATTTTCGCAGTGCTGAACGGCCTTTTCCATATCGGCGGCGGCGGGGTGGAGGCGGCGGGCGGCCTCTCGGCGCTCGTAGGCCTCCTCTACGAGGTCGGCATGACCGCCTCCCGATATCAGGCGACGATCGGCAAGCTCGCCCTCGGCCTCCGGGTCGTCGACAATGAGGGGCGCCGCCTCACCTTCGCCCGCTCGCTCGGGCGCTGGTTCGCCAAGATCCTCTCGGCCCTGCTCTTCGGCATCGGCTTCCTGATGGTCGCCTTCACCCACCGCAAGCGCGGGTTGCACGACATGCTCGCCGGTACGCTGGTCCTCCGCATGGCGCCGGACACGGGACCGGCCACCAAGCTGCCGGCATGACGGCTGCGAAAGCTATGGCTCTCGCGGCGGCCGTCTCCGGAGGCTCGCGCCGGCCGGCGGACCCGGGTAAGCTCGCCCCCGAATTTCGGGGCGACGTCGCCTCGAAGCGAGGATAGACATGCAGAAATTCACTCAATTGACCGGGGTCGCCGCGCCGATGCCGATGATCAACATCGATACCGACAAGATCATCCCCAAGCAGTTCCTGAAGACGATCAAGCGGACCGGGCTCGGCCAGCATCTCTTCGACGAGATGCGCTACGACATGCAGGGCAAGGAGAATCCGAGCTTCGTCCTCAACAAGCCGGCCTACCGCGCGTCCGAGGTGATCGTCGCCGGCGAGAATTTCGGCTGCGGCTCCAGCCGCGAGCACGCGCCCTGGGCGCTGCTCGACTTCGGCATCCGCTGCGTCATCGCGCCGAGCTACGCCGACATTTTCTACAACAACTGCTTCAAGAACGGCATCCTGCCGATCGCGCTGCCGCAGGCCGAGGTCGACAAGCTGATGGGCGACGCCGAGAAGGGCGCCAATGCCCGCGTCACCATCGATCTCGCCAAGCAGGAGATCACCCGGCCGAACGGCGAGGTGATCAAGTTCGACATCGACCCCTTCCGCAAGCATTGCCTCCTGAACGGCCTCGACGACATCGGCCTCACCCTCGAGAAAGCCAAGAGCATCGACACCTTCGAGGCCCGGCGCCGGCAAAGCCAGGCCTGGCTCTAGCGCGACCTCTGTCGACTTCCGGCGCTCCAGATTGTGGTCGGGAGTCCACTCGATGGCGATTGATCTCCCGCCCCTGGTCGAGCCGCACGGATTCCGTGACGGCATTCGGTGGCGGCTGACGCCGGCCGGGATCGTGTGCGCGGAGGAGGCGAAGCCGAAGGGCAGCGGCGGGAAGCCCGTCACCGTCGATCGTATCTGGCGCACGTTCGAGGGGGCCATCCGCGCGGCGGCGACCCGATACGAGGTGCCGGTCGAGCTGATCCTCGCCACCATCGCGACCGAATCGCGGGGCAACCCCGCGGCCGAACGCTCCGAGCCGGGCTTCGAGTCCTATGAGCGAACACCGAACCGGGTATCGATCGGTCTGATGCAGACCCTGATCTCGACGGCGCGCGAGGCGCTGGGTGATCCGACGCTGGACGCAACGGGGCTACGCGATCCCGCGACGGCCATTCTGGCGGGCACGTCCTACATCGCCCGCCAGCAGCGTCTCACCGGCTTCGATCCGCCCAAGGGCGCCTGCGCCTACAACGCCGGCGGCCTCTATCACCAGCCGGGCGAGGGCAACCGCTGGAAGATGCGCCAGTTCCCGATCGGCACCGGCGCCCATGCCGACCGGTTCGTCGCCTGGTTCAACGACTGCTTCCTGGTCTTCGACGATCTGGACAACGCGCCGGAGCCGGGCTTCGTCCGTGCGCTGCGGTCGGAGCCGGGGCCCGAACGCGTCCGGCCGCGGCGACGCGGGCCAGCCGCGCCTACCTGACACCTGCGGCTCGAGACGCGCGTGCGACGCGAGCGCGCCGGCCACTTGCACATCCAGGGCATCCTCGCTAAAGACCCATCTCTCCCGAAACGAGGCAGGCGATAATGGCGGCGAACAAGCAGCTTCTCGTGCTTCCCGGCGACGGCATCGGGCCGGAGGTGATGGCGCAGGTGCGCCGGGTCATCGACTGGTTCGACAAGCGTCGCGCCATCCGCTTCGACCTCAAGGAGGGGCTGGTCGGCGGGGCCGCGATCGACAAGCACGGCGTGCCGATCTCGGACGCGACCATGGCCGACGCTCTCGCCACCGACGCCGTGCTGTTCGGCTCGGTCGGCGGACCGAAATGGGACGCGCTGCCCTTCGAGAAGAAGCCCGAGCGCGGCCTCCTGCGCCTCAGGAAGGAGATGGATCTCTTCGCCAACCTCCGCCCGGCAACCGTGTTCGATGCGCTGGCCGAGGCCTCGACCCTCAAGACCGAGGTGGTCAAGGGCACCGACCTCCTGGTGCTCAGGGAAGGCACCGGCGGCGTCTACTTCGGCGAGCCCCGCGGCGTCGAGACCCGGGCCGACGGCACCAAGCGGGCGGTCGACACCCAGGTCTACACCTCGCCCGAGATCGAGCGGATCGTGCGTCTCGGCTTCGAGCTGGCGAAGAAGCGGCGGAACAAGGTGCACTCGGTCGAGAAGGCCAATGTCATGCACACCGGCGTCCTCTGGCGCGAGGTCGCGACCCGCATCCACAAGGCCGAGTTCGCCGACGTCCAGCTCGAGCACATGTACGCCGACAACTGCGCCATGCAGCTCGTCCGCAACCCCCGCCAGTTCGACGTCATCGTCACCGACAACCTGTTCGGCGACATCCTCTCGGATTGCGCGGCGATGCTGACCGGCTCGCTCGGCATGCTGCCCTCGGCCTCGCTCGGCGCCAAGGACAAGACCACCGGCAAGCGCATGGCGCTCTACGAGCCGGTGCACGGCTCGGCCCCCGACATCGCCGGCAAGGACCTCGCCAACCCCTTGGCGCAGATGCTGTCGTTCTCGATGCTGCTGCGCTATTCCTTCGACCTCGGCGACGATGCCGACCTGGTGGAATCCGCGGTCAAGGACGTGCTGGCATCGGGCCTGCGGACCGCCGACATCGTGGCGCCGGGCAGCGCCAAGATCGGCACCAAGGCCATGGGCGACGCGGTCCTGCGTACCCTCGACAAGCTGGCGGCGTAGGAGACCTACGACCCCTCATCCCAACCCTTCTCCCGGTGGGAGAAGGGCTTATGAGGCGGAGAGAGTCGGAAGCCCTTCTCCCACCGGGAGAAGGGTTGGGGATGAGGGGTTTGTGGCTATTCCGCCGCGGTCACCAGGCCGTCGCGCCGGTCGCGCTGGGTCGCCTCGTCGGTTCGTTCGGCCGGCGCACCCACGCCGCCGCCGCCGGGGGTCATCAGCACCAGGCGATCGCCGGCCGGGATGGTCTGGAAGCCTTTGCCTTTGAGCTTCTTGCCGGACTTGAGCTGGAGCACGCCGACGGCGCCGTTCCCGCCGCCGTCGCGGCCGCGGGCGGGGTGGTCGATGCGGTCGAAGGCGGCGAGCAGCTCGAAGGGCAGGCCCCTGGACGACTCGAGCTCGATCACCTGGCCCATGCCGCCGCGGGTCCGGCCGGCGCCGCCGGAATCCGGCCGCAGCTCCTTTCGCCAGAACACCACGGGCGCGATCGACTCGGCGATCTCGACCGGCGTTCCCTTGACGCCGGAGGGATAGGCGGTGGCATCCAGGCCATCCTTCATGGGCCTGGCGCCGGTGCCGCCGTTGGAGGTGATGGTGATGGCGAAGCCGCGCTTGTCGGCGCCGTCCGCCGCGGTCGGCCCGCGGAGACTCATCATCCAGATGCAGGAGGTGCCCTCGGCCGGCACGCGCTCGGGGACGGCCTGGCGAAGGCAGCCGAAGACCACGTCCGGCAGCATCTGGCCGATGACGTGGCGGGAGGCGACCGCCCGGGGATAGGGCGCGTTCAGGATCGAGCCGGGCGGGGCGGAGACGGTCAGCGGCGCCAGCGATCCGGCGTTGTTGGGAATGCGGGCGGCCACCACGCAGCCTAGGCCAAAGCAGGTATAGGCCTCGGTATAGGCCATCGGCACGTTGATGCCGCGCTTCTGCACCCCGGTCGTCCCCGTGTAGTCGACATGGATCGACTTCTCGCCGACGGTGATCGCGGCCGTCAAGTCGATCGGCTCGTCGTAGCCGTCGATCCGCATGGTGTTGCGATAGGTACCCTTCGGCAGCTTCGCGATCTCCGCCTCGACCGCGGCGCGGGAGTGGCTGAGGACGTGTTCGGCAAGCTCGTCCAGCGACTCCAGGCCGAACTCGTCCATCATCTCGGCCAGCCGCTTGCAGCCGACGTCGTTGCAGGCGGCGAGCGAATAGACGTCGCCCTCGGTGTCGACCGGAAGCCGCGTGTTCGCCTGGATCATGGCGAGCAGGGTCTCGTTCATCCGGCCGCCCTCGGCGAGCTTCAGCAGCGGGATGTAGAGGCCCTCCATGAACACGTCGGTGCCGTCCGGGCCGAAGCCGATCCCGCCGATGTCCATCAGGTGGCTGGTGCACGAGAACAGCGCCACCAGCTTGCCGCGGTGGAAGGCCGGCGTGGTCAGGACGAAGTCGTTGAGATGCCCGGTGCCCATCCACGGGTCGTTGGTGATGTAGATGTCGCCCGGCCGCATTTCGGCCAACGGGAACTTTTTGATGAAATGCGAGACCGACAGGGCCATGGAGTTGACGTGACCCGGGGTGCCGGTGACGGCTTGGGCCAGCATGCGGCCCTTGAGGTCGAAGACGCCGGCGGACAGGTCGCCGCATTCGCGGACGATCGGGCTGAAGGCGGTGCGGATCAGCGTCTGGGCCTGCTCCTCGACCACCGCGATCAGGCGGTTCCACATGATCTGATGGCGGATCTGGGCGATCTGACCGGTCATGAGCGGCGCTCCAGGACGATCGAGCCGGCGGCGTCGATACGGGCATCGAATCTAGCCGAAACGAAGGTGGTGGTCTCGTCCTCGGCGATCAGGGCGGGGCCGGCGAGGGACTGGCCGGGGGCGAGGTCGGCGCGGCCGTAGACCGGCACCTCGGCGAAGGACCCGGCCGCGGCGTCGAAAACCGCCCGCCGGCCGATCGGCCGGGCCCCGTCGCGGCGGGCGGCGACGGCGAGCGCCCGCGGCAGCTGGTTCGGCGTCGACAAGGTCAGCGTCCAGCTCAGCACCTCGATCGCGCCCTCCGGGATGATGCGCTGGAACAGCGCCTGGTACTCCCGCTCGAAGGCCGTGCGGAGCGCGCCGGCGTCCCCCGCGGCTAGCGGCCGGACCGGAACCGGCACGACGATCTCGTGACCCTGGCCGACGTAGCGCATGTAGGCGGTACGGCGTTCGTCGAGGCGCTGGCCGCGGGCGCCGGACTCGACGACCTGCCGAGCCTCTTCGGCGAGCGCGGCGAAGAGCGCATTGGCAGCGGCGGCGTCGAGGGCATCGAGCCGCATGTAGCGGCTGCGGACGACCTCGTAGGCGACCGGCGCCCTTAGAAATCCAATAGCGGAGCCGACGCCGGCATTGGCCGGAACGATGATCCGGCGGATGCCGAGCTTCTCGGCGAGGCGGGAGGCGTGCAGCGGGGCCGCGCCGCCGAAGGCGATCAGCGTCGCCTCGGCCACGACCCGGCCGCGCTCGACCGCGTGCACGCGGGCGGCGTTGGCCATGTTCTCGTCGACGATCTCGGCGACACCGAAGCCGGCGACGGGATCGCTCAAGCCGAGCGGCCGGCCGACATGGGCGGCGAGCGCGGTAGCGGCCTTGCCGGCATCGAGCGGCATCTTGCCGCCGGCGAAACGCTCGGGGTCGATGCGGCCGAGCATGACGTCGGCGTCGGTCACCGTCGGCCGCTCGCCGCCGCGGCCGTAGCAGGCGGGCCCGGGCTCGGAACCGGCGCTTCCCGGGCCGACGACGATGCGCTTCATCGCGTCGACCGTGGCGATCGAGCCGCCGCCGGCGCCGATCTCCACCATCTCGATGACGGGGATGCGCAAGGGGAGGCCGCTGCCTTTGAGGAAGCGGGCGGCCCGGTCGACCTCGAAGGCCCGGCTGGTCTCCGGCCTCAGATTCTCGATCAGGCAGATCTTGGCGGTGGTGCCGCCCATGTCGAAGGAGAGGACCTTGCGTTCGCCGGCGAGCGCGGCGACGTGGGTGGCGAGGATGGCGCCGCCGGCCGGCCCGGATTCGACCAGGCGGATCGGGAAGCGCGCCGCGGCCTCCAGCGAGGTCAGTCCGCCGCCGGAGGTCATCAGATAGACGGTGCCGCGGAATCCGGCCGCCTCGAGGCCCTGGTCGAGCCGGCCGAGATACCCGGCGATCAGCGGCTGGACATAGGCGTTGGCGACGGCGGTCGAGGTGCGCTCGTATTCCCGCACCTCCGGGCAGACCTCCGAGGAGAGCGTGATCGCCAGCCCGGGAATCGCCCCGGCGAGGATCTCGCGCACTCGCCGCTCATGATCGGGGTTCGCATAGGCGTGGAGGAGGGCGATGGCGACGCTCTCGATGCCTTCGGCCACGAGCCGCGCCGGCAGCGTGGCGACGGCGGCCTCATCCAGCGCCAGCAATACCCGGCCCTCGACGTCGACCCGCTCCGGCACGGTGAAGCGCCGCGCCCGCGGCACCAGCGCGACCGGCTTCTCGATGAAGATGTCGTACTGGTCGTAGCGGCTCTCATAGGCGATATCGAGCACGTCGCGGAAGCCCTCGGTCGCGATCAGCGCCGTCCGCGCCCCCTTCCGCTCGATGATGGCGTTGGTCGCAAGCGTGGTGCCGTGGACGAGCACGTCGACCGTCGAGAGCGCGACGCCGGCCTCGGCCAGGAGCTCACGCATCCCCCGCATGACGCCCTCCTCGGGCGCGCGGGTCGTGGTCAGCACCTTCTTGGTCGCCAGCCGTCGATCGGCAAGCTCGAGCACGACGTCGGTGAAGGTGCCGCCGATGTCGACGGCGAGGCGGGTCTGGGTCACGGGGAAGGGAGGCTCCGGAGGCGGGCGGGACTGGGATCAAACCGGAACCGCGACGGCCGTCAAGGGAAGTTGCTAGAATTTCCCCCTATTTCCCGGAGGCACCATGCCCAGGCCCCCCGCTCTCGATCCAATGACGCTGCCTTGTCACCGCGGCAGCAAGTCCTATCCCGAACCCTTTCGCGCCCTTGTCGCCGGGCGCGAGAGGCGGGCGCTCGGCGATGCGCTCGGCCTCAAGAACTTCGGCGTCAACCTGACCCGGCTCGACCCCGGCGCTGCCTCCTCCCAGCGTCATTGGCACTATCGGCAGGACGAGTTCGTCTATGTGCTGGAGGGCGAGGTCGTCCTGGTCACCGATGCCGGCGCCCAGACCCTCACCGCCGGCATGGCCGCAGGATTCCCTGCCGGCAAGCCCGATGGTCACCACCTGATCAACCGATCGGCGAGGCCGGCGCTCTATCTTGAGGTCGGCGACCGCGCACCAGGCGACCAGGTCGACTATTCCGACATCGACATGCGGGTGAGGGAGGTGACGGCCCCGGACGTCTTCACCCGCAAGGACGGCACACCCTATTGACCCCGACGAGTCTCGCCGCCGAACCGATCGAGACGGTCGAGATGCACACCGGCGGCGAGCCGGTCCGCATCATCGTCTCGGGATATCCGGCGTTGGCCGGCGCGACCCTCCTGGAGAAGCGGCGGGACGCGCGCGACCGCCACGACCATCTCCGTCGCCGGCTGATGCATGAGCCGCGTGGGCACTTCGACATGTATGGCGCGCTGCCGGTCGCGGCCGACCACCCGGAGGCGGCGTTTGCCGTCCTCTTCCTGCACAACGAGGGCTACTCGACCATGTGCGGGCACGCGACCATCGCGCTCGGCCGCTGGGCGGTCGAGTCGGGCCGCGTGCCTAAGGTCGAGCCGGAGACCCGTTTCGTCCTGCAATGTCCGTGCGGCCCGGTGGCGATCGCCGTCGACGTTCGAGATGGGCGGGTCGGCCGCGTCCGCTTCGAGAGCGTGCCGGCCTTCGCCGCCGTGCTCGACCGTCCGGTCGAGGTGGCGGGATTCGGCGCGGTCCCGCTCGATGTCGGCTATGGCGGCGCCTTCTACGCGGTGCTGCCGGCGGAACGCCTCGGTCTCGACCTGATCCGCTCGCCGCTTCGGGCTCTGGTCGACGCGGCGACCGCTGTCACCCACGCGGCCAAGGCCGCCGTCGCCCTCGACCACCCGGACGACGCCGACCTCGCCTTCCTCTACGGCACCATCCTGACCGATGGTGGCGACGGGCGCAGCCGCCCGTCGGTCAACGTCTGCGTCTTCGCCGAGCGCGAGGTCGACCGCAGTCCGACCGGCTCCGGCGTCACCGCGCGCCTGGCGCTGGCCCACGCGCGCGGGGTCGCCAGGATCGGCGAACGCCATGTCTTCGAGAGCATCACCGGCGCATGTTTCGAGGGGCGGGTCGCCCGCGAGACACGGCTCGGCGGGCGGCCCGCCGTCACCGTCGAGGTCTCCGGCAACGCCTACTACACGGGCACGGCGCGGTTCGTCGCCGAGTCGGACGACCCCTTGAAGGGCGGCTTCCTGCTCAGGCCGTAGCGCCGCTCAGAACTTGTACGACATGCCGACGCCGAGGATGTCGATCTGGTTGTTGTAGAAGCCGGTCTGGCGGTGGTTGGTCGAGCTCAGATTGCTGATGCTGCTCTCGTTGATGAAGATGTGGGTGTATCCGACATCGATCTTGAGTGCCTGGCTGAAAGCATAGGACGCGCCGAAGGCGATCCATAGGCGGTCGTTGTCGGGAAGACGCGCCGTGCGGTCGGCGTCCGGCACCGGTGTCTGGTCGTAGGCGACGCCGACTCGGAAGGTCCAGGCGTCGGTATGCCGGTAGGTGGCGCCGAGGGAGAAGAAGTAGCTGTCCTTCCAGTTCTCGGGCGTCACCGTGTCCGGCTGCAGCGTGTTGCCGTAACGGAAGCGCAGCTCCTTGAACCGGCTCCAGTTGGTCCAGGTTACGTCGCCGAGCAGCGACCACTGGGCGTTGAGGTCGTGGACGACGCTGAGGGACAGGGACTCGGGTGTGGTCACGTTGCCGGAGACGGTGGTGTCGCGGAAGCGGCCGGTCGAGGTCAGCGCCGTGGCGCTGGTCGGCACGGTGAAATCGGCGTCGCCCTTGAGGGTGTGCTCGACCTTCGAGCGGAAGGCCAAGCCGATACGGGTCGACTTGATCGGCTCATAGAGGAGGCCGAGGCTGAAGCCGTAGCCCCAATCGTCGCCGGTCAGCCGCGCATGGCCGTCGGCGCCCTGGGGCGAAAGTCCGAGCGCGCCGCAGGTCGCGGCCGGCAGGCTGCCGAGGCAGATCGTGCCGAAGTCGACAGCGCTGGTCAGGGTCGCCTTGATGTATTGCGCCTGGAAACCGGCGCCGACCGCGAGCTGGTCGTTCACCCGGTAGGCGATGGTCGGCTGGATGTTGGCGGTCGCCAGCTTTGACGTGACGGCGTGGTAGCGACCGACCCAGTTGTCGTCATAGCCGGTGACGAGGCCGTAGGGCGAGGTGATGGCAAGCCCCAGCTTCAGGTTCGGGTTCACGTCCCACATGCCGTAGAAATGCGGGAGGACCGCGTCCTGGCCGGCGTCGCCGCCGTTGGGGCCGGTGATCGCCGTGCCGAAGGGCGTGGTCGAGCCGGAATTGGTGAAATGCGCCTCGGGCGCGATGTAGCTGGCGCCGCCGAGGACCTGATTGCCCCTGAGCTTTGCCAGCCCGGCCGGATTGAAGAACATCGTCGAGGGATCTTCGGCGACCGCCGCGGCGCCGGCATAGGCGTTGCCGAGGCCGCTCACGCCCTGCTCCTTCAGTGCATAGCCGGCCGCCAGCGCGGAGCCGGTCGACAGCAGGACGGAAGACGCGATCAGCGCCGGGTAGTGTCCTAATTTGACTGGCTCGCCGCCTGAGGCCACTGGAAATCAGAGCGACCAATTCGGTTGAATGCGCTGTCCAGTTGTCGAATGGTTTCGACCGACAGCGCCATCTGGCCGTTAGGATTAAATGCGTTTGAGAACGCACACATTTCCACCGTCCAGCGGTGACGGTGAGCAAGCCTCACGGTCGGAAGAAAATCGCGATCAGCGGACCCTAAGGACAAGAACCCCCTCGTTGCCGTGTGAAACGATGATCTCGGCGGCCTGCGTTGCAATCTCCGTATCAACCTCCTTCTCCTCGCCTGTATATCCGCGTTCGAAGGTCAAGACCCGAAACCCTTTTTGCTGCGCAGCCGTCCAAACGCTGTCGTTCTGTGGTGGGGTTGATCCTACCAATATGGCGTCGAGGATCGGCCGTTTGTCCGCCATGAAGTCGAGAAGATGACCAAAATCCAATCGCCAGGATGGATCTTGCGGATCTTTCTCGTCAGTAGACCGGCGATATACGCCCTTCCGTCGCGCGGAGAATTTTTTGCCTTCGATGAAGATATTCGAGTTGTCTACGAGTATCAGACATTTCCCCGCCATCGACCCCTCCCTTTATCGGTCTTTCTTCTCGCGATGCTCCGCCACTATGGCCGCCCGCACCGCATCCAGCGGCGACTTGATCCCGCCCATATGCAGCACCGCGAAAAACCGCCTCTTGCTGCTTCCCTCGACGGGCGAGGACCAGGCATAGGCCCGCGTCGCCTTGGGGTGACCCGCGAGGTCGAAGACATGCACCACGCCCTCCCAGACGGGGTTGTCGTTGAAGGCTTCGCGCACAGGCACAGACTGGACCAGCGTGGCGGTCCCGCCGTGCTGGGACTCAATGGCGTGCTTGAGCTCGACGGGAGGGGCTTCACTTGTCATCGTTGGCCGCTTTTGCCTTCGTCGGCACCTTCCGATAAGCCGTATTGCTCGTGCGTGTGCCCGGCACTTGTTCGATCATCCCAGCGGCGACCATACGTCCGAAAATGCTTTTTATTTGGGTTCCTCGACGTTCCAAGTGGAATTGAGCGCCGGTTGAAAGCCGCATTCAAGCCTTTCATGCTGCCCTGGATGGGGCATGGGGGGCGGGGCGATGGAAGCGCGGGACGTGTTTGCGCTCGGGCTTGGCTTGAGCGACCCCTGGAAGC
>SHVZ01000105.1 GCA_009694025.1 Alphaproteobacteria bacterium | reverse complement strand
AAGGCTATCGTCCTGCATGGCGGGTGTGGCACTCCGGCGAGGCGTGGAAGACTTTGTCTAGACACCAAAATCTTACACGAAATCAACGGATTACGCTACATCCGCCAGCCCAATATCAGCGCCCCGATGAATAATTCGGGCTAGGGTCTCCGGGTCAAAACGAAACAGGGAGCTTCCAATGAAACGAAGGACATTGCTGGGCGCGGTCGTTCCGATCCTGGCGGCGGGGCTGCTGGCCCTGCCGGCCCTCGCCCAGTCGACCTTGCGGCTGGTGCCGCAGGCCGACCTCAAGAACATCGATCCGATCTGGACCACCGCGGCGATCACCCGCAACCACGGCTACATGATCTACGACGTGCTGTTCGCGCCCGACAGCAAGTTCACCTACAAGCCCCAGATGGTGGAGACCCATACCGTCGCGCCCGACGGCATGAAGTACAGCTTCACCCTGAGGAAGGGCATGACCTGGCACGACGGAACGCCGGTCACCGCCAAGGACGCGGTCCAGTCGATCAAGCGCTGGGCGGTCAAGTCGGGCGACGGCAAGGTGATGATGGCGCATGTCGGCTCGCTCGAGGCCAAGGACGACCTCACCTTCGAGATGACGCTGTCGAAGAAGTTCGGCCTGGTGATCGAGACGTTGGGCAATCCGGTGCTGCCCTGCTTCATCATGCGCGAAGCGGACGCCAAGATCAGCGCCGACGAGCAGGTAAAGGAGCCGGTCGGCTCGGGGCCCTTCGTCTTCGCCAAGGATGAATGGGTCCCCGGCAACAAGGTCGTCTACAAGAAGAACCCGAAATACGTCGCGCGCACCGAGCCGTCGGACGGCTATTCCGGCGCCAAGGTGGCCAAGGTCGACCGGGTCGAATGGCTCTACATCCCGGACACCGCGATCGCGACCCAGGCGCTCCTCAAGGGCGAGGTCGACGCCTACGAGATCCCGCCGATCGACCTGCTGCAGATGCTGAAGAAGGACCCGAACATCACGGTCAAGGTGCTCGACAACTTCGGCAGCATCGGCCACCTCCGCTTCAACATGCTGCACCCGCCGTTCAACGACGCCCGCATCCGTCGGGCGGCCCTTCTGGCGATCGACCAGAAGGCGTTCCTGGGGGCTATGATCGGCAACCCCGAATACGAGCGGGAGTGCTTCGCGGTCTTCGTGTGCGGGTCGAAGTACGAAACCCAGGTCGCGAGCGAGCCCTATCGAAAAGCCGACCCGGCCAAGGCGAAGCAGCTCCTCGCCGAGGCGGGGTACAAGGGCGAGCCCATCGTCCTGATGGACCCGACGGACCAGCAGATCATCCACCATATCGCCATCGTCGCGGCGGAGTCGCTGAAGAAGGCGGGATTCACCGTCGATCTGCAGGCGATGGACTGGTCGACGCTGACCACCCGGCGCACGCGGAAGGACGCGGCCGGGACGGGTTCCCTCGGCTGGCACATCTTCCCGACCTGGTGGACCGGCATCCCGATGGCGAGCCCGATCTCGAACCTGCCTCTCGCCGGCGACGCCGGCTGGTTCGGCTGGTACTCCGATCCGGAGATCGAGAAGCTCCGCGCCGACTTCCTCGCCGCAGCCGACCAGAAAGCGCAGATGGAGGTGATCGAGAAGCTCCAGGCCCGCTACTACGACCAGGTCCCGTATCTCAACACCGGACAGTTCCTGAAGCCGGTGGCCTGGCGCAACAACCTGGTGGGCGTCCCCAACGCCACCGAGCTGGTGCTCTGGAACATCGAGAAGAAGTAGGACTTCCGCCTACGCAGACCCTCCCCCGGCCAGCCGGGGGAGGGTATATCTCCGCCCCATGCGGCGTCCGATCCTGATCGGCAGCGAGATCTACCGGCATTCGACCTACGGCTCGAAACATCCGCTGGCGATCCCGCGTGTCTCCGCCGCGCTCGACCTCATCCGGGCGATGGGCTGGCACGACCCGGAGTGCTACGTCGACGGCCCGGCGGCGACGCCGGCCCAGCTCGTGCGCTTCCACGATCCCGCCTATGTCGAGGCCGTGCGCCAGGCCGAGGCGACGCGCCAGGTGCCGGAGGGGGTCCGCGAGCGCCACAACATCGGACGCAACGGCAACCCGGTCTTCGCCGAGATCTTCAGCCGGCCGGCGACGGCCTGCGGCTCGACCCTGAAGGCGGTCGAGCTGTTGGCCGATGGCGGCGTCGTCCACAGCCCGGCCGGCGGCACCCATCACGGCCGCCGGGATCGCGCCAGCGGCTTCTGCTACTTCAACGACCCCGTGCTCGGCATCCTGGCCTTCCTCGATGCCGGGATTGCGCCGGTCTACTACGTCGACCTCGACGCCATCACGGCGACGGGGTCGAGGACGCCTTCCGCGGCGACGACCGCGTGCTGACCGCTTCCGTGCACGAAGCCGGACGCTGGCCTCACACCGGCGGGCGCGGCGACCGCGCTGGAGGAAATGCCCGCAACCTACCGGTGCCGCCGGGCTTCAACGACTCGGAGCTGGCGGCGATCATGGAACGCGCCTTGGTTCCGTTGGGCGAGCGGCTAAGGCCGGCGGCTCTTGTCGTGCAGTGCGGCGCCGACGGCCTCGCCGACGACCCGCAGAGCGGGCTCGAGCTTTCCAACCGGGCGCTGTGGTCGGCGGTGGCGGCGCTGGCGCCGCTGGCGCCGCGCGTGCTGGTGCTCGGCGGCGGCGGCTACAATCCGTGGTCGGTGGCGCGCTGCTGGGCCGGGATCTGGGCGACCCTGAACGGGGGCGATCCGGCGGCGCCCTTGACCGCAGAGGCCGAGGCGGTGTTGCGTGGGCTGCGCTGGAACCACAGCCGGGCCAGGAACGCGCCGGAGCGATGGTTCACCACGCTCGCCGACCCGCCCAACCCGGGTCCGGTCCGGCCGGAAGTCGCGGCCCTGATCGAGGAGGTGATGCTGCCGTGAGACGCGCTCTCGCCCTGCTGTTGGTCCTGCTCGTCGGACCGGCGGCCGCCCAGCCCGTCACCTTTCCCAAGGACACGGTGACCGTCGAGACCGCCGCCGGCGCCAAGCACCGCTTCACCGTCGAGCTGGCGACGACGCCGCCGCAGATCACCCAGGGCCTGATGTTCCGCCGGCAGATGGCGGCCGATGCCGGTATGCTGTTCGTCATCGAGCCGCCGGACAACTCCGTCTTCTGGATGCGGAACACCTACATCCCGCTCGACATGATCTTCATCGGCCCGGACGGACGCATCCTCAACATCGCCGAGCGCACGGTGCCGCAGACCGACACGCCGGTGCCGGCGGCGGGGCTCACCCGCGCGGTCCTGGAAGTGAACGGCGGCACCGCCTCCCGCCTCGGCATCAAGGCGGGCGATCGGGTGCGCCACTCGTCGCTGCCTTAGCGCTTCCGCGCCAGGGTCAGGCCGTCGCCGATCGGCAGCAGGCTGGCGCTCACCCGCTTGTCCTTGTGGATCTTGGCGTTGAGCTTGCGGATCGCCTTCGTGTCCGGGCTGTTCTTCGCCGGATCGGCGACCGAGCCGCCCCACAGCACGTTGTCGATGGCGATCAGGCCGCCGCGGCGGAGCAGCTTGAGCGCGCCCTCGTAGTAGGCGTCGTAGTTCGATTTGTCGGCGTCGATGAACGCGAAATCGAAGGTGCCGGCGTGGCCCGTCTTCAGCAGCTTCGCCACCGTCTCCTTGGCCGGCGCCAGGATCAGGGTGATCTTCTTGTCGATCTTCGCCAGCTTCCAGAACTTGCGCGCGACCGAGGTGAACTCCTCGCTGACGTCGCAGCACCAGAGATGGCCCCTGGGCGGCAGCGCGGTCGCGACGCAGAGGCCGGAATATCCGGTGAAGGTGCCGATCTCGATCGCCTTCTTGGCGCCGATCAGCTCGACCAGCAGCATCATGAACTGGCCCTGCTCGGGCGAGATCTGCATTCCGGCCATCGGCAGCTTGGCCGTCGCCTGGCGGAGCTTCCGGAACAGCGGCTTCTCGCGGAGCGAGTGGGCCAGCAGGTAGTCGTAGAGCCGGTCGGTCAGATCGATCGAGCGTCGGGACATCGGGGATTTCCTTGTCGGAGAAGGCGGGGAGGGTGCCACCGAACCCGCCGGCGGAAAAGCCGGTTGACGATCGCGGCCGCCGGCGCGACCGTGATCGCCCTCTTTCGCGAAGGCCCAGGTGCGATGAAAGTCTCCCTCCTCCAGATGAACTCGACCAACGACAAGCCGCGCAACCTCGGCCAAGCGCGCGAGCTGATGGAGCGGGCAATCCGGGAGGACGGGCCCGACCTCCTGGTGCTGCCGGAGGTCTTCGACTTCCTCGGCGGCACCTCGGCCGAGAAGAAGGCGGCAGCCGAGACCATCCCGGACGGGCCGGCCTATGCGCTCTGCCGGGGGATCGCGGCCGAGCACAAGGTCTTCGTCCATGCCGGCTCGATCCTGGAGAAGGTGCCGGGCGAGGAGCGGCTCCACAACACCACGGTGGTCTTCGACCGGGCGGGTTTACAGATCGCGCGCTACCGGAAGATCCACCTCTTCGACATCACCACGCCGGACGGGATGTCCTACAAGGAATCGGCCAGCATCAAGCCCGGCGACGAGGTCGTGACCTACGACCTCGACGGCGTCACCGTCGGCTGCTCGATCTGCTACGACCTCCGCTTCTCCGAGCTGTTCATCCAGCTCGCCAGGAAGGGCGCCCAGGTGATCGCGCTGCCGGCCGCCTTCACCCTCCAGACCGGCAAGGACCACTGGGAGGTCTTGTGCCGGGCCCGCGCGATCGAGACCGAGACCTATTTCCTCGCCGCCGCCCAGCACGGGCCGCACACCCAGGGCAACGAGACCCGGCACACCTACGGGCACTCGATGGTGGTCGATCCCTGGGGCCAGGTGACGGCGATGGCCTCCGACGGCGTCGGCGTCGTCTCCGCCCGCATCGATCCCAAGCGCGTCGAGAAGGTCCGCCAGATGATCCCGGTGGCGCAGCACCGGGTGCTGTAGCGACCCGCGCGAAGCCGGCCTAGCCGGAGAGGCCCGGCGGCATCCGTCGCGCTTGTGTCGCCTGCTCGAAGGCGTAGGCGAGGCGGAGCAGCGTCGCTTCGCTCCAGGCGCGCCCGGCGAAGGTGGCGCCTAAGGGATAGTCCGGCGTCTCCTTCTGGCCGATGCCGGAGATGAATCCTGCCGGGACCTGGACGCTGGGATATCCAGGCTTGGCGGCAATCGAGGCGCCGGCATTCGCCGGGAACAGCACGGCGTCGAGCCTGTGCTGGATCATGTAGAGATCGAGGCCGAGCTTCTTCGCGTGCAGCAGGTCCATGCGGCGCGCCGACCGGTACTCGGGCTCGCGGAGGTCGCCCTGGGTCGCGTTGGCGGCGAGGAAAATGTCCTGGCCGAAGCGGAGCGCCTTCCCGGGATTTGCCTCGTTGAAGGCGACGATGTCGGCGATGGTCCTCATCTTCGTGCCCTTCGCCCATTTGCGGAGGTAGGCGTCGAGGCCGTTCTTGAGCTCGTAGACGAAGACGATCGGCACGCGTTGGACCTGGTTTCTGGTCGGGCTGAACGGGTTGCGGTTGAGGACCGACATCTCGGTGCCGGCGCCGCCGATCCAGCCCGAGGTCGGGATGTTGGCGCGGACGATCGTCGCGCCGAGATCCTGGAGCGCCTCGATCGTGCGTGCCATCACCTCCTTGGCACGCGGCAGCAATGGACCGTAGTAGACGTCGTTGCCGGGATCGGTGGGATCGCTCGGCACACCGATGCGCGCGCCCTTGAGTCCGTCCTTGTCGAGATCGCTCGTATAGTCGTCGGGTCGCCTCTGCTTCCGGGTCGCCGGATCCAGCGGATCGACGGCGGCGAGCACGTTCAGCAGGAGGGCAGAGTCACGGACGGTGCGGGTCATCGGGCCGGCGGTGTCCTGGCTCGCGGAGATCGGCAGGATGCCGGCGCGGCTGATCAGCCCGACCGTCGGCTTGACGGTGACGACGCCGCTCTGGGTCGCGGGCGAGAGCAGCGAGCCCGAGGTCTCGGTGCCGATGGTCGCGGCGGCCAAGCCCGCGGCGACGGCGACGCCCGACCCGGCGCTCGACCCGCCGGGCTGGACGATCGGGATGCCGTTCTCGTCCAGCGCCGGGGCGAACGCGTTCTTCACCTGGCCGCCGAGCGAGCTGTAGCCAGACGGCATGCCGACGGCGAGAACGTTGGCGAACTCCGTCAGGTTGGCCTTGCCGAGGATCACCGCGCCGGCCTTCCGGAGGCGCGCGGTCACCGTGGCGTCGCGCCTGGCGTGCGCGTCGGCCAGCGCCAGCGAGCCGGCCGTGGTGTGCTGGGCATCGCCGGTCGCGATGTTGTCCTTGAGCAGGATGGGAAGGCCGGCGAGCGGCCGGCGCCTGTCCGGCTTGACGCCGTCGAGCCTGGCGGCGATGGCGAGTGCCTCCGGGTTGATCTCGCGAACCGAGTTGAGTCCGGGCCCGCCTCGGTCGTAGGCGGCGATGCGGGCGAGATAGGCCTTGGTGAGCTGGGTCGCGGTGGTCTTGCCTGCGGCCAGCGCGTCCAGGAGATCGCCGAGCGATGCATTCTCGACCTTCATCTTCTTCTCCCTTCGAGCGTCAGCCGGCGGACTGGATCAGCCGGCCCTCGATCTCCTCGGCCGTGCTCGCGAGCCAGGTCTCGTTGACCCGGATCGGCAGCATGTCGCCGGCGATCTCCGGCATCTTGAGGTTGGCGGCCTCCGCCCGTCCACGGAAGGCTTTCAGCCCATCGGCGCCGCCCTCAGTCAGGCGCAGCTTCACGATGTTGCTGCCGTCGGGGATGCGCTCGATGGTGAAGCGCCCGGAGGCCTCGAGCCCGGCATAGGTCGGGTCGGACATGGCGCGCGCCCTCCGCCAGCGCTCGGCCATGCCGTCGAGGAAACGATCGGCGACGAGCGCGATCTGCCAGATCTGGGCGAGGCCGCCGCCGTAGCGTCGGCGGTCGTGGTAGAGCCCGTCGATGAGCGCCGCGGGGCCGGCGAGGACCGCGCCGAAGGGCGTGCCGAAATACTTGTAGAGCGAGAGGTAGACCGTATCGAAGGGCCGGCAGAAGTCCTGGATGCCGCGTCCCGTCCACGCCGAGGCGAGATAGACCCGCGCGCCGTCCAGGTGCAGCTTCAGGCCCGCCTCCCGGGCATAGGCGACGGCGGCGTCCATGTCGGCGAGCGGGATCATCTGGGCGAAGCGGCGGCGGACCGGCGTCTCGATCACCACGGAAGAGAAGGGGATGGCGACCCGCGCGCCGGCCGCCCGCTCGACCTCGGCCTTCATCGCGGCGACCGAGAATCCGGCGCCCTTGTCCTGGATCGGCACCAGGACGACGCCGCCGAGGCGCTGGGCCGAGTCGCCGGTGTCGTTCTGGATGTGACCGTCGGTCTGCACCAGCACGCGCCGGCGGCTGCGGTCGGAGAGGAGCTCCAATGCGAACAGATTCGCCAATGTCCCGGTCGGCATCAGGATCGCGCGCTCCTTGCCGAGCTCGGCCGCGATCTTCTTCTCGAAACCCTCGACGAAACCGCCGAGGCCGAAGCTGTCGACGGCGACATCGGCATTTTCCGCGAGATCGGCGAGCAGCCGCGCATAGGCGCGTGGGCTCAGGTCCGGCCCGTCCTTGGCCAGGTTGACGTGCGGCAGTGTCATGCGGAAATCCCTCATTAACCTCTCTCGCGTATCATCGCGGGGTGCCGGGAACAAGCGCCGGTGCCGAGTCGAAGGACCCTTGGGGAGAAACGCCGATGTGCCGCTGGCTCACCTATTCCGGACAGCCGATCTACCTCGATTCGCTGATCTTCGAGCCCGAGAACTCCCTGATCCGCCAGAGCCTGCATGCGAGGAAGACCTCGGTCACCACCAACGGCGACGGCTTCGGCGTCGGCTGGTATGGCGGGCGCCAGGTGCCCGGCATCTACCGCGACATCCTGCCGGCCTGGAACGATCCGAACCTGAAAAGCCTGGCGCATCAGGTCGAGGCCTCGCTGTTCTTCGCCCATGTCAGGGCCTCGACCGGGACCGCGACCAGCCGCGCCAACTGCCATCCCTTCGGCCTCGACCGCTGGCTGTTCATGCACAACGGCCAGGTCGGCGGCTACGACCGGGTGCGCCGCCGGCTGGAGGCGCTGCTACCCGACGATCTCTACCGCCATCGTCACGGCACCACGGATTCGGAGCTGTTCTTCCTCCTCCTGTTCGTCCACGGCCTCGATGAGAATCCGCCCGCGGCTATCCGCCGGACCATCCGGGTGATCGAGACGATGGCGGCCGAGGCCGGTGCGACCGATCCCTTCCGCATGACCGCGGCCTTGAGCGACGGCGCCCGCGTCTACGCCATCCGCCACTCCTCCGACGACAAGCCGCCGAGCCTCTTCTGGGACGGCACCGGCGACGCGCTGACGGTGGTGTCGGAGCCGCTCGACGCCGAGCTCGACCATTGGACGGAGGTGGCGCCCGAGCGCCTGCTGATCGCCGAGGTCGGCGCCCGGCCGCGGGTCGAGGCGTTGCTCTAGGAATCCGCCGCAATCGGATTCGTGGGTGGGCAGGCTGCGGGGAATGTGGGTGGGGAGGGTCACCCCCCTTTGTGATCCAAACCACAAATGCTAACATCTTCAGCTGCTGCCGTTTGGGGGACGTCTGGACGCTGACCGTGCCAAGCGCAGGCTCGCGGCGATCGTCGCGGCCGATGTCGCGGGTTACAGCCGCCTCGTCGGGGAGGACGAGGAGGGGACGCTGGCGCGCCTGAAGGCGTTGCGGCGTGAACTGGTTGACCCCAAGATCGCGAAATATTCGGGGCGGGTCGTCAAGACCACCGGCGACGGGTTGTTGTTGGAGTTCGGCAGCGCCGTCGATGCGATCCGCTGCGTGGTCGACATCCAGCGCGCCATCGCTGCGCTTGAGAGCAGGATGGCGGAGGACAAGCAAATCCGGTTCCGCATCGGCGTCAACGTCGGCGACATCGTCATCGACGGCGACGACATACTCGGCGATGGCGTCAACGTGGCAGCCCGCCTGGAGCAGATAGCCGAGCCCGGCGGGATCTGCATCTCCGACCGAACCTACGAAGACGTCCGCGGGCGGATCGACCTCGAGTTCGATGATCTCGGCGAACAGGTTTTCAAGAACATCGCCCGGCCGATCAGAACGCATCGCGTGCGCTTCGACCGGCAACCGGCGCCGCAGGCCGGTCACCAGGCATCATCGGCGCTTACGAGGTCGCCATCATCGCGCGGCGCCCTGCGCCTGCCGCTTGGCCTCGCGGCGGCGGCCATTCTGGCGGTTGCCGTGGGGGTTGGCGCCTGGTTCGCGCTGCAGCCCCGGCCGAAGCCAGGCGAGACCGTTGTCGCCGCCACCGTGGGCGCGTCGGTGGCGGTCCTGCCGTTCGCCAATCTCAGCGGTGACCCCCAGCAGGAGCATTTCAGCAACGGGTTGACCGAAGACATCCTGACCGAGCTGGCGCGGGTCCCGGGCATCTTCGTGCCGTCGCGCACTTCCTCCAGCCGCTACAAGGGGACCGCGGTGGACATCCCGAGGGTCGGGCGCGAGCTCGGGGTGCGATACGTCCTCGAAGGCAGTGTGCAGAAGTTCGAAGATCGCGTGCGCGTGTCCGCCCAGCTCATCGAAGCTGCCAATGGATCGCATGCGTGGGCGGAGCGCTACGATCGCGAATTCAAGGATATCTTCGCGATCCAGGACGACATCACCGTGTCGATCGCGACGCGCCTGATCGCGCATCTCCGTCGGGAGGATCTGCTGGCGGCCAAGCGCAAGCCCACCGAGCGCCTGGATGCTTACGATCTCGTGCTGCAGGCGCGCGAGCTTCTTGGCTCGATAGCCACGGGAGGGACTTCCGCGGAAAGCGGCGCCGAAAATAATTCCAAGGCGCGTGCGCTGTTGGAGCGTGCGATCTCGCTGGACCCTAACTATGCGGATGCCTATGCCGGCCTCGCGACCACCTATGCGTACGGCTTCATCTTCGAATTTCCCCCGGTGATCGGCCAGGCGGCGCGGGACAAGGCCTTCGAGTTCGGCCGGCGAAGCGTCGTGCTCGACCCGAAGAATATCTCGGGAATCGTGAGTCTGGCGATGGCTTACACCGCTCGCGCCGAGTTCGACGCTGCAGAAGCGGTGGCGGCGCAAGGTCACGCAGCCAATCCGAACGATGCATCGATCGCCGAGCGGCTCGGTATCATCTTGGTGGCTCAAGGACGGCCGCAGGAAGGTCTCGAACACCTGCTGCGCACTCTGAAGCTCGATCCACTTCTTACTCTACCAGGCCGCCACTGCCTCGTCGCCCGCGCATATGTGATGCTGCGACGTTATGACGAGGTCGAAAATCAGCTTCGGCACTTCTACAGCCGCGCACAGCGAAGCCGCATATGCTCCGAGGTCGAGGCGGTCTTGTATGCGGAAACCGGGCAGACCGAAAAAGCGCGCGATGCCGTCGCCGCGATACGCGCGGTCACTCCGTCCTACACGCTCGCTACCGCGCGCGTGCCGTTCAAGAACAAGGCCGACCTAGCCCGAATTATTCATCGGGGCGCTGATATTGGGCTGGCGGATGTAGCGTAATCCGTTGATTTCGTGTAAGATTTTGGTGTCTAGACAAAGTCTTCCACGCCTCGCCGGAGTGCCACACCCGCCATGCAGGACGATAGCCTTCT
>SHVZ01000012.1 GCA_009694025.1 Alphaproteobacteria bacterium | reverse complement strand
AAGCCACGGTCCCTCGCTTGGTGGGCCGACGCTCCCGTTACGATTGCTGCGCTATGCTCCGCAATCGAACTGCCGCGTCGTCCCGCTCGGGGGGGCGCGGAGCGCCATAAACCGCGCAATGCGCAGCTAATGCGTCAGCAATAGCGTAAAGCATTGCGTCCGCATTCCGGAGGAAGCCATGCAACAGCAGATGTCGCTCATCACGCTCGGCATCGCCGACGTCCAGCGCTCGCGCCGCTTCTACATGGACGGCTTCGGCTGGACCCCGGTGTTCCAGAACGACGAGATCGCCTTCTGCCAGATGAACGGCTTCGTGCTGGGGACCTGGCTGACCTCTTCGCTCGAAGGCGACATGCGGCGCCCGGGCCTGTCGCAGACCGGCGCCTTCGCGCTCGCCCACAACGTCGCCTCCCGGGACGCGGTGCAGCCGATGCTGGATCGCCTGGCCCGCGTCGGCGGCCGGCTCCTGCGCCCGGCCGGCGCGCCTCCCCATGGCGGCTCCGCGGCTACGTCGCCGACCCCGACGACCACGCCTGGGAGATCGCCTGGAATCCGATGTGGCCGATCAGCCCGGAGGGATATGTGACCTTCGGCAGCCCCTGACTTCGCAAGGCCGGAGGAGGCGCGAAGCGCCAAGGACCGCGCAATGCGAAGCTAATGCATCGGCATTGGCGTCAAGCATTGCGTCCGCCTAAAGTGCACGCGCCTTCTCTCTCAGCACGTATTTCCGGATCTTGCCGGTGGAGGTCTTGGCCAGCGGGCCGAAGACGACGGTGCGCGGCACCTTGAAGCCCGCCATGTTCTCTCGGCAGAAGGCGATGATCTCCTCCGCCGTTGCCGCCGTGCCTTCCTTCAAGGTCACGAAGGCGCACGGCGTCTCGCCCCATTTACCGTCGGGCCTCGCCACCACGGCGGCTTCCAGCACCGCGGGATGGCGGTAGAGGATGCCCTCGATCTCGATGGTCGAGACGTTCTCGCCCCCGGAGATGATAATGTCCTTGGAACGGTCCTTGAGCTCGATGTAGCCGTCCTCGTGGCAGACGCCGAGGTCGCCGGTGCGGAACCAGCCGCCGGCGAAGGCCTCGTCGGTCGCTTGTCGGTTCTTGAGGTATCCCTTCATGACGATGTTGCCGCGCATGAAGACCTCGCCGATGGTCTTGCCGTCGGCGGGCACCGGCTTCAATGTCGCCGCATCCGCCACCATCAGGCCTTCGAGGACCGGATAGCGCACACCCTGGCGCGCCTTGATCCGCGCCCGCTCCTCGGGAGGCAGCGCGTTCCACTCCTCGTGCCAGGCGCAGACCACCGCCGGGCCGTAGACCTCCGTCAGGCCGTAGACATGGGTGATGTCGAAGCCCAGCCTCTCCATGCCCTCGATCACCGCGGCCGGCGGCGCCGAGGCCGCGGTCATCATCTTGATCCGCCGCCCGCCGAAATCGCGCTTCTGGTCGGGTCTGGCGTTGAGCAGAAGCCCCATGACGATCGGCGCGCCGCAGAGGTGGGTCACGCCCTCGTCGGCGATGGCGTCGAACACCGCCTTGGCCTCGACCCGGCGGAGGCAGACATTGGTGCCGGCGAGCGCCGCCAGGGTCCACGGGAAGCACCAGCCGTTGCAGTGGAACAGCGGCAGCGTCCAGAGATACGTCGGCTTCGATGGCAGGCTCCACACCAGGATGTTGCCGAGCGCGTTCAGATACGCGCCGCGGTGGTGGTAGACGACGCCCTTGGGGTTGCCGGTGGTGCCCGAGGTGTAGTTGAGGGCGATCGCCTGCCATTCGTCGGCCGGATGCTCCCACGCGGCGTCGGGATCGCCTTCGCCGAGGAACGCCTCGTAATCGATCTCGCTTAAGCGCTCGCCGCCGGGCCCGATCGCGTCGACGATGTCGACGACCGGGATCTTCCGCTTGAGCAGCGCCAGCGCCTCCTTGACCACGGGCGAATACTCGGTGTCCGCGATCAGGAGCTTCGCCTCGCCGTGCTCGAGGATGAAGGCGATGGTCTGGGCATCGAGGCGGTAGTTGAGCGCGTTCATCACCGCGCCGGTCATCGGAATGCCGAAATGCGCCTCGACCATCGCCGGCACGTTCGGCGCCATGATCGCCACCGTGTCGCCCTTGGCGATGCCGCGGCGCTTCAGCGCCGATGCCAAGCGCCGGCAGCGGGCATAGGTCTGGCTCCAGGTGAAGCGCGTCTTGCCGTGAACGACCGAGAGCCGGTCGGGATAGACCGCCGCGGCGCGTTCGAGGAATCCCAGCGGCGAGAGCGGGACGTGGTTCGCCGGGTTCTTGTCGAGGTCGGTGTCGTAAGCGGAGGCCATGGCCTCTTCCATAAGCCAAGCCGGCGCGGCCCGCAATTTCGCCAAGGCCTCCGGCGAGCTTGGCAAGTGCCCCGGAGAAAGACCATCCTCTCCGGCAACGACGAACTAAGGGGAAACGCCGATGACCGGCCGCTACGCCGAGGCGCATCGCCGCTCGCTCGCCGACAAGGAGGGCTTCTGGCTGGAAGCGGCCGAGGCCGTCACCTGGACCACGCCGCCGACCCGGGCGCTGGATGCCTCGAAGCCACCCTTCTACCGCTGGTTCCCGGACGGGCGGCTCAACGTCGCGGCCAACTGCCTCGACCGTCACGTCGCGGCCGGCCGCGGCGAGCAGCCGGCCCTGATCTACGACAGCCCGATGGCCGCCAAGGTCGAGCGCTTCACCTATCGCGAGCTCACGCTCCGCGTGGCGAAATTCGCCGGCGGGCTCCGTTCGCTCGGCGTCGGGAAGGGCGACCGCGTCCTCCTCTACATGCCGATGGTGCCGGAGGCGATCGTCGCCATGCTGGCGTGCGCGCGCATCGGCGCCATCCACGGCGTCGTCTTCGGCGGCTTCGCCGCACCGGAGCTGGCGACCCGCATCGACGATGCGAAACCGAAGGTCATCGTCTTCGGCTCCTGCGGCCTCGAGCCCGGCCGCCTCGTCGCCTACAAGGCGCTGGTCGACCAGGCGATCGAGCTCGCCGGGTTCAAGCCGTCGCGCTGCGTCGTGTTCCAGCGCCCGCAGCTCCGGGCCGAGCCCGTGGCCGGCCGCGACGTCGACTTCGCCGATCTCGAAGCCAGGAGCGCCCCAGTCGAGCCCGTCGACATGGCGGCGACCGACCCGCTGTACATTCTCTATACGTCCGGCACGACCGGCATCCCCAAGGGCGTGGTCCGCGACGGCGGCGGCTATGCGGTGGCGCTCTGCTGGTCGATGGCCAACGTCTACGCGATCGAGCCGGGCGAGGTGTGGTGGACCGCCTCCGACGTCGGCTGGGTGGTCGGCCATTCCTACATCGTCTATGCGCCGCTACTCTTCGGCGCGACCACGCTTCTCTACGAGGGGAAGCCGGTCGGCACGCCCGATGCCGGCGCCTTCTGGCGGGTGATCTCCGAGCACAAGGCGGTCGCCCTCTTCACCGCGCCGACGGCGTTTCGCGCCATCAGGCGCGACGACCCGGACGGCGTGCTGATGAAGAATTACGACCTCCGGGGATTCCGCGCGCTCTTCCTCGCCGGCGAGCGCTGCGATCCGAACACGCTGCTGTGGGCGGAAGCGAAGCTCAAGGTGCCGGTGATCGATCACTGGTGGCAGACCGAGACCGGCTGGCCGATCACCTCCAACTGCCTCGGCCTCGAGACGTTTCCGGTGAAGCCGGGCTCGTCGACCAAGCCGGTCCCCGGCTGGGACGTGCAGGCCCTCGGACCCGACGGCAACCCGGTCAAGGCCGGCGACGTCGGCGCGCTGGCGCTCAAGCTGCCGCTGCCTCCGGGCTCGCTGCCGACGCTCTGGCGGAACGACGAGGGCTACGTAAAGTCCTACCTCCAGGAGTTCCCGGGCTACTACAAGACCGGCGACGCGGGGTATCTCGACGCCGACGGCTATGTCTTCGTCATGACCCGCACCGACGACATCATCAACGTCGCCGGCCACCGGCTCTCGACCGGCGGCATGGAGGAGGTGCTGTCGAACCATCCCGATGTCGCCGAATGCGCCGTCATCGGCGTCGCCGACGAGCTCAAGGGCCAGCTCCCGCTCGGGCTCCTCGTGCTGAAGGCCGGCGTCAATCGCCCGCCCGAGGCGATCGTCAGGGAGGTGGTGCAGATGGTGCGGGATTCGATCGGCCCGGTCGCCGCCTTCAAGACCGCGGTGGTGATCAAGCGCCTGCCCAAGACCCGCTCGGGCAAGATCCTCCGCGGCACCATGCAGAAGATCGCCGACGACCAGAGCTGGAAGATGCCGGCGACCATCGACGATCCGGCGGTCCTGGCGGAGATCGCAGAGGACCTGAAGACCGTCGGCTACGCCAAGGGGTCGTGAGGGCGGACTTTGCCGTCATACCCCTTCCCCCGCTACGCGGGAGAGGGCGCTACAAACTACCGCCGCTCGCCGAAGGGCGAGCCGACCTGGACCGGGTGCGGCTCGACCGGCTTCGGCGCCGGGATGGTCGCGGCTTCCTCGGCGGTCATGTAGCGCACCCCGATCGAGGGCACCGTCGCGCCCGCCTTGGTCAGCACCTGGTCCATGTCGCCTTGAGTGCAGAGGCCGAGCGTCACCGGGCTGCGGGGCCGGATGTTCTGGTGGTTCCAGTGGGAACGGTCGCGAACCGCGGTGATGGTCGACTTGGTGGTGCCGAGCAGCCGGCCGACCTGGCCGTCGGTCATGTCCGGATAGTTCTTGATCAGCCAGGCGATGGCATCCGGCTTGTCGCCGCGCTTGGCGATCGGGGTGTAGCGCGGGCCCTTGTTGCGGGCGACCGGCTGCGGCAGGTTGTCCTGGCTCACCATGACCAGGCGCGCCTTCGGGTCCTTCTGCACGCGGACCAGCTCCTCCTGGGTCAGCTGGCCGTTGGCGATCGGGTCGAGCCCGTGCATGCCGACCGCCACCTCCTCGTCGGCGATCGCCTGGACTTCCAGGACATGGAGCCTGCAGAACTCGGCGATCTGCTCGAAGGTGAGCGAGGTGTTGGCGACCAGCCAGACAGCGGTCGCGCGCGGCATCAGAAGCTGGCTCACGGGGGTCTCCTCTCAGGCGGGCATCCGTCCGGCATCACGCCCTTTTAGGGGCATGCCGGCACGCCATGCGAAATCAGGGATTGGCGGTTCTTATAGGGCGGCCCGGGGCCGAAGGGAAGGGGCGCCCCTACCAAAACCGCTCGACGCCGTAGCGGTCGAAGAGCCGCTCGTTGGAGACGAGCGAGCAGCCCTCGATCAGGGATTGGGCGATCAGCATCCGGTCGAAGGGATCGCGGTGCAGATCGGGGAGCGCGCCGGCCCGCTGCCCATGGATGATTCTCACGGGCATCTCGACGAAACCCTGGGCATCGAGATAGCCGGAGATGTCGTCCGCCAGCAGCTCGGCGAGGGGAAGCCGACCGAGCCGGATCTTGGTCGCGATCTCCCATGCGGTGACGGCGCTGACGAAGACCGTGTTGTCGCTTTCGCCCATCGCGGTGCGCGCCGTCCGCGACAGGGCCGGGTTTCCTTCGAGCCACCAGAGGAACGCGTGCGTGTCCAGGAGCAGGCGCATCCGCCTACTCCCAGAGCTTCAGCTCCTCCTCCGGCAGCGGCTCGAAGAACGCCTCCGTCACCCTGATCTTGCCCTTCATCGAGCCGAACTGCCGCTTGGGCTTCGGCTTCGCGACCGGCACCAGCCGAGCGACCGGCGTCTTGCCCCGCGCGATGACGATCTCCTCGCCGGCCTCGACGCGGGCGATCAGCTTCGACAGGTCCGTCTTTGCCTTGTGGATGGTGACCGGGTCCATGGGACGCTCCTTAGGCCACCAGCTTAGCTAACCCCGGTCATCGCGTCCAGAGCCCGGCTCGGCGATCCGAAGACCGACCCACCTCGGCAATTGGCGATCGTCCACGAATATGCACTGGTGTTTATGCCGATGCGGCCGGGGGGATGGTGGAAGGCGATCGCACCAGGAGGCGGCTCGCGGCGATCGTCGCGGCCGATGTCGCGGGATATAGCCGCCTCGTCGGTGCGGACGAGGAGGGGACGCTGGCGCGCCTGAAGGCGCTCCGGCGCGAGCTGGTCGACACCAGAATCGCCGAACACTCAGGACGCATCGTCAAGACCACGGGCGACGGGTTGCTGCTGGAGTTCGGCAGCGCGGTCGATGCCATCCGCTGCGTGGTCGACATCCAGCGCGCCATGGCTACTCATGAGAGCGGCCTCGCGGAGAACAAGCGCCTGCAGTTCCGCATCGGCGTCAACGTCGGCGACATCGTCATCGACGGCGAGGACATCCTCGGCGACGGCGTCAACGTCGCCGCGCGTCTCGAGCAGCTCGCCGAGCCCGGGGGCATCTGTGTCTCCGCCCGCGCCTACGAGGACGTCCGCGGCCGGCTCGACCTCGACGTCCAGGACATTGGCGAGCAGCACCTCAAGAACATCGAGCGCCCCATCCGCGTCTATCGCGTCGCTGTCCATGCCGAGGGCGCAGCGCTCGTCCAGCCTGCGCTTGCACTTCCCGACAAGCCCTCGATTGCCGTGCTGCCGTTTCAGAACATGTCAGGCGACGCGGAACAGGATTATTTCTGTGACGGCCTAGTCGAGGATGTGATCACCGCGCTGTCACGCTTCCACTGGCTCTTCGTCATCGCCCGAAACAGCTCGTTCACCTACAAGGGCAAGTCGGTCGACGTGAAGCGCGTGTCGCGTGAGCTCGGCGTCCGCTACGTGCTGGAAGGCTCGGTGAGGAAATCAGGCCAGAAGGTGCGGATAACCGGCCAGCTCATCGACGGCACGACCGGCGCGCACCTCTGGGCCGACCGCTTCGACGGCGATCTCGCCGACGTCTTCGATTTGCAAGACAAGGTTGCGGTCAGCGTCGTCAGCACCATCGAGCCCAAGGTTCAGGCCGCGGAGATCGAGCGTGCCAGGCGGAAACCCGCCGACGATCTCGATGCCTACGATCTGTATCTCCGAGCGCTGCCGCTATGGCACACTCTGACCAAGGACGGCATTTCGGCGGCGATCGACCTGCTCACGCGAGCCATTGCCACAAATCCGAAGTACGCGATCGCCCTGGGGCGGGCTGCGCAGCTCTACTGCCACCGGGTTGGTAATGGATGGTCCGAAGACCTGGACGCGGACCGAGACGAAGCCGTGCGATTGGCGCGGTCGGCCCTTGAAGCCGACCGGAACGACGCCGATGCGATATGCCTGGCGGGGTTCGCGTTCGCGTATTTCGCGGCCGATGCCGAGCTCGGGATCAACCTGCTCGACCGATCGCTGGCGATGAATGCGAACTGCGCGCACACCTGGATGTTCAGCGGCCACGCCCGCGTCTACATCGGCGACTGCGAGACGGCCATCGACCACTTGAGCCGCGCCCAGCGCCTCAGTCCGATGGACCCGATGTCCTTTCAAATTCTGATGATGACGGCCTTCGCGCATTTTTGCGAGGGCCGACTCGATCAGGCCATTGCCTTCGCGCGGCGATCCCTCCAAGAGAATCCCGTGGTCTCCGCTTATCGGGTCCTGGCGGTGAGTTGCGCGCTCTCCGGACGAATGGAGGAAGCGAAGGTCGCCGTCGATCAAGCTCTCAAACTGTCCCCCGGCTACACCATTGGGAACCACTTGCGCGGAAAATATGCGGTCTTTCAAAGCCCCAAGATCGGCCGCTACGTCGAAGGCCAGCGCAAGGCGGGTTTCCCGGAATGACCGGCGCGGCGCCGCCGTTCGACGAAGACCGGCCCCTCGAAGAAAGCAAAGACCAGCGGATGAGATCGTGAGCGAGACATGACGATCACCGACCAACACCTCATCGGCACCTGGCGGCTGGAGAGCTGGGTCATCACCGATGGCGCCGGCAAGCGCACGCTGCCGATGGGTCCGGAGGTGACGGGCCTGCTCACCTACACCCAAGACGGCTACATGTTCGCGATGCTGGCGGCGCCCGACCGCGCGCCCTTCGCCGGACCCGACCCTTTGGGCGGGAGCCCTGAGGAGGCGCATCGGGCGATGTCGACCTGCCACAGCTATTGCGGGCGCTGGCGGCTCGACGGCGACTCAGTCGTCCACACGGTCGAGATGGCGCTTTATCCGAACATGGTCGGGACCGAGCAGGTCCGCCATTTCCGCTTCGAGGGCGACCGCGTCACGCTCAGGACACCGCCGATGACCCGGAAGGGGGCCTCCGGCATCGCCGAGCTGGTCTGGCGCCGGGTCTGAGTCGGAGTCCGGCGACCAAAGACGGCCAACGGTCGTTCCGAAGCGGCTTCGGCCCAGGACCTTCGGCTTGCATCGGGCCGAACCTGGTGTAGGAATGCGCGATCCGTTTGCGCTAGTTTTTTGGAGCCCGGGTCCATCGGCGCCGGATTCAGCGAGCTTGAGGAAGAACCATGACCGCAGTCGGCCAGCAACTGATCGGCACCTGGCGCCTCGTTAGCTGGCTCCGGATCGAGTCCGACGGAAAACGCACGGAGCCCCTCGGGCCCGGCTCGACCGGGCTGATCACCTACACCGCAGACGGCTTCATGTTCGCCGCGCTGATGGCGCCCGGCCGGAAGCCTTTCGCCGGCACCGATCCCTTCGGAGGCGCGGCGGAGGAGTGTCATCGGGCGATGTCGACCGGTCTCAGCTATTGCGGACGCTGGCGCCTGGACGGCGACACCCTCGTGCATGCTGTCGAAATGTCGATGTTTCCCAACTGGGTCGGGATCGAGATGGTTCGCACCTGCCGCTTCGAGGGCGATCGCGCGGTGGTGCGGACGCCGCCGGTCGACAACAATGGCGTCTCTGTCGTCTTCGAGCTGGTCTTGCGCCGCGCCGCCTGAGGCCTCGTCTACAACCCCGCCGCGTCGAGCACGCGCTTCACCTGGGCGGCCGCTTCGAAATAATCCTCGGCGATGGCGCGGGCGGCTTTCTGGTGGCGCCTGTAGTCCTTGTTGATGCGAAGGATCGCGTCCAGCGCCTCCTCGTGGTTGGAGAAGGCGAAAAGCCCCTCGCCGGTAGGCACGTATTTCGGAAACGCCGTGTCCTGGGCGATCACCGGCCGCCCGGCGGCGAGGTAGCAGACGCTGCGGTCGGAGAACCAGCCCGAGCGCGGGCGCACATAGATGTCCTTGGCGACCGAGAGCTCGCCCCGCGAGCGGTAGAGGAAATCGGCATAGGCTTCGAGCGTGCTCGACAGCGGCACCGGGTCGAGCAGGTTCCAGCCGTTGTCGCGGATTTTCTTCTCGACCTCGGCGTTGGGCACGATCAGCGCCAGGTCGAGGGGCTGCGTCGTCCGCTTCGGCAGGTCGAGGAAGCGGAGGAAGTTCATGTGCTTCGACCACTGGTAGGACTCGCCCTCGAACTCGATGTTCTTGGACGAATGCGCCCAGGTGGCGAGGCTGGAGAAGTTGGGCGGCGTCGAGTCGAAATCCGCCGGCCAGACGTCGAGGTTGATCGGCGGGCGCACCCGATGCCAGACACGATCCAGCGGCACCGGGCAATCGGGGGCTCCCAGGTTCTCGCCGATGCTCACCAGATGGGTGTGCGCGTCGACATAGGCGATCGAGTCCCGGTCGCCCTTGGCGAGCTTGATCTGCTCGTAGATCGGATCGGTGTCGACGAGGATGCGCACCGGGCACGCCATGTGCTCATCCCGCAATTTCGTCGCGCCGCAGAGGTTGATGATCGCGTCGGCCTCCTTGTAGAGGCGCATGGCGCGCTCCTTGGAGACGCCGTGCCAGGAATACCCGGTGACCGGGTCCCAATAGGCCCAGCGCTCGCCGAGGCCGAAGCGCTCCATCATGCGTTTGACGAAGCCGATGTTCTCTCGCGAGTCCCAGACCACCGAGTTCTGCGCGAAGGAGTAGGGGTTGACCCCGTTGTCCTCGACGTACCAGGCGTCGTGGCCGAGCTTCTTACATGCGAGCACCCAGTTCATCCCCTCCCAGCCGACGCCGGCGATCGGCATCCGGCCGGAGAAATGGAGGACGAGGATGGTCTTCTTGCGAGCCAACTAGAACACCGGCGCATTCGGAACCCTCTCCCGCGCGCAGCGCGGGGGAGGGCAGGGTGGGGGCCGAGCGCAGCGAGGAGCGGTGGCGACGAACGAAGAAAGACCCTCGCTTCGCTCGGCCCCCACCCCGTCCCTCCCCCGGCTTCGCCGGGAGAGGGGGTTCGATGTGCTCAGGTCTCTCACGACGTCGGGGCGACGCCGCGCGGCAGGAGAAGATAGAGAGTGCCGCGGGCCTTCATGCGGCCGGCGATCTCGCCGGCCTCATGGCCGGGCCCGAGGAAGAGGTCGCCGCGGCCGGCACCGCGGATGGCGCCGCCGGTGTCCTGGGCGATCACCAGGCGGCGGAGGATGCCGCCCGGGCTATCAGGATGGTCGAGGTCGAGGAAGACCGGCGTGCCGAGCGTCACCTGCGTCCGGTCGACGGCGAGGCTGCGCCCGGGGGTCAGCGCCACGTCCTGGGCGCCGATCGGGCCGTCGCCCTCCAGGAGCCGGAAGAAGACGTAGGAGGGATTGCGGTCGAGGAGGCCGCGCGCCTTCTCCGGGTATGCTGCGAGCCAGGCGCGGATCGACTGCATGGAGACGTCGGCGGCGGCGATCTCGCCGTCGTCGAGGAGCGCGCGGCCGATGGCGACGTAGCGCTGCCCGTTCTGCCCGGCGAAGCCCACCCGAAGCAGACGCCCATCCTCGAGCCGGACCCGGCCGGAACCCTGGATCTCCAGGAAGAAGGCGTCGACCGGGTCGTCGACCCAGAGGAGTTCCAGATCGCGGCCGTCGAGCGCGCCCCGGGCGATGTCGGCACGGGCGAAGTAGGGCTTGAGCCGCCCGTTCTCGACCCGGCCGGCGATGCGCTCGCCCCGCAGGGTCTCGCGGAACTCGCCGAGATCGACCTGGACGAGATCGCCCGGGAGCCGGTGCAGCGGCACCTGGTAGCGCGGGCTCCGGGCGGTCGAGCCGTTCAACTCCGGCTCGTAGTAGCCGGTGACGAAGCCGGGGGCGGTCACGCGCCAGGGCTGGAACTCGGCCTCGAAATAGGCGCGCGCGCCGGCCGGATCGTCGGGGATCGCCTGGCAGGCCGGACGCCAGGCCTCGGGCATCTTTGGGCACGAACGCCTGAGCGCCGGCAGCGCCGCCGCCGGATCGTCCATGCTCCAGCCGGGAAGGGCGTCGAAGGCGACGGGTTCGAGGGGTTTCGGCTGAGGCGCGACACAGGCGGCAAGAAAGAACAGCAGAAGCAGCGCCGGCGCGCCGAACCGCCGCATCGTCAGGGCGCGCGGGTCTCGACGAGCATCCAATTGGGATCGCTCGAACGCACATCGCGGGCGAAGGTCCAGATGTCGGTGATGGCGACCGCCCCGACGGGGTCGCCGTCGACGACCTTGCCGTCGGCGGCCTTGGTCACGTTCACCTGCTCGGAGACGAAGCGGATCGTCACCTTGGCGGTCGAGCCGGCGAGGTCGGCGTCGATCAGCTCGGCCGCCGTGATGCCGACCAGCGTGGTCTCGAGGATCTCGCCGCGGCCCGTGCGGTCGTCGACGGCGCGCTTGAAGTTGTCGAAGACGCCGTCGGCGAGCAACGGACGGAGGGTCTGGACATCGCCCTTGGCGAAGGCGGTCACGATCATCTCGAAGGCGCCGCGGGCGCCGCCGACGAAGCCGGCCTCCTCGAAGCCGGGGTCGGCCCCCTTGATCGCCTTGATCCCGCGGCCGATCGGCGTGTCGGCCTCGCCAGCCAGCGTTTCCAAAGCCTTGCGGTCGCGCTCAGGCAGCTTGAGGACGTTGTCGGCGGCCGGCGGGGCCGCTTCCGCCGGCTTGAACGGATCGGGTTGGCGCTTCTCCGTCCCGGTGCGCCGCCCCAGCACGTTGCGTAAGCGAAGCCCGAGGAAGACCGCGAGCATGGCGAAGAAGACGATGTCGAGGAAAGGAAAGTCCATCTGGCCCAGATCCGTAGCGCCGGCGGCCGGTCATCGGAACCAAGCCGTCTTGCCGTATGTAGGCGCTTGGGGAATAAAGGGCAACATGCTGCTCATCCGCCACGGCCAGTCCGAGTTCAACGTCGTCTTCTCGAAGACCCGCGTCGATCCCGGCATCCGCGACCCCAAGCTCACCGAAGAAGGCAAGCGCCAGGCCGAGGCCGCCGCCCAGGCGCTCCGCGGCCACGCCCCCCGCCGGCTCGTCTCCAGCCCCTATACGAGGGCGCTCGAGACCGCGCATATCATCGCGGACGTGCTGGGCGGGCTCGAGATCGAGATCGACCGCCGGGTCGGCGAGCGTGCCGCCTTCGCCTGCGACGTCGGCACGCCGCTTTCCGGCTTGCGGGTCGCGTGGCCGGGGCTCGCCCTCGACCATCTCGACGAGGAGTGGTGGCCGCGTCTGGAGGAGTCCGAGGAGGGCCTGGCGCTCCGTGCGCGGGATTTCCACGACGCCTGGGGCGACCACCCCGAGCGCGCCGAGACCGGCGTCGTCACCCATTGGGGCTTCATCCGCGCCTCCACCGGCCTGACCGTCCCCAACTGCACCGTCGTCCGCCTGGCGTCGCACGGGGCGGCCGAGATTGTGCATCCCCCCGCGACGTGATAGCCAGCGGCGCCCTTTCTCCGTCAGGATCCGATCGATGAGCGACGAAAATCAGGCCCAGGGCGGCGGCGGCCGCGGCGCTCCGATCATGGTCGGGGCGCAGTTCGTGAAGGATCTCTCCTTCGAGAGCCCGGACGGTCCGCTCGGCCTCGCCGAGATGAAGGACGCGCCGGAGATCGAGCTCGACATCGACGTGTCTCCGATCAAGGTCGCCGACGGCATCCTCGAGGTCGATCTCGCGATCAAGGCCCAGGCGCGCTACGAGGACCGCACGCTGTTCCTCTGCGAGCTGGTCTATGCCGGGATCTTCCACGTCGGCCAGATGCCGGAGGAGATCGTGAAGCCCTTCTGCTACACCGAGGCGCCGCGTCTGCTCTTCCCCTTCGCCCGCCAGATCATCGCCAATTGCACCCGCGACGGCGGCTTCCCGCCGGTCCTCCTGCAGCCGATCGACTTCAACGAATTCTACCGCCGGCGCATCCTCGGCCAGGGCAACCCGCCGGGCGGCAACGGCAAGACCGTGCAGGCGTAGCAGGGCGCAGAGGGGCTCGGCTCGAGAGAGGCGATGAGCGGGGATCAAATCCGAGCGAGCGTCAATTTGAATCCATTGTGCGTCGTCGTCCTCGTTCTTGCGCCGACGGTGCTTTCCGATTGGGCTCAAGACATTTTTCAGCGTCCTGCTGGTGCCGGGGTCTTCTGTTGCAGTCGAGCCGCGGTTGCTAGCCTCGCTGGTGCACAGAAGCCATGATCAGAGATGCCGCCACATGCACACACCAGACTATGTCCTGGTCGCTGACGAATGGACCGATCTGCGCCGGGCAAGCGCTGAAGCCTTCGGCGGCAATCGCAAAGCAAGCAGCCCTCCCGTCGCTCTGGAGCTGGAGCGGGCCTACGTTCTTAGAGACGAGACCGGGCGTATCTTCCACAAGTACCCGCTCTCAACGGCCGAGGGCAGCTACTACCTTCGCCACTACATAAGCTACGTCGCCGATCCGCCGGAGCTGTTCGATCTAGCGGGATCGAAATCGACATTCTTGACGATCATTTCGATGGTATTGCGCCGGCTGGCCCTCGTGCGGCGACGCATCACGATCTTAGAGATCGGATCGACCATCGGCGAAAACTACGACCTCCTGAAGCACCACATCGCGCAAGCCAATCTACCGATAGAGATCGAGTTCGTCGGGATCGAAGTGAGCGAAAGCCTCACCTCGTTCGCCCAGATCGCTCATCGGCGAGACCCCCACTTCACTGCCATCGCCGACGATGGCGCCGAGCTGGGGCGCTTCCCAAACAACTGCTTCGACCTAGTCATCTGCAACGCGGTCGCCGGCTTCGTCGGCGACCCTCAGGCGTGTTTTGCCGGCATCGCGCGAGTCTGTCGCATCGCCGTGTTGCTGGCATTGGAGGTCTCGGACGGCCCCTTGTCGATATGGCGCAGCGGCGCCCAGACACACAAACGCTACTACGCACCCCGCCGTAGCGACCTGGATGACATGTGGCGCCCGTACGGTCCATTCCATGACTATCTCGTCAGCCGAGGGCCGTTCCTCGGCCTTGCGAACAACGCCGGCGGAACCGGGTACTTCCTCGGCGATCAGAAGGGCGTCGAGCAGGTCGCGTTCGAGAGGCACATCGTCGCGAGATTTCCGCTGTTCCCCGCCGCCGACGCGCTTCGCCGAAGCATCGCATGAAGCTCTTCCACTCCTGCGGCGACTTCACCCGGATTCGCGGTACCGACATGGTGCTGCATGTGGTGAAATTGTGGCCCCATGTCGTCAACGGAGATGTTGAGCTGTGGGAGGCCGCGACCATTCGCCTTCTTCGCTATGCCATCACCGATGGGCTCATTTCCAAAGTCGACTCGGCCCGCCAGTCCCTGTCGCTCTACCTCGGCACACTGGCATGGCGACTGGTCGAGCGCACAGGCAAAACGCTTGTCGAGCCGCTCTGTCGTCTCGGGGCGGAGTTCGAGGCGGCAAAGCTATCAGCCCGTCAGGCGCCGCCTCGAACGGAATTTGTTGGCTATTTCCGAGATCCACAGGTTCTTCGCCTTTTCCGGCATCTCCATCACACCATAGAGGTCGAGGAGACGGGATTTGTAGGGGCCAGGCTCGTTCCCGTTGGGTCCGCAGCCGAAGCGTTCTCTGTGATGCCCGACGATCAAGTCGTGCTCGTCAACGCCGCGCGGCAGAATCAGGACGCGCTCGCAGGGTTGTGCGACTGCCTCTCGGAGAGGCCCCGGCAGAAGGCGGCGCAGTTTATCCTCGCGTGCCGAGTAGGCCGCGGGCTATCTCATCGCGTGACCGATGTTGCCGGCAGCCGGTATGAGTTACCGGAAGTCTATGGGCTGCTGAATCGGCTTGCTTCGGCCGGCTGGGGGCTATCCTGGCGGTTCGTCGAGAACTTCGATCGAGACTATATCCTGCCCTTCGAAGGCGAGATGGGATTGGCGATCATCTGCGGAACCCGGGGCGATCCGGAACCTATCGACCCGTCGTTTGACGTCTACAGAGGCCCATCCGGAACAGCACTGATTCCATTCTCCGCGCGCTCTATCCGCAACTATGATTCGGGATTCGATTGGCCGCTACCCAGATTTTCAACAGAAGACCGCACCGATTGGCATGCGTGGTCGGCCGAAAGAAGCTGGCGGGCGGATCAAGTTGATTGGCTGGGCCTCGATCCAAGCACTTCGGCGGACCCGCTCGTCGTTGCACATTGGCTGGCCCCGCAATCGCCTGACGGGTGGGCCGACATGTCGGTAAGGATGAACTCGGTGCAAGCCTCATGGGCGACGCAGGCTTACAGTGCTGAAGGCTGCATGCTTCTGGCGGCGTTGCTGGCATTCAGCGGGGACCCGAGCTGCAGGGTGGTTGTAGATCGCGCTGTCGGTCTTTGCCGCGACGGTGCCCATCGTCTGAAAGTCGTTTCCCTCTTCGAGAGTTTCCTGTCGAGAGCGCCCAACCCCAAAGCCCGCGACATGATGGCCATCGAAATTGGACGGCTGCGAGACATCTCAGCGTAGCCGGAGCGCTCCCCGGCCTCGTGTGGGGACCCAGGAAGGGCGCGAGCCGCGCCATACGTCCCTTCGGAGCGCCGGAGCGAAGACGATGCGTCTCCCGCTTGCCCTAGACCCGGATTTCTCACAGCGCCGTCGTAAATGACCGATCAAAGTTTGATTTCGAATCCTGGATCAATGAGTTGCGCCGTGTCGGCGCGCAACGGACCTAAAACAGTCTGTATTTCGGGATCTCCGGCCCGTTCCGCATCGTCGCTTTCAACCCCTTGGACAGCGACGAGAAGTATCAACCAGTGGTCTCATCCGAGGTGGCTGTGAGAAATCCGCTAGCCGAGCCACACCGGCTGCTTCAGCTTCGCCACGAACTCGGCGTGGGCCTCGAGCTCGGCTTCGCTTGGGCCGTGCGGGCGCGGCGGGCGGACCTGGGCCTGGCCGAGGGCCCGCCGGCGGCGCCGGGCCGAGGCGGCGAGGTCGAGGCCGGGCTCGCGCCCGCCGACCAATTCCAGATAGACCAGCGCCAGCAGCTCGCAGTCGAGCATGGCGCCGTGCTTCTCGCGCGCCGTGAGATCGATCTCGAAGCGCCGGCAGAGCGCGTCCAGGCTGGCCGGCGCGCCCGGATACTTCCGCCGGGCGAGAGTGACCGTGTCGACGATGCCGCGCTCGCGCCCGAGCGCCGGGCGGCCGGCGCGGGTCAGCTCGTAGTCGAGGAATCGCAAGTCGAACTCGGCATTGTGGATGACCAGCTGGGCCTCGCCGAGGAAGGCCAGGAGCGCCTCGATCTTGTCGGCGAAGGGCGGGTGCCCGGCCAGGAACTCGGTCGAGAGGCCGTGGATCTGGAAGGCGTCCGCCGGCATCTCGCGCTCGGGGTTGCAATAGGTGTGGAAGTGGCGCCCGGTCGGCACGTGGTTTTCGAGCTCGATGCAGGCGATCTCCACCACCCGGTGGCCGCTCGCGGGATCAAGCCCCGTGGTTTCCGTGTCGAGCACGATTTCCCGCATGTCGCTTCCTCGGCCAGGGTCCGCACGCGAGATGTTTGGCGATGCCGAGGATCCGACGCAAGGTCGATCTGAACCCGTTGCCGGTCGGAACGACGAAGTCGGCGCGGCGGCGCTTCTCGGCATCGGGCATCTGGTGCGAGAGAATCTGGGCGAGCTTCTCCTCGGTCATCCCGCGCCGGCGCATCACCCGCTGGCGCTGGATCGCCCTGGAGGCGGAGACCACCAGGACGGCATGGCAGCGCCGCTCGGCCCCGGTCTCGAACAGGAGCGGGATGTCGAGCACGACCAGGCGCTTGCGGCGGTTGGCGGCGAGGAAGCGGCGCTCGGAGGCGCGCACCATCGGGTGCAGCACTGCTTCCAGGCGCTTCAGTTCCGCGCGGTCGGCGAAGACCCGGGTTCCGAGCTTCTTCCGGTCGACGGCGCCGCCCCCGACCACGCCCGGGAACATCCGGGCGACGACGGGAACCGCCCGCCCACCCTTCGCCAGCAATGCGTGGACGACGCCGTCGGCGTCGTGCACGGGGATGCGAAGCCGCCGGAAGGTCCTGGCCGCCACCGACTTGCCCGTGCCGATCGAGCCGGTGAGGCCGAGGATGCGCATGCGGGGGCGAGCATGCCCGAAGCCCCCGAGATCTGCCAGCCGGCCCGACCGACGGGAGAACGCGGACCAGTCGCATCGCCGCCAACTGGTCCATGCGCCGGCCCGGCCCGGCTGCTAGCTTCAGCCTGCACCTGACACCGGAGTCCCGATGCCGCTCGACCTCAACCAGATCCTCGGACCCGCCCTCACCTTCCGGGGCGCGACGCCGCCGCCAAAGACCCCGATCGACGGCACCGCCGTCCGCCTGGAGCCGATCAACCCGGCCCGGCACGTCGCCGATCTCTACGATCTCTCGAAGGGCGACGACACCATCTGGAACTACATGGCCTACGGTCCGTTCGCCGACGCGGGCGCGATGCGCCTCTGGCTCGACGGCTGCGCCGCCTCCCCCGATCCGCTCTACTTCGCCTTCGTCGATCGGGCGACGGGGAAGGCGGTCGGCATGACCAGCTTCATGCGGATCGACGCGAAATCGGGCGCGATCGAGATCGGCAACATCTGGTTCGCCCCGGTGCTGCAGAAGACCCGGGGCGCGACCGAGGCGATCTTCCTCATGATGCGCGAGGTCTTCGACCGCTGGGGCTACCGGCGCCTCGAATGGAAGTGCAATTCCAGGAACGCGCCGTCCAGAGCGGCGGCGCTCCGCTTCGGCTTCGCCTACGAGGGCCTGTTCCGCCAGCACATGGTGATCAAGGGCCGGAACCGCGACACCACCTGGTACGCCATGGTCGCCGACGAGTGGCCGGCGATCAAGGCGGCGTTCGAGCGCTGGCTCGATCCGAAGAATTTCGACGCCGCCGGCCGGCAGAAGTCGCCGCTCGCCGCTCGCCGGCCGTAAGGAGCCCGGCCCTCCGCGAGGCACCCCCACCCAGCGCGACAACGCTTCGCGTTGCGCGTACCTCCCCCATCAAGGGGGAGGGGGCACGATGTCCCCCTTCGTATTCCCCCCTCCCTTGCGGGGGAGGGTTCCGAAAATCATTACGGCGCGTGGCCGTGGAGGCGGAGGAAATTGATCAGCGGCAGCAGCGGCAAGCCGAGGATGGTGAAGTAGTCGCCCTCGATCCGCTCGAACAGGCGGATGCCGACCCGCTCGATCTGATAGCTGCCGACGCACCCGAGCACCTCCGGCCCGGCCGCGGCGAGATAGGCCTCGATCGCCGGTGCGTCGAGCGCGCGCATGGAGAGGTGGGCGGCGTCCGCCATCCCCCAGGCGCGCGCGCCGCCGATGACGACGACCACCGCCGAGATCTGCCGATGGGTGCGGCCGGAGAGAGATGCCAGCTGCGCCTTCGCCCGCTCCGGCGTGCCCGGCTTCTCCAGCCACTCGCCGCCGAGATCGAGGATCTGGTCGGCGCCGATCACCAGGTCGTCCGGACGGCGCCGTGCGATGCGCATCGCCTTGGCCTCGGCCAGCGCGTCGGCGGCCTCCTCCGCCGTGGCGTTCTCCGCCTTCAGGCCCTCGCGGATCGCCGGCTCGTCGATATGGGCGACCTCGACCTCGAAAGCGATGCCGGCGCGCCGGAGAAGCTCGGCCCGGATCGGGCTCGCGGAAGCCAGCACCACCCGGCTCACTCGATGCCCCGCTTCTGGTTCAGGAGCGTGATGATCGCCGCCGCCGTCTCCTCGATCGAGCGCCGGGTCACGTCGATCACCGGCCATTGGGCGCGGGCGAACATGCGCCGCGCCTCGGCGACTTCCTCCTTCACCCGGTCGATATCGATGTAGTCGGTCTCCGCCTGCTCGTTCAGGCTCAAGAGCCGGCTCTTCCGCACCTGCACCAGCCGGCTCGGATCGTTGGTGAGGCCGACCGCCAGCGTACCCTCGAGCCGGAAGAGCGCGTCGGGAACCGGCACGCCCGGCACGATCGGGATGTTGGCGACCCGGTAGCCGCGGTTGGCGAGATAGAGCGCGGTCGGGGTCTTGGAGGTGCGGGAGACGCCGACCAGCACGATGTCGGCCTTGTCGAGGTCGTGGGAAAGCTGGCCGTCGTCATGGGCGAGCGTGAAGTTCATCGCCTCGATGCGGCGGAAGTAGTCGGCGTCGAGCGCGTGCTGGCGGCCGGGCCGGTGGCCGCTCTTCTCGCCGAGGTAACCTGCGAGCGCCGCCATCGCCGGATCGAGAACGGAGATCGAGGGCACCTGAAGGCGCTGGCAGGCCGAAAGCAGGCTCTCGCGGAGCCCGTCGGCGACCATGGTGAAGAGGACCGGGCCGGGATGGGCCTCGATGCCGGCGACGACCTTGGTGAGATGCGCCTCGCTCCGGACCAGGGACCAGAAGTGCTCGACCGGCGCCACCCCCTCGAACTGCGAGAGGCAGGCGCGCGCGACCGAGCGCACGGTCTCGCCGGTCGAATCCGAGACCAGATGGAGATGCACGCTCTTCACGGGATAAGGCCCCGCGAACCCGATGAACGACATGGGGGTAAGGCCCCATAGAGGGGATGTGGATGCCTCGCCCCCATCTCGTCCCGAGGCCCTGCGGTTTTCTGCACCTGCGTTGACAAGAATCCTCCACGGACGAGGAAGCCGGGGACGAGTCCAAACCGAAACGATCGATCCCCGCAATGCCGGCATTGCCGATGGCGGGGTCTCCGCCTTCTCCTCGACTTATACACATGACGACCCGATCTCGGCCATGTGGGGCCCGAGTCCGGATGGAATGAGGGATGGAGTCCCATCCCTGGGATTCACAGGGATCCACTACTACTACCCTTCTAAGATTCAAAAGAAAGATGGTAGAGGAAGAGGGTGACCGAGCGACCGTTCCTCGCGCCTTTCAAGGGCATCGTGCGTACGCGTCCGCCCTGGTGGATGCTGCGCCAGGCCGGGCGCTACCTGCCGGAGTACCGGGAGGTGCGGAGCCGCTCGAAGGACTTCCTCGACCTCTGCTTCACACCGGAGCTGGCGGCGGAAGTCACATTGCAGCCGATCCGACGCTTCGGCATGGACGCCGCCATCGTCTTCTCCGACATCCTGGTCATCCCCCATGCGCTCGGACAGAGCGTGTCGTTCCTCCAGGGCGAGGGGCCGAAGCTCGAGCCGATCGCCCTCGAGCGCCTCGAGAGCGCCGGTGCCGGAGAAAGGCTGGCCCCGGTCTACGAGACGATCCGGCGGGTCCGGGCCGCGTTGCCGGACGAGACGGCGCTGATCGGTTTCGCAGGATCGCCGTGGACGGTCGCCACCTACATGATCGAGGGCGGCTCCAGCCGCGACTTCGCCAAGATCAAGCAGCTCGCGGTTTCCGATCCGCTGACCTTCGCCCGGCTGATCGACCGGGTGGTGATCGCCACGAGCGACTACCTCCGCCGCCAGGTCGAGGCCGGCGTCGATGCGCTGCAGCTGTTCGAGAGCTGGGGCGGAGTCCTCTCGGAGCCGATGTTCCGGCAATGGGTGATCGAGCCGACGCGCCGCATCGTCGACGACATCCGCACGACCTATCCGGCGATCCCGATCATCGGCTTTCCCCGTGCCGCCGGCGCGCTCATCGCGGCTTACGCCGCCGAGACCGGCGTCGACGCGATCAATCTCGATCCGACGGTCCCCGTCGCCTGGGCGAAGACGGCGATGGAATCGAAGGTGCTGCAAGGCAATCTCGATCCCATGGTGCTCGTTGCCGGCGGGCAGGCGCTCGACGACGAGGTCCGGCGGATCTTGGATGGCTTCGCCGACCGGCCTTTCGTTTTCAACCTCGGCCACGGCATCGTGCCGGAGACGCCGCCCGACCATGTCGCGCACGTCGCCGAATTGCTGAGGGAACGCGGATGAGTCTTCGTCGTGCCGTCATCCTGTTCAATCTCGGCGGCCCGGACCAACCGACATCCGTCCAGCCGTTTCTCCAGAACCTGTTCAGCGACCCCGCGATCATCGCCGCCCCCGTGCCGATCCGATGGCTGCTCGCCCGGCTGATCTCGCGGCGGCGGGCCCCGGTGGCACAAGCGATCTACGCAAAGCTCGGCGGCCGCTCGCCGCTGCTGGAAAACACCGAGACCCAGGCGGCCGCCTTGCAGAAAGCGCTCGGCGAGGAGACGCGGGTCTTCGTCGCCATGCGCTACTGGCACCCCTTCGTCGAGGAGGTGACGAGGTCGGTGATGAACTGGTCGCCGGACCGGATCGTGCTGCTGCCGCTCTATCCGCACTTCTCGACCACCACCACGGCATCGTCGTTCCTTTCCTGGGACCGGGCCGCGGCGGCGCGGGGGATCACCGCGGCGACCGCGCGCCTCTGCTGCTATCCCGACCACCCGGGTTTCGTCGTCGCCACCGCGCGCCTTCTGGCGAAGACTCTCGACCTTGCCGGCGGCCCGGCGCGTGTCCTGTTTTCCGCCCATGGTCTGCCGAAGCGGACCGTCGCCCGCGGCGATCCCTATCCCTGGCAGATCGAGCGGTCGGCGGCGGCGGTGATGGCCGCGCTTGGCCGGCCCGCGGACTCGGTCGTCTGCTACCAGAGCCGGGTCGGGCCGCTCGAATGGATAGGCCCCTCGACCGAGGCCGAGATCCGTCGCGCCGCCCGGGACAAGGTGATCCCCGTCGTCGTGCCGATCAGCTTCGTCTCCGAGCATTCCGAAACCCTGGTCGAGCTCGACCAGGAGTACCGCCACCTCGCGGAATCGGCTGGCGCTCCCGGCTTCCTCCGGGTGCCGACGGTGATGTGCGATCCCGGCTTCATCGATGGGCTCGCCGCCCTGGTGCACGGCGCCGGCGTCGGTCTATCCTCCGGCTGCGGGCGTCGGATCTGCCCGACCGCGCATGGCCGTTGTCCCTATGGAGCGACCGCGTGAGCTGGATGGCCGCCTGGTATCCCTGGATCAAGGCTCTGCACATCATCGCGGTGATGGCGTGGATGGCCGGGATGCTCTACCTGCCCCGCCTCTTCGTCTATCACGCCGACGCCGTCCCGGGCTCGGTGCAGTCCGAGACTTTCAAGACGATGGAACGCCGCCTGCTGCGCGCGATCATCAACCCGGCGATGATCGCGAGCCTCCTCTTCGGCCTCATCCTCGCCGGCACGCCCGGACTCGTCGTCTGGTCGGAGGGCTGGATCTGGGTCAAGCTCGGCGCGGTGAGCGGACTCGGCATCGCCCATCACTTCTTCGCGCGCTGGCGGAAGGAGTTCGCCCTGGACCGCAACCGCCACCCGGCCGGATTCTACCGCAAGGTCAACGAAGTCCCGACCGTTCTCCTGGTCGTCATCGTCGTGATGGTGGCGGTCAAGCCGTTCTAGGCCGTCGGCGCCGCAACCGGCACTTGCCGGGCGCCATGTTTGTATTTGACTTGGATAGGCCGCTTCGCTAACTCTTCGGGGCAGGAGCGACCGCTCCGCGCACCCCCCTACCGATGAACCGCCGACCCTGGCGCGCCACGCTCGCGCCGGTCCTTGCAAAGCAGGACGGTCGCCGGACCTCAAATCCCACGCCCATCACGAACAGACCGGATTCTCAATGCACCTGCAGGAACTCAAAGCGAAATCGCCCGCTGCCCTGCTCGCCACCGCCGAAGAGCTCGAGATCGAGAACGCCTCCCTGCTGAGGAAGCAGGACATGATGTTCGCGATCCTGAAGCAGCTGGCCGAGAACGAGGTGGCCATCTACGGCATCGGCGTCCTCGAGGTCCTCCAGGACGGCTTCGGCTTCCTGCGCTCGCCCGAGGCCAACTACCTTCCCGGCCCCGATGACATCTACGTCAGCCCGAGCCAGGTCCGGCGCTTCGGGCTCCGCACCGGCGACACCGTCGAGGGCCAGATCCGCAGCCCCAAGGAGGGCGAGCGCTACTTCGCCCTCCTCAAGGTCAACAACATCAACTTCGAGGACCCGGAGAAGGTCCGCCACCGCATCAACTTCGACAACCTGACGCCGCTCTATCCGGACGAGCGCCTGCACCTGGAGATCGAGGTCGCCGAACCGCTGCCGGCGCCGAAGGAGCCCAAAGAGCCCAAGGAAAAAGACGGCAAGGAAATCAGCGCCGCCAGGACCGGACGGCTTGAGCTGGCGCGCGAGGCCGACCGCAAGGACCTGGTGCGGAAGGACGTGACCACCCGCGTCATCGACCTGATCGCGCCGCTCGGCAAGGGCCAGCGCGGTCTCATCGTCTCCCCGCCGCGCACCGGCAAGACGGTGATGCTGCAGAACATCGCCCACGCCATAGCCGCCAACCATCCCGAGGTCTACCTGATCGTGCTGCTGATCGACGAGCGGCCGGAAGAGGTCACGGACATGGCGCGCTCGGTCAAGGGCGAGGTCATCAGCTCGACCTTCGACGAGCCGGCGACCCGCCACGTGCAGGTGACGGAGATGGTGCTGGAGAAGGCCAAGCGCCTGGTCGAGCACAAGCGCGACGTGGTGATCCTCTTGGACTCGATCACACGCCTGGCGCGCGCCTACAACACCGTGGTGCCGTCCTCGGGCAAGGTCCTGACCGGCGGCGTCGACGCCAACGCCCTCCAGCGCCCGAAGCGCTTCTTCGGCGCCGCCCGCAACATCGAGTTCGGCGGCTCCTTGACCATCATCGCCACCGCGCTGATCGACACCGGCAGCCGCATGGACGAGGTGATCTTCGAGGAGTTCAAGGGCACCGGCAACTCCGAGATCATTCTCGACCGCAAGCTCTCCGACAAGCGCACCTTCCCCTCGATCGACATCACCAAGTCCGGGACCCGCAAGGAAGAGCTGCTGGTCGACAAGGGCCAGCTCGCCAAGATGTGGGTGCTCCGCCGCGTCCTCATGCCGATGGGTCCGGTGGACGCCATGGAGTTCCTGCTCGACAAGCTGAAGCACTCGAAGACCAACGCCGACTTCTTCCAGGCGATGAACACCTGAGCCACGGGGAGACCGGTCGAAACGAGAAGGGCGGGAGAGATCCCGCCCTTTGCGCGTTCAAGCAGCCGCTGGCTCGACCTCGGCAATAATGCGGCGGCCGTCGGCCGCCTCGATCCGGGCGAGATGAACGGTCGATTTCCGGCGCGATCTTTTCCCAGGACGCTCGAGCATCACAATTCTCTCTCGCTCCGAACGACCGTTGACGTCCACGCTTTTGGCCCCCCCCCCGTGCGCGGGGGAGGGTTCTGAAAGTCACCCGTTGGCGGCGATCGCCTTGGCGACGGCGGGCCGGGCGGCCATGCGGGCGGCCCAGGCCTTGAGGTTGGCCAGGCCCGGAGCGGCGTCGATCAACGCCTTCCGGCCGGCGACGATGGGATAGAGCGCGACGTCGGCGATCGACATCTCGCCCGCGATGTAGTCGCGGCCCTGGAGCTGCTTGTCGACGACGGCGCACTGGGCCAGCAGCTTCTGCTCGAAATAGGCCGTGTTGGCCGGGTCCTTCACCGGCACATGGCTCGAGATGTAGAAGATGTTGGACGAGGTCGGCGCCACGTCGGTGGTCGCCTGCATGAACCACTGATAGGCCTCGGCCCGCTTCGCCGGGTCCTTGGGGATCAGCTTCCCCGACTTCTCCGCGCAATAGAGGACGATGGCGCCCGACTGGGCGAGCATCAGCGCCTTGCCGCCGGGGCCGTCGGGATCGACGATCGCCGGGACGGCGGCGGCCGGGTTGATCTTCAGGAAGTCCGGCTTCTTGGCGTCGCCCTGGGCGAGGTCGAGCTTGTGGACCTTGTAGGAGAGCCCGCACTCCTCGAGCGCGATGGTGGCGCGGCGGCCGTTGCCGGTGGAGGCGGTATAGAGATCGATCATGGATATGTCCGTTCGATGTTACGAGGGGAAGGGTAGGCCTGGGCCGATCCCGGCGCGTCGGGCGCCGAAAGACCGAAGGTGGCAACTCTACACCACAATCCGCGGGCGGGAGACCCAGATGACGTCCCGCTACTCGCCGACTCTTGCGATCCTCAAGACGTTGGTGGCGCCCGGCGTGCCGAAGGGCACGCCGGCGGTGATCACCAGGCGCTGGCCGGGCTCGGCGAAGCCCTCGGTGCGGGCCGCCTCGGCGGCGATCTGCACCATCTCGGTGAAGCTGGCGATGTCGTGGGTCAGGACCCAGTGCACACCCCAGAGAAGCGCCAGCCGCCGCGCCGTCGCCGGCTTGCCGGTCAAGCCTAAGATCGGCACGTCCGGGCGTTCGCGGGCGGCGCGGAGCGCGGTCGAGCCCGACATGGTGAACGTCGCGATGCAGGCGGCCGAGATGGTGTGGCCGACCTGGCGGGCGGCGGCCGAGATCGCATCCGCCGCGGTCGCCTCCGGCTCCGGATGGACCGCGTCCAGGATCGTCCGGTAGAGCGTGTCTTTCTCCACCCGCTGGATGATCCGGTCCATGATTTCGACCGCCTCGACCGGATACATGCCGGACGCGGTCTCGCCCGAGAGCATCACCGCGTCGGCGCCGTCGTAGACGGCGGTCGCCACGTCCGAGGCCTCGGCCCGGGTCGGCGCCGGCGACGCCATCATCGACTCCAGCATCTGGGTCGCGACGATCACCGGCGTGCCGGCCTCGCGGCAGGCGCGCACGATCTGCTTTTGGATGCTGGGCACGTCTTCGGGCGGCATCTCGACGCCGAGGTCGCCTCTCGCCACCATCACCCCGTCGCACATGTCGATCAGCTCGGCGAGATGGTCGATCGCCGAAGGCTTCTCCAGCTTGACGACGACGCCGGCGCGGCCGGCGATCAGCTTCTTGGCCTCCGCCACGTCGTCCGGGCGCTGGACGAAGGAGAGCGCGACCAGGTCGACGCCGAGCTCGAGCCCGAAGGCCAGGTCGCGCCGGTCCTTGTCGGTGATCGGGGAGAGCGGCAGCACGACGTTGGGGACGTTGACGCCCTTGCGGTCGGAGATGCGCCCGCCGGCCACCACCTCGGTCTCGGCGAAGTCGGGGCCGTGGGCGAGGATACGCAGGCGCAGCTTGCCGTCGTCGACCAGAAGATCGGTGCCGGCGGCGATCGCGGCGAAGATCTCCCGGTGCGGCAGGTGCGCCCGCGTGGCGTCGCCGGGCCTGGGGTCGAGGTCGAGGCGAAAACGCTTTCCGGCCACCAGCTCGGCCGAGCCGCCGGCGAAGGCCCCGACCCGAAGCTTCGGCCCCTGCAGGTCCATCATGATGCCGATCGGACGCTTGGTCTTCCGCTCGAGCTCGCGAACGGCCTCGAAGCGGGCGCGGTGGTCGTCGTAGCCGCCATGGCTGAAATTGAATCGGAAGACGTCGGCGCCGGCGGCGAAGAGGCGGGCCAGCATCTCCGGCGTCGAAGTGGCGGGCCCGACGGTGGCGACGATCTTGGCGTTGCGGGTACGGCGCATGAAGGAGCCCAAAGGGGGGACGTGGCGACGGCGGCGCACCGGCCGAGGAGGAGCAAGGCGGGGGCATGATAACATGTCGGCTCGCTCTCGCAGGGCGCGCCGACGGCAGTGTGGCCGGGCCCTGCCCGTCGGATGTAGGGTGCCGCCATGCAGCTTCCGGCGCTTCCCGATTTCGAGCCCGGCTGGGTCTGGCTGGCCGGCGCCGGCCCCGGCGACCCGGGCCTGCTCACCCTGCTCGCCTTGAAGGCGCTGGCCGAGGCCGACGCCGTCGTCTACGACGCGCTGGTCGACGAGCGGACGCTCGCGCTCGCCCGCGCCGGCGCCGTCCTCGAGTTCGCCGGCAAGCGCGGCGGCAAGCCGTCGCCCAGGCAGCCGAACATCTCCCGGCGCCTGGTCCGCCTCGCCCGCGAGGGCAAGCGCGTGCTCCGCCTGAAGGGCGGCGATCCCTTCGTCTTCGGCCGCGGCGGCGAGGAAGCCCTGGCGCTGGTCGCGGCCGGGGTTCCCTTCCGCGTCGTCCCCGGCGTCACCGCCGGTATCGGCGGCCTGGCCTATGCCGGCATCCCGGCGACCCACCGCGACGTCAACGAGGCCGTCACCTTCGTCACCGGCCACAACGTCACCGGCGCGGTGCCGGATGGCCTCGACTGGCCGGCGCTGGCCCGGGGCGCGCCGGTGCTGGTGTTCTACATGGCACTCAAGCACCTGGCTGAGATCCGCGACCGGCTGATATCGGCCGGCCGACCGGCCGACGAGCCGGCGGCGGTGGTGAGCCATGCCGCGACCGACCGCCAGCGCACGCTCGTCACCACCCTCGGCCGCCTGGTCGAGGAGACCGAGGCGGCGAAGATGGCGCCGCCGGCGATCGTCGTCGTCGGCCCGGCGGTTCGGCTCGCCGCCGGACTCGACTGGCTGGGCGCCATCGCCGGGCGGCGGCTCGATCCCGATCCGCTGAAGCTCGGGGCCCGGCGGGAAACCGGCTGATGTTCGCCGACTACCGCTTCCGCGCCGCGGCGATCCTGCTGCTGGCGGCGATCGTCGGCGGCTCGGCCCTGCTGGTCTCCTGGCTCCGCTCGCCGGAAGTCGCCGGCGCCCATATCGGCGGGCCGTTCGAGCTGATCGACCAGACCGGCCGGCGCGTCACCGACGGGGACTTCCGCGGCAAGCTGATGCTGATCTATTTCGGCTTCGTCTTCTGCCCGGACGCCTGCCCGACGGCGCTGCAGAACATGGCCGACGCCGTCGACCTGCTCGGCCCCGCCGGCGAGGACGTGGTGCCGGTCTTCATCACCATCGATCCCGATCGCGACACCGTCGAGGTGCTGACGGACTATGCCGAGGCGTTCCATCCGCGGCTGAAGGCGTTGACCGGCACGCCGGAGGAGATCGCCAAAGCGGCCAAGGCGTACCGGGTTTTCTACCGCAAGGCCGACGAGTCGGCGCCGGGCGAGTATCTGGTCGACCACTCCTCCATCGTCTTCCTGATGGGGCGCGACGGGCGCTACCTCACGCATTTCACCCATATGACGCTGCCCGAGCCGATGGCGGCCGAGATCAAGAAGAGGCTGTGAGGGCGCGGGGCCTCATCGTCGCGGCGGCGTCCTCCGGTTCCGGCAAGACGACACTGACCCTGGCGCTGCTGCGGCTGCTCGCCCGCTCCGGCGCGCGCGTCGCCTCGGCCAAGGCCGGTCCCGACTACATCGACGCGGCCTTCCACACGGCGGCGAGCCATCGCCCCTGCCTCAACCTGGATCCCTGGGCGATGCGGCCATCGACGCTGGCGGCGACCCTGGCGCTTCTCGAGGCGGAGGCCGACCTGATCGTCTGTGAAGGGGTTATGGGCCTGTTCGACGGCATCGGCGCCGACGGCGAGGGCTCGACCGCCGATCTGGCGGCGATCACCGGCTGGCCAGTCGTCCTCGTGCTCGACGTCTTCGGCCAGTCGGCGACCGCCGCGGCCGTTCTCGCCGGCCTCGTCCGCCACCGCCCGGCGATCCGGGTCGCCGGGGTCATCTTGAACCGCACGGGCTCGCCCGCCCATGGCGGGACCGTCGCCGAGGCCTGCCGGCGGACGCTCCCCGACGTCGTCGTGCTCGGATCGATCCCGCGCTCGCCGGCGCTCACGCGCCCGGAGCGTCATCTGGGATTGGTGCAGGCGCGCGAGCAGGTCGATCTGGACGCCTTCCTCGACCGTGCCGCCGGGCTCGCCGAAGCCGCCCTCGACATCCCGGCGCTGATCGCGCTCGCCCTGCCGTCGCCACTGGCGCCAGCGGGCATCGTCGCGTCGGTGCCGCCGCCGGGGCAGCGGATCGCGGTTGCCGACGATCTCGCCTTCGCCTTCGCCTACCCGGCGATGCTCGCCGGTTGGCAGCGGGCCGGCGCCGAGGTCGTGCCGTTCTCGCCGCTGGCCGATGAGGCGCCGGGGGCGGACGCCGATGCCGTCTTCCTTCCCGGCGGATATCCGGAGCTGCATGCCGGGCGGCTTGCGGCCAACGCCGCGTGGAAGCGGGGCGTCGCCGCGGCGGCCCGGCGCGGGGCCCAGGTCTATGGCGAGTGCGGCGGCTACATGGCGCTCGGGCGCGGCCTCGTCGATGCCCGGGGCCACCGCCATGAGATGGCCGGCCTCTTGCCGGTCGAGACCTCCTTCGCCGAGCGGAAGCTGCATCTGGGGTACCGCGAGATCGTCTGTGCGGCGGCGACACCGCTTGGGCCCGCCGGCACACGCTACCGCGGCCACGAGTTCCACTACGCGAGCGAGACCGGCGCGGCCGGCGATCCCCTATTCGAGGCGGGCGACGCCCGTGGCGGCGCGCTCGGGCCGGCCGGCCGGCGGACCGGCACCGTCTTCGGCTCCTTCCTGCATCTGATCGACCGGCGCTGAGGCCCCGATCCGGCGCTTAGCATTCGTTAACCAAACCCGACGAATACTATGCGACGGGGGCGCATAGCGGCTTGCACCCATGCTATCTTTTGATTGAATTTTTTGTGAGTCGACTGACCTTGGATATTCCATCGTCCTCGCCCCGCCCGCCGCCGTCGCTGGCGCCGCGGTCACGCTGATGTTTCCTCGGGAGCGAGCGCGCGCCGGGAGGGTCCTTTGAAGAGCCGGATTTTCTCGCGCACGAACCGGATCGTCGTCGCCGTCGTCCTCGTCCTCGCGGCGTTGGTCGTGCTGGCGAAGACCTATACGGTCGAGCACGCCTACCGTCAGGCGCTCGCCCGGGCCGAGCGCGACACCCTCAACGCGACCGGCGCCCTCGCCGAGCACGCGGCCAGAACCTTCGAGGGCGTCTCCCGGGCTCTCGACGCGACGGGCGGCCTCCACGCCGACGTCGATGCCGGCGACATCGCCGGCGCCACGGCGATCCATGACGCGCTCCGAACCATCCAGGGCGCCTCGCCGGTGATCCTCGGGATCGGCTGGAGCGACGCCGCCGGCGACCGGGTCGCCTCCTCGATCTTCCGCGACCCGCCGCCGCTCAACCTCGCCGACCAGGACCATTTCAGCGTTCACCGCGACGATCCGGCGGTCGGGCTCTACATCTCCGCGCCGATCCGCTCGCGCCTCGACGGCACCTGGATCATCGCGGTCTCCCGCCGGATCGAGGACGCGGGCGGGCACTTCGCCGGCATCGTCAACGCCGTCCTCCGCCTCGACTACTTCTTGGAGTTCTATCGCGCGATCAACCTGGGACCGGACACCGTCGTCCTCCTCGTCCGGCGCGACGGCGTCCTCCTGGTGCGAGCACCGATGATCGAGGCGTGGATGGGGCGGCCGCTCCCCATAAGCCGGGTGATCCAGTTCGAGTCGATCGAGAACCGGCCGGGCAACCTGCATACGACGAGCGCGCTCGACGGGCGGGAACGGGTCGCCGGATACCGGGCGATCCCGGGCTTTCCGCTGGTGATCGCCGCCACCATGTCGCGCGCCGACGCGCTCGCGCCGTTCCGCGAGGTCCTGCTCGCGTCCGCGATCGAGGGGGCGCTGACGGTCGCCGCGCTGGCGATCGGCGGCGCGATGCTGGTCGTCGCCGGCCGCCGCCCGCGAGCTCGTGGAGACCGGGGCGCTGCTGCACATGGTCTTCGCCACCACCAACCAGGCGATCATCGTCTTCGACCGCGATCTCCGGGCGGTGGCGTGGAACGAGCTGTATACGAAGATGCTCGGCGGCACACGGGAATTGGGCCGGGGAACGACGTTCGAGTCCATATTCCGCGCCATGTCGAAAGGCGGCGAGTACGGCGCCGGCGATAGCGAAGCCTTCGTCGCCGAGCGCCTGAAGATGGCGCAGGCCGCGCTGCCGTTGCGCTACGAGCGCACGCGCCCGAACGGCACGGTGCTCGACGTCAGCTGGCTGCCGCTGCCGAACGGGTTCCTCGCGATCTCCCTCGCCGACATCACCTATCTGAAGCGGACGGAGATCGCGATCCGCGAAAGCGAGGCCCGGGCCGCCCAGGCCCTCGCCCGACTTCGCGACGCCGTCGAGAGCTTGGCCGATCCATTCTACTTGTGGGACGCCGAGGAGCGGCTCGTCGTCGCCAACAATGCGGCCACGAAAGTAGCAGGCGGCGACATCCTGACACCGGGCGTTCGTCTCGAGGACGTGCTCGCTCACCGTGCCCGGTTGGGCCTTTTTCCCGGCGCCATCGGCCGCGAGGACGCCTATGTCCGCGAGCGGCTGGCGCAGATCCGCGGCGCCACCGGCGAACCCACCGAGGTCGAGCGCGCCGATGGCCGTTGGCTTTCGATGCGCGATCGACGCACGGCGGACGGCGGCCTGGTCAACCTCATCGTCGACATCACCGAGGCGAAGCAGCGCGAGGCCGAGCTGGCGGCGGCGCGGCTTGCGGCCGATGCGGCGAACCGGGCCAAGTCGGACTTCCTGTCGCGGATGAGCCACGAGCTGAGGACGCCGCTCAACGCCGTGATCGGCTTCGCCCAGATGCTGCAGATCGACCGCCGGGACGCCCTGACCGCGAAGCAGCGCGAGTATTGCCAGGACGTCGAGAGCGCCGGCCGCCACCTGCTGGCCCTGGTGAACGATGTGCTCGACCTGGCGCGCATCGAATCCGGCAACGAGCGGCTGTCGGTCGAGCGCGTCGCGGCCGCCGACGCGCTCGCGGGCGTCGGCGGCGCCATGACGACGATCGCCGAGCGCGCCGGCATCGAGCTGCGGATCGACGCGGCCGCCGACGTCCCCGACCTCCGCGCCGACGACAGGCGGCTCCACCAGATCCTCCTCAACCTCGTCTCCAATGGGATCAAGTACAACCGCAAGGGCGGATCGGTCCGCGTCTCGGTCGAGGTTGCGGCTGGCGACCGAGTCCGCTTCGTCGTCGCCGACACCGGCATCGGCATCGCGGCCGATCGGCAGAAGGAGCTGTTCGAACCGTTCCATCGCCTCGGCCAGGAGCATTCCGCCGTCGACGGAACCGGAATCGGGCTAACCATCTGCAAGCGCCTGGCCGAGGCGATGGGCGGGTCGATCGGCTTCTCCAGCGCGGCGGGCCGAGGCAGCGTCTTCTGGGTCGAGCTGCCGGCCGACACCTCGACCTCGGCCGCCGGGGCTGGGGCCGCCGCCGAAGCGTCCGATCCGCCATCGGCCGAGACCGCGGCCCATCCCGGCGGCTTCTCGCTCCTCTACGTCGAGGACAATCCCTCCAACATGCGACTGATGGAGCACCTGGTCTCGATCCTGCCGCGGGTCGGATTGCTGACCGCGTCCAATCCGCGCCTCGGCCTCGAGCTCGCCCGTGCTCACCGGCCCGACATCATCCTCCTCGACCTGCATCTGCCCGACATGAGCGGATATGAGATGTTTGAGCACCTGAAGGCGATGCCGGAGACGCGCGACATCCCGGTGATGGCGCTTTCCGCCGCCGCCATGCCGAACGACATAAGGCGCGGGCTCGCCGCCGGCTTCGTCCGCTACCTGACCAAGCCCATCGACGTGAAGGAGTTCCTGGGGGCGATCGGCGAGTACATCCCGCTCGGCGCGGCCGAGGAGGAGACGCTCCGGCCGGTCGCCTGAAGCGCAGCCCGTCGGCGCTCAGGCGTGGATGTGGCGGCGCTCGGCGTCGGGAATCCGGCGGACGATCAGGACATAGGCGGCGAGCGTCAGGAGACCCATCAGGCAGACGAACCCGGCGAGCGCGCGGGGCGTGCCGTCGAAGGCGAGCGCGACCCCCATGCCGACCGAGGCGCTGGTCAGCGACTGGAAGAACCCCATCAGCGAGGAGGCCGCGCCCGCGGCGCGCGGAAACGGCGTCAGCGCGCCGGCGACCGCCTGGGGACCGCTCAGGGAGAAGCAGCCCATGTAGAGCATCATCGGGATGACCAGCGCCGCCACGTGGACGACGCCGGAGAAGGCCAAGGCGGCGAGCAGGAGGCCGGACAGCGCCACGCCGGTCACGCCGATCTCGAGGGTCCGGTCGAGGCCGAGGCGCATCACCAGCCGGCCCGAGACGGTGTAGCCGGCGAGGCTGCCGAGCATGATGGTGCCGAACACCAGGCCGAAATACTGGGTCGGCACGCCCAGCACCTGGATGACGACGAAGGCGACGCCGGAGAGGTAGCCGCCGAGGCCGCCGAACAGGAAGCAATTGACCAGCCCGTAGCCGACGAACACGCGGCTTCGCATGAGCAGGGCGAAGGTGCGGGCGAGGCGCCCCGGGCGGAGCGCCTCGGCATCCTTGTCGCGGACGGACTCGCCTAAGAACAGCGAAACCATGACGAGGAGCGCGAGCCCGTAGCCCGTCACGAAGACGAAGCTCGCCCGCCAGCCGAAGTTGGCCTGGAGCACGCCGCCGATGATCGGCGCCAGGATCGGCCCCAGGCTCAGCACCAGGCCCATCGGCGCCAGCATGCGGGCGGCCGCCTCGCGCTCGTGCAGGTCGCGCACCATGGCGCGGGCCAGAACGGGGGCGCAGATCGAGCCGAAGACCTGAAGGAAGCGAGCGGCGATGAGCTGCTCGATCGACTGGGCAAAAAGGCAGGCGACGGACGCCGCGACATAGAGCGCGAGCCCGCCGATCAGCAGCGGCCGGCGGCCGAAGCGGTCGGAGAGGGGCCCATAGAAGAGCTGGCCGACGGCGCCGCCGACGAAGGCGAGGCTCAAGGTGAGCTGCACCGCCGCCATGTCGACTTGGAAGAAATCGCGGATCGCCGGCATCGACGGCAGGTAGGTGTCGGTGGTGAACGGGCCGACGGCGGTGAGCGCGCCGAGCAGCACGATGAGGCGGCGGCTGTCGCGGTGGAGCATCTTCTTTTTCTTGTCGTCGTCGTCGCCGACGGTCAGGCGCCGCCGGGAAGGGCGGCGGTGATGATGATCTCGACCAGATCGCCCGCCGGCATCGCCGACTGGACGAAGGAGCGGACGGGGCCGTGCCCGTCCGGCATCCAGCTCGCCCAGGCGCGGTCGAAGTCCGGCTTGTTGTCGTGGTCGGTGACGACGATCTCGGCCTTGACGATGCGCGTGCGGTCGAGGCCGGCGTCCTTGAGATAGCCGTCGAGGACGCCGAGCGCGCCCAGCGTCTGCCCTGCGATGTCGAGCGTCTTGTCGGGCGAGGTGGCGACCGCCCAAAGGAAGCCGCCGCCGGGAAAGCGATAGATCGCGACCGCCGACTTCGACGGCAGGGCCTTGTTGGGGATGCGCTTTATGTCGCTCGCGGTCATGGAGGCTCGTGTCGGAAGGGGTGCTCCAGTCTAGAGCATAAACCGTCAGTAGGGCGTGCCGTCCTTGTGGGTGAAGCGGAACTTGCCGGCGGCGTCGGTGGTGAGGTGCAGGTCGATGTCCGGATACCCAGCCTCCTCGTTCGGCGTGCGGTCGCCGACGACGAGCAGCAGCAGGTCCGTCCGGGAGCGGTTGAGGAAGTGGTGGCCGTTCTTCGTGCCGGCCGGAAAGGCGGCGCACATGCCCGGCTTGAGCACCTCCTCGCCGGCGTCGGTCACCAGCGCGGCCTCGCCCTCCAGCACATAGACGAACTCGTCCTGCTTCAGATGCCAGTGGCGATGGGACGACATGCCGCCCGGCTCGATCCGCGTCAGGTTGACGCCGAAGTTCTCGAGGCCCGCGTGGTCGCCGAGGCGGCGCGTCCAGCGCTTGACGACGCCGGCCCGAAAGGGCTCGGGATAGCTCGTCGAGTTGCTTTCCGGCAGCGATTTCGGGTCGTAGCCCGATGGCTTGGTCATCGACGTTTCTCCGTCATGCTCGCTCTCCGCAATATTGCCGGCCGGCCGCTTGTGCGGCAATTCCCAATAGCGCAGCATCGAGGCGGGTTTCCATCGTGCCAGCTCGGCCGCATCCAAGGAGCCTCCGATGATCCCAGGCGCTCTCGCGCTCGCGACCCTTCTCATCGCCGCCCCGGCCTTGGCCCAGCTCTCGGTCGGGCCCGGCGAGATCGGCGGCGTCGTCAGCGGGCCGAACGGGCCGGAGGCGGGGGTCTGGGTGATCGCCGAGACCGCCGACCTCCCGACCAAGTTCGCCCGCATCGTCGTCACCGACGACCGGGGCCGTTACCTGGTGCCGGATCTGCCGAAGGCGGCCTACAGCGTCTGGGTCCGGGGATACGGCCTGGTCGATTCATCCAAGCAGCGGGTCGAGCCCGGCCGCACGGTCGACCTCGCCGCCGTGCCGGCGCCGGACGCCAAGGCGGCGGCCGAGGTCTATCCGGCGATCTACTGGTATTCGATGCTGAAGATCCCTCCGGCCTCGGAGTTCGGCGGCAAGGGCGACATCCCCGAAGGCGTGACGCAGACCGCGTGGCTGAACGCGATGAAGAACAATGGCTGCATCGGCTGCCACCAGCTCGGGCAGAAGTCGACGCGGACCATCCCCGCGGCCTTCGGCGAGTTCGCGTCCGGCGAGGAGGCCTGGATCCGCCGCGTCCAGGCCGGCCAGTCGGGCGAGCAGATGGTGAACCAGCTCGCCGGGCCGCTCGGCGGCGTTCCCTTCAAGTATTTCGGCGACTGGACCGACCGCATCGCCAGGGGCGAGCTGCCGCACGCCCGCCCGAAACGGCCGGAGGGGGTCGAGCGCAACATCGTCGTGACGTCCTGGGAATGGGGCAGCGAGAAGGCCTACCTCCATGACCTGATCGCCTCGGATCGCCGATATCCCACGGTCAATGCCTGGGGACCGCTGTTCGGCTCGCCCGAATACTCGACCGACCTCTTCCCGATCCTCGATCCGAGGACGCATACCGTCTCGACCTTCAAGGCGCCGGTGCGCGACCCCGCGACCAAGGAGGCGCTGGGGCCCGGACATGCCGCCAGCGACAAGGTGCTGGCGCCGTCGCCCTACTGGGGCGAGGAGAAGATCTGGGACACCAAGGCCAACAACCACAACGGCATGTTCGACAGGCACGGAAAGGTGTGGTTCGCCGCGCGCTTTCGCGACGCCGACAACCCGGCCTTCTGCAAGCGGGGCTCGGATCACCCGTCGGCGAAGCTGTTCCCGCTCGAGCGCACCAACCGGCAACTGACCATCCTCGATCCGAAGACGATGGCCTACCGCTTCGTCGACACCTGCTTCGGGACCCATCACCTGCAATTCGGCTACGACGCCAACGACACGCTGTGGACTTCCGGCGGCGGTCCCGTGGTCGGCTGGGTCAACGCCAAGATGTTCGAGGAGACCGGCGACGCGGCGAAGTCCCAGGGCTGGACCGCGCTGGTGCTGGACACCAACGGCAACGGCCGGCGCGACGACTATGTCGAGCCCGACCGGCCGGTCGATCCGGCCAAGGACAAGCGCATCGCCACCGGCTTCTACGCGGTGATGCCGAGCCCCGTCGACGGCTCGATCTGGGGCGCTTCGGCCGCGCTCGGGGCCCAGATGACGGGGCGTCCCGGCGCGGTCATCCGCCTCGATCCCGGCCCGAACCCGCCGGCAACCGCGCTGGCCGAGGTCTACAACGTGCCGAAGCCGGGCTTCGGCGTCCGCGGCGGCGACATCGACCGGAACGGCGTCGTCTGGGTGTCGCTGGCGAGCGGCCATCTCGGCAGCTTCGACCGCCGCAAGTGCAAGGTCCTGAACGGGCCCACGGCGACCGGCGACCATTGCCCGGAAGGCTGGGCGTTCTTCCAGTATCCGGGCCCGGGCTTCGAGGGGATCGGCGAGAACTCGGCCGAGTCCAGCTATTACACCTGGGTCGATCAGCACGACACCTTCGGCTTGGGCGAGAACGTGCCGATGTCGACCGGCAACCTCAACGACGGCCTGATCGCGCTCAAGGACGGGAAGACGATCGTGCTCCGCGTCCCCTATCCCCTGGGCTTCTACGCCAAGGGCTTCGACGGCCGCATCGACGACCCGAACGCCGGCTGGAAGGGCCGCGGCCTCTGGACCACCTCAGGCGACCGCACGCCCTGGCTGATGGAAGGCGGCAAGGGGTCCAGGCCCCGGGTCGTGCATTTCCAGCTCCGGCCGGATCCGCTTGTGCGGTGAGGGCCAACGGGATCAAGGTTGGGCATTCCCTCCCCAATCCGATGGATCTGCCATGGCCCCCGACGACGTTCGCTCCCCAGTTCGCTCCGCCGCCACGCGCCTGACCGGTGCGGTCAAGGGCAAGGTCGAGATCCTGCGCGACCGCGCCGGCATTCCCCACATCTACGCCGGGTCCACATCCGATCTCTTCTTCGGCCTAGGATTGGTGATGGCGGAGGACCGGCTCTGGCAGATGGACCGGCTCCGCCGCCGCGCGCTCGGCCGCCAGGCGGAGGTCATGGGGCCGGCCTATGTCGCGAGCGACATCGCCAACCTCACCGTCGGCATCGACCTGATCGCCGCGAGCGAGCCGGCCAAGCTCGACGGCAAGACCTACCAGACCGTCGCCGCCTTCGTTTCCGGCATCAACCGGCAGATCGAGATTTTCGGGAAGAAACTGCCGCCGGAGTTCAAGCTGCTGAACTATGCGCCCGAGCCCTTCAGCGTCGGCGACGTGGTGGCGATCGCGCGGGGATTCTGGTGGTCGTTGAACGGCCGCATCGATCGCCTGCTCGCCGCCGAGGCGGCGAAGCTGCTGCCGGAGCCGCTGCGCGAGCTCTACCTGACGCCGGAAGCGGCCGAGCGCGTGATCCTGCCCGACGGCGGCTCGCTGATGGCCGGCAGCGACGACCAGACCGGCTCCAACAACTGGGCCGCCTCCGGCCGCATCACGCGCTCGGGCAAGGCGGTGCTGGCGGGCGATCCGCATCAGCCGTTCTGGATTCCGTCGAGCTGGTACGAGTACGGCCTGCACGGGCCCGAGGACGATGCCGCCGGCTCCGGCCATCCGGGCTTCCCGGGCCTGTGGTGGGGATCGAACGGCAAGATCGCCTGGGCGATCACCAACAACATGGCGTCGACCCGCGACCTCTACCGCGAGGAGGTCGATCCCAAGGACAAGAGCCGCTATCGCGACGGCGACGTCTGGCGCAAGTTCGAGGAGCGCCAGGTCACCATCCCCGTCCGCGGCGAGAAGGCGCAAAGGCTGACCGTGCGCTCGACCGTGCGCGGGCCCGTCGTCAACGACCTGGTGACGCTGGTCGAGCCCAAGGGCCATCCGCCGATCTCGCTCCGCTGGTCGAGCATGGAGCATCTCGACGATCTCCGCGCCAGCATCGGCTTGAGCCGCGCCAAGGACTTCAAGGGCTTCAGGAACGCGCTCCGCGACTGGGCGGGCGCGGTCTTCAACTTCGTCTACGCCGATGCCAAGGGCAATGTCGGCTATCAGATGGCCGGGCGCGTGCCGGTGCGCGGCCGCGTCACCCACGGGCTCCGCGACGCCGACAACCCCGAGGACCGCTGGACCGGCTACGTCCCCTTCGATGGGCTGCCGTATTCGTACAATCCGAAGCGCGGCTACGTCGCTTCCGCCAATCAGCGGGCGGTGCCGCCGAACTACCCGCACGTTCTCTACGGCGCCTATTCCCAGGCGCATCGCGCCATCCGCATCGACCAAGCCTTCGCCGCGGGCAAGTGGGACGCGGACGCGACGGTCAAGCTCCAGAACGACGTCAAGAGCGTGCGCGCCGAGCGGACGGTCCCGCATCTCCTGAAGGCGCTCGCCGGCTCCAAGGACGCCGACGCCAAGGCGGTGGCCGATGCGCTGAAGGGCTGGGACTTCCGCTACACCACCAGCGGCATCGCGCCGACGGTGTTCGAGACCTTCATGTTCCACTGGCAGCGGCGCGTGCTCTCCGAGCACCTGCCGGAGCGGCTGCTCGACCTCACCATGCAGCAGACCAATCTCGCCTTCCACCTGCTGGCCAAGCCGGCGACCAAGTACTTCAAGACCGGCGTCGCCGCCGAGGCGGCGACGGTGGCGAGGCAGGCGATGGCGACCTTGAAGAAGCGTCTCGGCGCGGATGCGAAGAAGTGGGCCTGGGGCGCGATCCACGTCGCGCACTGGAAGCATCCGCTGTCGGCCGCGGACAACGCCGCCAGCTTCGACGTCGGGCCGAAACCGGCCGACGGCGGCTCGCACACGGTCCGCAACATGGGCGGCGAGCTGCCGCCGCACGCGGCGTCATCCGGCGCCGAATACCGGATCGTCGTCGACTTCGCCAAGCCGACCTCGTTCCGCGCCGTGCAGAACATCGGCAATTCCGGCGTCCCCGGCTCCAGGCACTACCGCGACCAGTTCGAGCCCTTCCTCGCGGGCGCCTACCACGTGGTGCACCTGAAGCGCTCGGACATCGAGGCCGATCTCGAGAGCCGGACGGAGATCGCGCCGGCCTGACTTCGGAACCCTCTCGCGGCGAAGCCGGGGGAGGGCAGGGTGGGGGCCGAGCGAAGCGAGGTATATCGGTGCGGCCGAACCCGCTGATCCTCGCTACGCTCGGCCCCCACCCCGCCCTCCCCCGCGCTCACGCGCGGGGGAGGGAGTCGACCGACGTGATTTCTTCTGATCGGATACGGCTCCAACGCGAACGGAGGATCGGGGCATGAAGGCGGTCATCAAGGGGCGCGTGCTGGCCGACAGCAGCGACACGGTCGAGGTCGGGGGATACCACTACTTCCCGCGGGCATCCGTGCGCACCGACTGGCTGAAGCAGGCGCCGAAGAACGAGTCCGACAACGAATGCCCGCACGGCGTCCGGTTCTACGACGTGGTGGTCGACGGCGAGCGCCACGAGCGCGCCGCCTGGAGCTACGAGGCGCCGCTGCCCAAGATGAGCCAGGTCGCCGACCGCTTCGGCTTCTGGGAGGACGTCGAGGTCGGGTGAGGGGGGGGGCCGCGCGGTGCGGCGCCGGTCATTCGGGCAGACCCGCCATGCGCAAGCCTTCCAGGTACCGATCCATGTCCTCGGGCCGACGGAGAGGGATCAAACCCCTGACTTTGGCAAGAGTGAGTCCGGGATCTACCGCAAGAGCCCGCATCGCAAGTTTTCGTGCATCCTCCGTCCGTCCGAGAAGCGCGTTGGAGGCAGCGCCGATTCTCAGCGCCGACATCGATTCGGAATGTTCCTGCAGCGATTTCTGCGCACATGCCGCTGCATCGGCGTAGCGCCCCATCAGGAGGTAGGCCAGGCTCATGGCATTGATGCTCGAAAAATTCAATGGATCGCGTGGGCTCAGTCGCAACGCTCTCGCTGCGTGGTCGATTCCGATCTGCGGTCGGCCGAGGTAGGTCTGGACGTATGCGCTGGCGCCCCAGGCGGCGGCGACATTGGGATTGAGTTCGAGCGCGCGTTCGATGAGCTCCGCTCCGTCGTCGAGATCGTGGAGCACGTAGGCGAGAGCCCATCCGGACGTGTAAAGTGCAATCGGATCGTCGCGCCCCGTCTTCGTTGCCCGCTCGACGAGCCGTTGGACTTCCCGCGCCTCTCCTGCCGGATCCGTCGTCCATCCATTCACTCGTCGCGATACTAGACACCATGCCGACATGCCATAGGCGGCGGCGTAGTTGGAATCCAGCTCCGTCGCCCGGCTGAAGAATGCCAGCGCATCGTCCATGGCTTGGCGATTTCTTTCCGGCATGCGAGCGACGCCGCGCAGGTAGCAATCATAGGCATCCAAGTTTTCCGTGGGCTTCCGCCTGGCCCGCTCGATCTCCGCCTGCCTGAGCTTCGGCTCGATCGCGCCGACCACGCTCATCGTCACCTGGTCCTGCAGGTCGAAGATGTCTTCGAGGGTGCCGTCGAAGCGGTCGGCCCAGAGGTGCGCGCCGGTCGTGCCGTCGATGAGCTGGCCGGTGATGCGGACCTTCTGGCCCGACTTCCTCACCGAGCCTTCGAGCACGTAGCGGACACCGAGCTCGCGCGACACGCGCTTCACGTCGACGTTCCGGCCCTTGTACGCAAATGACGAGTTTCGGGCGATGACGAAGAGCCAGTGGAAGCGTGACAGCGCGGTGATCACATCCTCGACCAGGCCGTCGCAGAAATAATCCTGCTCGGGATCGCCCGACATGTTCTGGAACGGCAGCACGGCGATCGAGGGCTTGTCCGGGAGCGACAGCGCGGGATGGGGGGCGTGGCACCGGCAGCATGGACGGCGATGCGGTAGACGCGGATGGGGCGCTCGATGTTCTTCAAGGTCTGCTCGCCGATATCCTGGACGTCGAGGTCGAGCCGGCCGCGGACGTCCTCGTAGGCGCGGGCGGAGATGCAGATGCCACCCGGCTCGGCGAGCTGCTCCAGCCTTGCCGCGACGTTGACGCCGTCGCCGAGGATGTCCTCGCCGTCGACGACGATGTCGCCGACGTTGACGCCGATGCGGAAGGCGAGGCGCCGGTTCTCGGGCAGACCGCTCTCGCGCGACGTCATGGCGCGCTGGATCTCGAGGACGCAGCGAAACGCATCGACGGCGCTTCCGAACTCGATCAGGAGGCCGTCGCCGGTGGTATTGACGATGCGTCCGGAATGCTCGGCGATCTTCGGATCGACCAGCTCGCGCCTGAGCGCCTTGAGACGCGCCAGCGTCCCCTCCTCGTCCGCGCCGACGAGACGGCTATAGCCGGCGACATCGGCCGCGACGATGGCCGCGAGCCGCCTCCTGGCGCGATCCTCCGCCACCATCCCCCCGGACCCGGATTTCGGTGAAGATTAGGGCATATCGTGGACATTCGCCAATCGATGGGAAAGACTGTTCACGCGCCGCGTTCGGCAGTGCCGGCCCCGCGCGCGACTGCGACGAGACGGCAAACAGGGAGGTTCGCGTGGCCCATTATCTGTTGAGCTTCAGCTTCGCCGCCGAGACGACGAGGAAGCTGGTCGCCAAGCCCGAGGATCGGCGCCGCGCCGCGGACAAGGCGCTGCGCGCCGTCGGCGGCCGGCTGAAGGACTACTACTTCGCGCTCGGGCCGCACGACGCGGTCGTCATCGCCGAGATGCCGGACAACCTGACGGCCGCCGCCGCCGCCATGCTGACCGGATCCTCCGGCGCCTTCACCCACGTGCAGACGACGCCGCTCCTCACCATGCCCGAGGCGGTGAAGGCGATGCGCAAGGCCGGCAAGGCGTCGAAATCCTATCGTCCGCCGGGCCGCTGAGGCGTTCGCGCAAGGCCTCCGCCTCCATCGCCGCTACGCCGAGACCTTCTACGCGGTGGCTTCGACCTCGGTCAACCCGCGGTCGGGAGGGCGCGCAGGGCTTCCCTCCGCCCGACGGCGCTCTTAGTCTCTCATGCGACGACATGTCCGCCTCGGCGCCCACCGTCTATTTCGATGCCTGGCTCAGGCCGCACCGCAGCCTGAACCCTCGGGGCGTGGCGTGCGTGCTGGCGCTGGCCGCCGTCCCCGGCTTCATCCTCGGCCTGGTGTTCCTGAGCCTCGGCGCCTGGCCGGTCTCGGGATTCCTCGGCCTGGATGTGGCTCTGCTCTGGCTCGCCTTCCGCCTCAACAACCGGGCGGCGCGGGAGGCCGAGCGGGTGCGTCTGTCGGAGACCGAGCTGACGGTCGACCGCCACGCCGTCGACGGCAAGGCCGAGCACTGGAGCTTCCAGCCGAACTGGCTCCGGGTCGTCCTCGACGACCCGCCGAAACCGGAAAGCCGGCTTCTCCTCTCGACCCATGGCCGGAGCCTCGCCATCGGGACGTTCCTGCCACCGGCCGAGCGGCTCGAGGTCGCCGACGCGCTCCGCGACGCGCTCAGGCGCTGGCGGGGCCCGCGCCTCTGAGGATCAGGCCCAGGTCGATGTCGGCGCGAAGGAGGCCGGCGCCGTCGTTGGCGAAGGCGACGCCGGCACCCGCCAGAAGGCGCGCGACCGGCCGGTTCTCGTAGCTGAACAGCGCCCGGAACGTCTTGATCGCGACCGCATCGGCCCAGCGCGCAAGCTCGGTCGCCAGCACGCGGGCGACGCCGCGGCGCTGCCAGTCGTCCATGACCGTCACCGCGATCTCGGTGGTATCCGGATCTTCGGCCAGGCGGATGCAGCGCGCGATCCCGACCCGCTCGCCGGTGCCGGCGCTGGCGCCGAGCGCGAGGTGGCGGGCGCCGTCGATCGCCGTCAGATAATCGAGGGTGGCCGCGTCCAGACGCGGCATCGGCCTGAGGAAGCGGCTGTAGCGCGAGGCGGCCGAGAGGCGCCGGAAGCCCGCGGCGATGCAGGCCCGGTCTTCCGGGCCGATGGCGTGGAGGCGGAGCCGGGAGCCGTCGCGGAGCCCGGACGAGGCGGCGATCGGAGCGGGAAAGAGGGACATGGTTCTCTAGGTAGTGAGCCCGAGAACGTCCTTCATCGAGTACAGACCGGGACCGCGGCCGGCGACCCAGAGCGCGGCGCGAACCGCCCCCTGGGCGAAGAGCTGGCGGCTCTGGGCCCGGTGGCCGAGCTCGATCCGTTCGCCGGGTCCGGCGAAGACGACCGTGTGGTCGCCGACGACGTCGCCGCCGCGCAGGCTGGCGAAGCCGATGTCGCCGGCCTTGCGGGCGCCGGTAATGCCGTCGCGGCCGCGCTGGGAAACCTTGGCGAGGTCGACCTTGCGCCCCGCCGCCGCCGCACGGCCGAGGAGGAGCGCGGTGCCCGAGGGCGCATCGACCTTGTGCTTGTGGTGCATCTCGACGATCTCGATGTCGTAGGCGGGATCGAGGGTGCCGGCGACCTGCCGGACCAGCTCGGCGAGCAAGGTGACCCCGACGCTCATATTGTCCGCCCACACGATCGGCGCCTTGGCGGCGGCGGCGCGGATACGGGCCCCCTCGTCGGCGGAAAGCCCGGTGGTGCCGAGGACCATCGCGGTGCCGCGGGTGGCGGCGAGCTCCGCATGGGCGACGCTGGCCCTGGGCGCGGTAAAATCGATCACCACCTGAGATCGCTCGAAGACCGTTTCGGCTGAACCAGAGATGAGAACCCCGAGCCGGCCGACCCCCGCCACCTCGCCCGCGTCCTTGCCGACGGCCGCGCCGTTCGGCGCCTCGGCGGCGGCGACCAGGCGGGCGCCCGGGGTGTCGCCGATCTGCTTCACCAGCATCTGCCCCATCCGTCCCGCGGCTCCGACGATGCCGATGCTGACCTCGCTCATGTGCGTTCCGACCCCCTCGCCGATCTTCCGGGCCCGTCCCCGGCCGTCGCGCGCGAGTATGGCAGAGCTCTTTCCGGGTGACGAGAGAGGTCCCGTGGTTACCGCGGGTCATACCGCGCGGGCGGTTCTGTGGATAAGCGGCAGCCTTGATTTTGCGGCACTTCTTTACCGGGTTTCACTCTTTTTTAACCTCAGATAAACCCTGTAAGTAGATGATTTTATTGACAGGGGAACGCGTCTCTGTCATGATATATCGAATCGCGATATGGATGACCGGTCCTATGGACGTTCGCACGCTCTGCCTCGGTGTCCTCAGCCTCGAAGACGCATCGGGCTATGAGATCAAGCAGACGCTCGAGGATGTTTTCGGTTCGTTCTATAACGCCAGCTTCGGGTCCATCTACCCGGCGCTATCGCGGCTGGTCGAAGACAAAGAGGCGACCGTGCTCGCCGCCGGTGACGCCCGTTTCCCGGATCGCAAGCGCTACCGCATCACGGAGAGCGGCCGTTCGCGGCTTTCGACCACATTGTCCAAGTCCCGGGGGCGCGACACGCTGCGTTCGGAGTTTCTGGTCGCGATGTTCTTCGCCCATCTCCTGCCGGTCTCGGAACTCCGTCGGCTTACCGACGAGAAGGTGGCGGAAGCCCGTGGTATTCAATCGGTTCTACAAAGCTACTCCCGGGTACACCTGGCCGAGGGGCAGTGCTTCGCCCTCCGCTACATGTTGGCCCAGGCGCGAGGCCAGATCGAGTTCCTGGAAGGGGAAGGTCGCGCCATCGTGCAGGCCATGGTGAGGGAAAGACAGGTCCTCGGCGTCGCCGAGTATGACCAGCCCCCGGTCGGTGCCGCGACCACCGGGACGTAGAGTATGACCGGGTCATACCCGGGATTTTGCCAGCGCGAGGCGGTTCCGGAGGACGCCCCGCTGCTTTCGCGGCTCTCGGGCGCCGGCCGCGAGGGCCCCGATGGCTGATCTCGCCCCGCTCCCCTACCGCATCCAGGACGGGGTCGCCTTGATCGAGCTCCGCCTGGAGACGCTCCGGCAGCTCTTCAACGTCTTCGATCCCTCGCCCTTCCACCGGAAGGATCTCGACCGGGATGCGGAGGACTACATCGTCGGCGCGCTCCGCGAGCTCGGGCCCATGTCGGCGCGGCTGGTCCTGCACCTTCCGGCAGCGGAGGCCGATACCGCGGAGGCGCGCGGCCTCGGCGTCGCCATCCGCAACTATTTCGCCTTCCAGGCCCAGATCACCGCCCGCGACCTCCGCCTCGAGCTCCGCCGCGGGCGCGACAGCCTGCTGATCGGCCTCGGCTTCCTCGGCCTCTGTCTCCTGCTCCGCCAGCTCGTGCTTTCGGCCGACGCCGGCACGGCGGCCGGCATCGTCGGCGAGGGCCTCTTGATCGCCGGCTGGGTCGCGCTTTGGCGCCCGCTCGAAATCTACCTCTACGACTGGTGGCCGTATCGACGCCGGGTTCGGGTCTACCGCCGCCTCGCCGAAATCGAGGTCGAGATCCTGCCGACCGATGTCGCCGCGCCGCTGTCGCCGGTCGCGACCTCCGTCGTTTGAGGAGCGGCGTGCCGTCGGCTAACATCGCGGCATGATCGTTCGCGAGATCGAGTTCGGCGCCGCCGACCCCAGTCCGGGGCTGGTGCTGCGGGCGCTGGAGATCATGGGCCTCGAAGGCCGCGCCAGCTTGCGCGGGCCGCTCAAGGTCAATGGCAAGGTCGTGGGATGCCTCGTCCGGTTCCATTCGGACGCCGATGCGGACAAGTTCGTCGCCGCGTGGACGGGCTTCCTCGAACTCAAGAAGGGCGGCAGGCCGTTCGGCACCCTCGCATCCCCTCCGATCTTCTCCCCGATGCCGCCCACCCTGCCCAAGCTTTAGCCTGTTTCATTCCAAGGCCGGATGACCCTGGTCCCCTCGCTCCCGCGTCCGCCCGTCGATGTCGGCGGGCTTCCCGGCCGCTCGGTCGATCTCGAGCGCGTCGATCGCGGGCGCCACGGCGCGGCGTTGTGGCGGGCGATCGGGGACGATCCCTCTCTGTGGGCGGGCACGCCGGTCGATCCGTTCGTCGATGAAGCCGCCTTCGCTGCGTGGCTCGGCGACCGCGCGGTGAAGCCGGACCAGGCGATGTTCGCGATCGTCGACAAGACGGCGGGCACGCGTGAGGCCGCCGGCCTCCTCTTCATCCTCAGCATCGCGCCGGCGATGGGGACGGCGGAAATCGGGCTCGTCTTCGGCATCGGCCTGCAGCGCCGGACCGGCGCCACCGAGGCGGTGTTCCTGGCGCTCCGCCATCTGTTCGAGACGCTCGGCTACCGCCGCGTCGAGTAGCGCTGCAATCCCGCGAACGACGCCTCGATGCGGGCGGCGGCCCGCTTCGGCTTCGTCTTGGAGGGAACCCTCCGCCAGCATCGCTGGATCAAGGGCGCCAACTACGACACCGCCGTCCACGCCATCCTCGACCGCGAATGGCCGGCGATCGCTGCCCGCTTCGCCGCCTGGCTGGCGCCCGAGAATTTTTCCGCCGACGGCCGTCAGATCAAGGCGCTGTCGGCCCTCAGCTCTTGAGGTCGGTCCACAGATCCTTGACCTTGGCGAAGAAGCCGGCGGATTCCGGGCTGGTCTTCTCGGCCGGGCCCGCGGCCTCGAACTCGCCCAGGAGCTCCTTCTGCTTCTTGGTCAGGCTCATCGGCGTCTCGACCATGACCTCGACATACATGTCGCCGCGCTGCGCGCAGGAGAGGGCGTGCTGCGCAAATGGCTCATACCTGAACGGAACGTGCCTTAAGCAGCACTGGCCGGATGAACGTGCTTGGCGATCTCCCGGCCGTGCTCGCGCTCGACGATGGCGATATCGTGCTGGCTCTGCAGATCGAGCCAGAACTGCGGCCGGTTGCCGAAGAAACGACCGAGGCGGACGGCCGTATCCGCTGTGATCGAGCGGCGCGCATTGAGGATATCGGTGATGCGGCCGGACGGAACGCCGAGCGCGATCGCCAGCTTGTTGGCGCTCAGACCGCGTGTCGAGAGTTCGCGTTTCAGAAGACGTCCGGGATGCGCGACGGGAGTCATGGTTTCATCCTGAGTGATAGTCGGCGATCTCGACCTCGTAGGCGTCCCCCTTGCGGAACTCGAAGCAGATCCGCCAACGGCCGTTGACGGTCATGGCCCACTGGCTCCGGCGATCTCCTTTGAGCTTGTGAAGCCCGACGCTGCTGAAGGCCCCAAGGTCCTGAAGCGTCTCTGCGACGTTCAGGGCGAGGAGCAGATCGATGGTCGCTTCGAAGTCGAGTCCTCGAAAGCGGTTCGGCCGCTCACCTTCCCAGACTTTACGGCTCGCTGCATTTCGCCACGACCGGATCACGGCAAAAACGTACTACGAGGGACGGTAAGACGCAATCGGGCCTCGTCGACTGTCAGGCATCCCCGGCGGGTCGGTCGCCTGCATGCGGTCGTCGCAGCGCTCATGGGCAAGGTCCAAGGAACACTCTACTATCGATACCTGAAGCCTTGCTCCGGCCTGGATCAGCCGCATGTACCCGACGCGCGCCGACATACCGGTCGCCCCTCCCGCCGAGCTGGCCCGCTGGCTCGCCATGGTCGTCGCCAGCGCCAAGGCGCTGCGGGAGGCGCTGGCCGACGAGAACTTGCTTCCAGACGGATTCCCCAAGGGTGACATCGACGCCCTGGCCGCGACCCTGGAGCAGACGCCGGGCATGTCGGTCGAGGGCGCCCTCGGCGCCCTGACCTATGCCGCCGACAAGCTGGAGCAGCTGCGGCAACGCTGGGTCGAGGTCGTCGAAGACGCAGATGACCTGCCGGAAATGCCCTTGCGCGGGCGCATCGACACGCCCCTGGCCCTCCTCAGCGCGGATGTCGGCGCCGCGCGGGCGTGGTACGCGGATGCCGCGAAGGAGACGGCGGAGGCCTCGCCGGTGCCGGAGGCGCTGGTGGCGACGAGTGGGACCCCGGATCTTCGCGAGCTGGCCGATTCGGCCGGTAAGAATGCCAAGACCTCCGCCGACCTCGCCGACGATCTGGACCGGCACAAGATCCCGGGGTCGATTCCCGCCGACAATCTCATGCGCGGCATCAGGGACGTCGAGGTGCTGGCCCGCCAGGAGCGGATCGAACTGGGTGCTGCCGAGCCGCGGGTGCGGCTCCTCGACCGGCTGAACCGGGCGGCGTCAGCCGCTGGGGACTACACCGTCTTCGTCGCGCGGGCGGTGCAGCTCGGCGCCGACATCGTCGAGGCCGGGTTCGATCTGGTCCATAAGGCCGTGATCACATCCTCGATCGACGGAATCCGAGAGGCCAGCGCGGCGCTGGAAAAGTTCCTGGTGTCTAAGCTGGCGCGAAAGGACAATGTTGAGCCCGGAAAAAGTGGGGCCCCGATTATCGGTATTTACCGTGATTATGAAGGCGGGCCTGACAATTTCGCTACTCCAAAGGTCCCGGCGCAGGCAGAGGGGCCGCGATTTGGTATCTCGAAAGCCGGTCGAATAGAACTCCGACCGGATCCGTTGGATCTCGACCATGCAGATAGAGCGCGCCTAGAGCAGCTTCATCCCGAACTCATCCGGGCCACCCATGCCTTGGTTGATGGCATGCGGGGCAGCAACTCTCACCTCGACTTGGTCAGGGTGGCTACCGACTATTTTGATGCCATTAACCGACCGCTCAGTGACGTTCGTCTTGTCGTCTTAGCCGCGCGTGGCATTCAGCTTCAGAATCTGCACGATGTCCAAAGCTCGGCCACAGACAGTCTAGAGCCGCCTCTGAATGCGACTCAAATTGCGGCAGTGCGCAATGTTCTTATGCTCAACGGTCCCTTCGTACTTGCGACGTCGGAGGGGCGGCAATTTTTGGAAGATGCATCCGCATATCAGCGGTCCCGCGAAGAAGATTTCGCTTATCGGGAGCGCACGCTCAAGATTGCGACGGCCTTGGCTGCGAGCAATGAACTCGCTGAGCCCGAAACAGGTCGCTTTGTGAAAGAGATCAACCAGGAGGTTGGCGTCGGGCGGATGCCAGAGCGCGCCCGCTTGTTAGCCGACAGAGCGAACTCCAATTTGCTCTCATTGTTGGGCATCTTGAGCATCTCTGCCTTAGGCGCAGTCGTCAAAGGCGCTGTTGAGTTTAGCGAAACCGGTCAGGCTCTTTCGACGCTGGGCGCGACGCTGATCGATGCCACAGCTGAAGTTGGTACGTCGGTCGGTCTAGCAGTTTGCTGAAAAAGGGTTTCGCACCCTATCAGTGAGCAATGTTGGTTCAAGAACGAAGGCTGCGACGCACGATCGATTTAAAACTGCGCTCGTTCTGATTCGATCCGTCCTCATTGTCGCTCTCGATCCGAGTTTTTCAGCA